>DATICE010000204.1:0-57996 GCA_035456985.1 Burkholderiales bacterium | reverse complement strand
TTCTACGGCGAAGGCGACTACGAGATCCTCCCGCCCCTCGTCATCGAACGCGCGGCGGGCGGGACGAATGCGCTCGACAAGGCGGCGAAGATGCTCGCCGAGGCGAGGTTCCCGGTGATCCTGTCGGGCGGGGGCGTCGTGATGGCGGACGGCATCGATGAAGTGAAGGCGCTGGCCGAGCATCTCACCGCGCCGGTGGTGAACTCGTACCTCCACAACGACTCGTTCCCGGCGAGCCACCCGCTCTCGTGCGGCCCGCTGGGTTACCAGGGCTCGAAAGCGGCGATGCGGGTCATCGCGCGCGCGGACGTCGTGCTCGCGCTCGGCACGCGCCTCGGACCGTTCGGCACGCTGCCGCAGCACGGCATCGACTACTGGCCGAAGGAGGCGAAGATCATCCAGATCGACGCCGACCACCGCACGCTCGGTCTCGTCAAGAAAGTTTCGCTGGCGATCCAGGGCGATGCCAACCTCGCGGCGCAGGAGCTGCTGAGGCGCCTGAAGGCGCGCGGGGCGAGAAAGCCCGACCGCAACCGGCTGGCGGAAGTGCTCCGCGAGAAGGAAGCGTGGATCGCCGAGCTCGCCAACTGGCCGTCTCCCAACCGGAAAGGCCAGATTGGCCCGCGCCGCGCGCTCGCGCAGCTCGCCAAGGCGCTGCCCAAGAACGCCATGGTTTCCACGGACATCGGCAATGTGTGCTCGGTCGCGAACAGCTATCTGCGTTTCGAGCAGCCGCTCTCCTTCCTCGCGGCCATGAGCTGGGGCAACTGCGGCTACGCGTACCCCACGGCGCTCGGCGCCAAGGTCGCGCGCCCGGAGCGCCCGGCGATCGCCTACGTTGGCGAAGGCGCCTGGGGCATGAGCCTCGCCGAGGTGATGACCGCGGTAAGGGAGAAGATCCCGGCGGTGGCGGTGGTATTCAACAACGGCCAGTGGGGCGCGGAGAAGAAGAACCAGGTCGACTACTTCGACAACCGCTTCGTCGGCACCAACCTCGCCAATCCGGACTTCTCGGAGGTGGCGCGCGTGATGGGGGCCGAGGGCTACCGTGTGGAGCACGAGGACGAGGTCTCCGACGCGCTCAAGGCCGCGCTGCGCTCCGGCAAGCCCTCGGTCGTCGAGATCATGCTGACGCAGGAATTGGGCGATCCGTTCCGGCGCGATGCGTTCCGCAAGCCGCGCCGCCTGCTGCCCAAGTACCGCAAGTTCAGCGCGAAAGACTACCGCTGACAGGTGGTTGAACGGAAACGAAAAAAAAGCCGGCCCCGCGCCGGCTTTTTTTGGTGAGTGAGCGCTAACTGGGGGGCCATTTCAGCGTGGATCGAGGTCCGCTACGCAAGGCCGCAAAGCTCGCCGATGTCGCGCGGCTGGCGCGGGTTTCCACCGCCACTGTTTCGCGCGCACTGACGCAGCCGGACAAGGTCAAGGCGGCCACCGCCGCGCGCATCCGGGAGGCGGTGCAGGCGCTCGGCTACGTCGCCCATGGCGCGGCGCGCGCGCTCGCCTCGCGCCGCACCCACACCATCGGCGCCGTCATTCCGACCCTCGACAACGCGATCTTCGCGAACACCGCCCACGCCCTGCAGAAGACCCTCGACGATGCCGGCTACACGCTGCTGCTCGCAAGCCACGAGTTCGATGCCGGTGCGGAAGCGCGCTTGACGCGCGCGCTGATCGAGCGCGGCGTAGACGGGCTGGTACTGCACGGTACCACGCACCATCCGAGCGTGTTCCAGATGATCGGCATGCACCAGATCCCGTACGTCCTGACCTGGGCGCTCGATGTTGCCGGGCGGCATCCCTGCGTTGGCTTTGACAACCGCGCCGCGGCGGTCCGCATCACGCGTTATCTGCTCGACCTCGGCCACCGCGAGTTCGCCATGATCTCGGGCATCACCCACGGCAACGAGCGCGCAGCCGAGCGGCTCGAGGGCGTGCGGCAGGCGCTCGCCGCGCGCGGCATCGCGCTTGCCCCCGGCCGCGTCGTCGAGAAGCCGTACACGCTGACGGCCGGCCGGGAAGGCCTGCGCGAAGTCATGCGCGAATCGCCGCGGCCCACCGCCGTCGTCTGTGGCAACGATGTGCTGGCGATCGGTGCGCTCGCGGAGTGCCACGCGCAGGGCCTCGCGGTCCCGCGCGATGTCTCGGTGACGGGGTTCGACGACCTCGAGATGGCCGCGGTCGTGACGCCCGCCCTCACGACCGTGCAGTTCCCGACCGCGGATCTCGGCACTTTCGCAGGCCAGCACCTGCTGGCGCGGCTCGCGGGCAGGCCGGTCGAGCCGCGCACCGAGCTGCCGGTTGAGCTCGTCGTGAGGGCGAGCACCGCCTCCCCCTCGCGTTAGAGCCTGAAGCCGCCTTTCAAGCGGCAGCGAGCAGCTGTTCGATCATGCGCTGCGCCTGCGCGCCGTAGCCGCCGCCGAATAGGTTGAGGTGGTTCAACACGTGATAGAGGTTATAGAGGTGCTTGCGCGTCGCGTATCCGGCATCGAGCGGATATTCGGCGCGGTAGGCTTCGTAGAAAGACGCCGGGAAGCCGCCGAAGAGCTCGGTCATCGCGAGGTCGGCCTCGCGGTCACCGTAATAGACCGCGGGGTCGTAGATTACCGGCTCGCCGCCGGCCGCCTGACCGGCGTTGCCCGACCACAGATCTCCATGCAGCAGGGAGGGCGGCGGCGTGTAGCCGCGAAAAAAGGACGGCAGTAGCTCCAGCAGGCGCTCGCCAGTCGCGATCAGGCGGCCGCCATTGCCCCGGGATGCCGCGAGCCTCAACTGGAAGCCGAGCCTACGCTCGCGCCAGAAGGCGACCCAGTCCTCTGACGCGGTGTTGACCTGCGGCGTCGCGCCGATCGTGTTGTCGCGGTGCCAGCCGTGGCGGCCTCCCCTCACGCGGTGCATGCGCGCGAGATTGCGGCCGAGTCTGAGCATGCTCTGCTCATCACCGGGCAGCAGGTCGAGGTGCTCGAGCACGAGCCAGCTCGCCCTGGTGTCGGCGCCGTGGCTGACCGGCTGCGGCACGCGCACGGTATGGGAGCGTGCGATCTCGGCCAGGCCCTCCGCCTCGGCGGCGAACATGTCCGCACGGGAAGATGCATTGAGCTTTACGAAGTAGGCGCGGCCTGCGCCGCGCACGGCGTAGCACTCGTTGATGCAGCCGCCGCTGATAACCCCGCGGGACTCAATCGTAAAGGGCGTGCCGGTTACTGCCCGAATCGAGCGCTCGATATCCGTCCAGGGGCTCATTCAGCCGAGGGATTTGCGCGCCCTGGCGATCGCCGCCTTCACGCGGACCGGCGCTGTGCCGCCGAGGTGGCTGCGGCTCTTCAGCGATCCCTCGAGCGTGAGCGCATCGTAGACATCCTGGGCGATGCTGGAGGAGAAGCGCTGCAGTTCGGGGAGCCCCAGCTCGGCGAGCTCGCAATTGCGCGACTCGGCGAAGCGCACCGCCTGCGCGACCGCTTCGTGCGCCTCGCGGAAGGCCACGCCCTTGCGCACCAGATACTCGGCGAGATCGGTGGCGGTTGCGTGCCCCTTGCGCGCGGCCGCGGCCATCGCCTCGCGGCTTACCTTGATGCCGCCGAGCATTTCCGCGAAAACGGCGAGGCACGCCGTCACCGTGTCCACCACGTCGAACAGCGGCTCCTTGTCCTCCTGGTTGTCGCGGTTGTAGGCGAGCGGCTGTCCCTTCATGAGTGTCAACAGCGCCACCAGGTGGCCGCTGACGCGCCCGGTCTTGCCGCGGATCAGTTCCGCCACGTCCGGATTGCGCTTCTGCGGCATGATCGAGGAGCCGGTGGAGAACCCGTCGGCGATCTCGACGAAGCCGAAGCACGGGTTGGCCCAGATGATGATCTCCTCGCAGAAGCGCGAGAGATGCGTCATGACGAGCGCGGCGCAGGCCGCGAATTCGATCGCGAAGTCGCGGTCGGACACGGCATCGATCGAGTTCTCGCACACCCCATCGAAGCTGAGCTCCTTGGCCACCCGCTGGCGGTCGATCGGGAAGGAAGTGCCGGCGAGCGCGGCCGCACCGAGCGGCAGGCGGTTCACGCGCCGGCGGCAGTCGCCTAGACGCTGCGCGTCGCGCGCGAACATCTCGAAGTACGCCAGCAGGTGATGGCCCAAGGTGACCGGCTGCGCCACCTGCAGATGCGTGTATCCCGGCATCACCGTTTCGGCGTGCTCATCGGCGAGATCGAGCAAGGCGCGCTGCACGGACCTGATGAGCGCGGCCACGTGATCGATCTCCGCGCGCAGGTAGAGTCTCATGTCGGTCGCGACCTGGTCATTGCGCGAGCGGGCGGTGTGCAGGCGCTTGCCGGGCTCGCCGGCGAGCTCGATCAGGCGCCGCTCGATGTTGAGATGAACGTCCTCATTCGCGTCCGACCACGCGAACGCTCCGGCGTCGATCTCGGAGCGGATCTGCGCGAGCCCCTTCTCGATCGCCGCGAGGTCGGCCGGGGCGATGATCCCGGCCGCGGCGAGCATGCGGGCGTGCGCAAGCGAAGCTTCGATGTCGAAGACGGCGAGCCTGCGGTCGAAGGCGACCGAGGCGGTGAAACGCTGTACGAGCCCGGTCGCGGGCTCGGCGAACCGTCCCGACCACGGCCGATTCCGGGTTTTGTCGTTGGCGGACATGCGGGCTGCTAGAATCTAGGAGTGGCGCGCAGTATAAATCAAAACGCCTACTCGGGCGCCCTGCCGAACTTCCGCAACCTCGGCATCATGCTGCGCATCCTGCTGTTTGGCAACGCGGTGGCCCTGGCGGCGGCGATCGTGAAGGGTCCCGACCCGCTCGGAATCTGGCGCGAGTTCGTCGAGACCGCGGCGTTGGTCGAGCCGCTGTTGGTGCTCTCCGTGCTGGCGCTCGCGGCGCTCTCCGGCATCCTGCGCCCTCTTCCCTACTGGCTCGGCGCGGGGGCGGTGCTGGCGCTGGAACTTGCGCTTACCGCCGCGCTGTTCTTCGCGGGGCGATCCCTGCTCGGATTTTCTCCGTCGCCGCTGGAGCGCTATCTCGTGATCGTCGCGCTCACCAGCCTCGCGATGCTTGCCTACTTCCACCTGCGCGGGCGCGCGCTGTCGCCGGCGCTGTCGGAGGCGCGGCTGCAGGCGCTGCAGGCGCGCATCCGTCCCCATTTCCTGTTCAACAGCATCAACGCGGTGCTGTCGTTGATCCGCCAGGACCCGCGGCGGGCGGAGGTCGCGCTGGAAGACATGGCGGAACTGTTCCGCGTGCTGATGGCCGACAACCGGGAGCTGACCCCGCTCGCGCGGGAAGTCGAGCTGTGCCGCCAGTATCTCGGCATCGAGCAGCTGCGGCTCGGCGGGCGCCTTCGGGTCGAATGGCAGATCGACGCCATGCCGCACGATGCGCTGGTGCCGCCGCTTGTGCTGCAGCCATTGCTGGAGAACGCGGTCTATCACGGAATCGAGCCGCGCCTCGATCCTGGCACGATCGTCATCAACATTGCCGCCGTGCGTGACGAGCTGCACGCGGTACTGCGCAATCCTTTTCGCCCCGACGGCGACCGCCACGAGGGCAACCGCATGGCGGTAGCGAACATCCGCGAGCGGCTCGCGCTGCACTTCGACGCCGAAGCGAATCTCTCCACGCGGGCGGACGCGGACAGCTACGAAGTGCGGATCGTCATGCCGTACGTGAAAGGCGGCGACGCGCGTCGCGCGGCACGGGAGCCGGCTCATGGGTGAAGCGAAGGGGCCGCTGCGGGTGGTGATCGTCGACGACGAGGCGCCGGCGCGCTCCCGCCTGAAAGAGCTCCTCACCGATTGCGCGGGCGAGCTGCCGCTCGAGGTCGCCGGAGAGGCCGCGAACGGACCCGCGGCGATCGAGCTGCTGGCTGCCGAAGCGGCGGACGTCGTGCTGCTCGATGTCCGCATGCCGGAGATGGACGGGATTGAGGTCGCGCAGCACTTGCAGAAGCTCGCCCGGCCGCCGGCGGTCATATTTGCCACCGCCTACGATGCCTACGCCATCCGCGCCTTCGAGGTAAACGCGGTCGATTACCTGCTGAAGCCCATCCGTCTCACGCGCCTGAAGGAGGCGCTCAGCCGCGCGGTGGCGGCGCCGCGGGGCGAGGTACTGGACGCAATCGCGCGCGGCGCGCGCACACATCTCTCCGCCCAGGAGCGCGGGAAAGTTCACCTCATCCCGGTCAAAGACGTGCTCTACCTCAAGGCCGAGCTCAAGTACGTAACGGTGCGGACCGCGGCGCGCGAGTTCCTGATCGAGGAGGCGCTGACCAAGCTCGAGGAGGAATTCGGCGAGCGATTCGTGCGCACGCACCGCAATTGCCTGGTGGCGCGCGCGGCCGTGCGCGGCTTCGAGCGCACGATGAAGGACGGCGAAGCGCACTGGGAAGTGCTGCTTGACGGGGTGGAGGAGCGCATTGCGGTGAGCCGCCGCCAGCAGCACATCGTGCGCGAGTTCGGAAAATCGGGCCGCGCGTCCGAATGACCTGAACCGCCCGGGAGACAGCCATCGCAACCGAAGCGCCGCGGCGCATCGTGATCGCCTCGCGCGAATCGGCGCTGGCGTTGTGGCAGGCGCGCCACGTCGCGGCTCGGCTCGCCGCGTTATACCCGCGCACGGAAATCGGCATTCTCGGCCTCACCACGGAGGGCGACCGCAGGCTCGACGCTTCGCTTGCCAAGATCGGCGGCAAGGGGCTGTTCGTGAAAGAGCTCGAGGAAGCGCTGCTGAGCGGGCGGGCCGATGTCGCCGTGCACTCGATGAAGGACCTGCCGATGACCCTTGGCAGGGAGTTCACGCTGGCGGCGGTGAGCGAGCGAGAGGACCCCCGCGATGCGTTCGTCTCGAGCCGCTACGCCGATCTCTCCGCGCTGCCGGCGGGCGGGCGCGTCGGTACTTCCAGCCTGCGCCGGGAATGCCAGCTGCGGGCGCGGCACCCAGGTCTGCGGATCGAGCCCTTGCGCGGCAACGTCACCACCCGGTTGCGGAAGCTCGACGCGGGCGACTACGATGCGGTGATTCTCGCCGCCGCAGGGCTGAAGCGCCTGGGGCTCGAAGACCGCATCACGCGCCTGCTCCCGCCTGCGGAAAGCCTGCCGGCGCCCGGGCAGGGTGCGCTCGGGGTTGAGTGCCTCGCCCGCCGCGCCGATCTGGTCGAGACGCTCGCCGTGCTCAATCACGCCGCCACGGCGCGCTGCGTCGCGGCCGAGCGCGCCTTCTCGCGCTCGCTGTCGGGCAGCTGCGTCGTTCCGCTCGGGGCCTACGCGGAGGCGGAAGCCAGGGACCTGCGGCTGCGCGGGTTCGTCGGCGCGCCCGACGGCTCCCGCGTGGTGAGCGGCGAATTGAAGGGACCGGCGCGCGATCCGGAAGCGCTTGGTGTCACGCTGGCGAAGGGACTCAAGGCACAGGGCGCCGGGGAAATTCTGGCCGCGTTGCAAATCTGAACCGCCAGGGCGCCAAGGAAACACACATGCCCACACCCAGAGAACGCTTCTCGGGTACGCAGCGATGAGAGGCAAGCCGCTCGCGGGAAAGAACGTCGTGGTAACGCGGCCGGCGCACCAGGCGCAGCCGTTCGTACGCCTGATCAAGGATGCAGGCGGCCGCGCGATCCTGTTTCCCGCGATCGAGATCCGCGACGTCAAGGACCCGTATTCCGTCACGCGGCTGGTGGATCGCCTCGACCAGTACGACCTCGCCATCTTCGTCAGTCCCAACGCGGTCGAGCGCGCAATGAAGTTGATAAGCGGCCGCCGCAAGTTTCCGCGCCGGCTCCAGGTTGCCACCGTGGGCGGCGCCAGCGTGAGGGCGCTCGAGCGCTTCGGGGTAACGAGCGTCCTTGCCCCGCAGGGCCGCTACGATAGCGAGAGCCTTCTCGAGCTGCCGGCACTCGCGGGCGTGAACGGCCGGCGGGTGGTAATCTTCCGCGGCGAAGGCGGGCGCGAGCTCCTGGGCGAGACGCTGCGCGAGCGTGGCGCGATGGTCGAGTACGCGGAGTGCTACCGCCGCATCAGGCCGGAGATCGACGCGGCGCCGCTGCTGGAGGCCTGGGCGCGCAAGGGGGTCGACGCGGTCACGGCTACCAGCAGCGAGGGCCTGCGCAATTTCGCCGAGATGATCGGGCCGCCGGGACGCGAGCAGCTGACCGACACGCCGGTCTTCGTGCCTCACCCGCGGATCGCCGGGACCGCGCAGGGGCTTGGAGTGCGGAAGGTGATCGTGACCGGACCCGGCGACGAGGGAATGCTGACCGGGCTCGCCGCCTATTTCGGCGCGCAGCGCTGATCCTGCGGTCGATTGCGGCGAGGCGGTGCCCGCCCGCATACTAGAGCCTGTCTCGATAATTGGCGCTTGGCTGTACCCCGGCTCGAGTTTCCATGAGCGATTCCCCGCCCGAAAGCCTTCCACCGCCCGCCGCGCCCGCGCGCAGTTGGCTCCTGCGCACTGTTGATCCGGCGCTGTGGATCGCGGTGCTCGCCCTCGCCTTCGCGGCGTGGCAGTGGTATGACGGCCGCGGTGAGGCCGCGGCGTTGCGCGAGGAAACCGCGGCGAAGCTCCAAGACAGCCGGCTTACGGCGGCGGAGGCGCGCGCGGCGATCGCTGCGGCGCAGGCGAAGCTCGCCTCGCTCGAGAGCCGGTTTGCCGATGCGCAGGATCAGAGAATCGCATTGGACGCGCTCCACCAGGAGCTCGCGAGCAATCGCGACGATTGGGCCTATGCCGAGATCGAACAGTCGCTGTTCATCGCCGGCCAGCAGCTCGCGCTCGCCGGCAACGTGAAGGCCGCGCTCGCCGCGCTGCAGGCGGCCGACAACCGCCTGCGGCGCATGGATCGGCCGCAGCTCGCGGCCTTGCGCAAGGCTGTCAACAGCGACATCGAGCGGCTGAAGGCGGCGCCGCACGTGGACACGCTGGCCATCAGCGCGCGGCTCGATGCGCTGATCGCGCAAGTGGACCGGCTGCCGTTGGCGATGGAGGCGCGGCCGCAGCCGGCGGAGTTGCGCTCCGAGACACCCGGGGCGGCCGAATCGGGCCCGTGGGCGCGCTTCTGGACCGAGCTCTGGGGCGATCTCAGCAAACTGGTGCGCGTCGAGCGGATGGACAAAGCGGAACCTGCGCTGCTCGCGCCCTCACAGGCGTTTTTCCTGCGCGAGAACCTGCGGCTGCGCCTGATCGGCGCGCGCCTGGCGCTGCTCGCCCGCGACGCGACGAGCTACAAGGCCGATCTGAAAGCCGCGCGCGACTGGCTCGGCCGCTATTACGCCACGCGCAACAACAACGTCGCGCGCGCGCTGGCGAACCTGCGCACCCTGCACGACGCCGAAGTCGGGATCGAAGCGCCGGAGATCAGCGCCACGCTGGAAGCGATGCGCAACCTGCGGGCGGCCCGCGCGCGCGGCCAGCGGTGAGCGGGCGCGCGCCGTGAGAACGCTGCTCTGGGTGGTCGCGATCGCGGGGCTCGCAGTGGGGCTGACGCTTGCCGCCGCCCGCAACTCCGGCTACGTGCTGCTGACGCTGCCGCCCTACCGCATCGAGATCTCGTTCAACCTGCTGGTCGTACTTCTGGTCATCGGTTTCACCGCCGCCTACGTGCTGGCACGCACCGTTGCCGCCGCGCTGCGCCTGCCGCGCCAGGTGCGGGAGCACCGCCTCGCGCGGCGCCGGGAAAAGGCGTGGGCGTCGCTGCTCGAAGCGCTGCAGGAATATCTTGCAGGGCGCTATCGCCGCGCCGAGCAGGCGGCTGCCGCGACCATCGAACTGGGCGAATCTCCCGGCCTCGCCGCGTTGCTGGCGGCGCGCGCGGCGCACGAGCTGAGGGACTACGAGCGGCGCGACGCCTATCTCGCGCAAGCGGCCGCGATCTTGCACGACGCGCCAGCGCGCGTCGTGACGGCAGCCGAGCTGATGCTCGATGAGCGACGCCACCAGGACGCGCTCGATCTCCTCCGGCAACTGCCGCGCCGCCATACCGCGGCGCTGCGGCTCGAGTTGAAGGCCCAGCAGCAGGCGCGCAACTGGGAGCAGGTGCTGGCGCTGACGGAGGAGCTCCGCAAGCGTAACGTGTTCGACCCGACGCAGGCGGAGCAACTGCGCCGCTACGCGCTCGCGGAGAACCTCAAGCGCAAGGCCCTCGATATGCGGGCGTTGGAGGAAGCGTGGGAGCGGGTCCCGGCATCCGACCGCGCCGAGCGGCGGGTCGCGCTCGCTGCGGCCCACGGCTTCATCGCGCTGGGCGACTGCGAGCGCGCGCACCGGATCATCGAGCAGGCCGTGGCCGCGAGCTGGGACAGCGACCTGGCGGGTCTCTACGCCGACTGCGAGGGTGGCGACGCCCTCCGGCGCATCGAGCGCGCCGAGGAATGGCTCGCGTCCCATCCCCGGGACGCCGTGCTGCTGCTCACGCTGGGCCGCCTGTGCGGCGAGCAGGGCCTGTGGGGCAAGGCGCAGAGCTATCTCGAGGCAAGCGTAGCGATCGAGCCGACCTTCAGCGCTCACCTGGCGCTCGCCCGCCTGCAGGAGCGGCTGGGCAATGCCGAAACGGCGCGGCGGCACGAGCGCGAAGGTCTCAGGCTGGCGCTGGCGCAGCTTGGCGCCGCGACCGGTGGGCGTCGCCGCGCGCTGCGCTAGCGGTCGAGGTCCACGTCCTGATACGACTCCGGGTAGCCGAGCGGCTCCACGTGCGTCAGCACCACCGCGTCGGGGAGCACTGCGTGGATGTCCTTCTCGACTTCGTGCGCGAGATCATGACCCTGAGCAACCGTCCAGGCGGCTGGCACGAGCACGTGCAGGGTGACGAATGAGCGCGCCCCGGCCTGGCGCGTGCGCAGGGCGTGGAAATCGATGCCCCGTGCGCGGTAGCGCTCGAGCGCGCCCTCCAGCACCCGCATCCGGTCGGGCGGCAATGCGCGGTCGAGCAGGCCGTGGATCGAGCGTTGCATGAGCCGGTAACCCGACCACACGATGTTGGCGGCCACCGCGAGCGCGATCAGGGGATCGAGCCGCGCCCAGCCGGTTACCCAGACCGCCGCAACGCCGAAGATGACGCCCGCCGAGGTCCAGACGTCGGTCATGAGGTGGCGGGCGTCCGCCTCGAGCGCGATGGACCGGTAATGCTGTCCCGCCCGATAGAGCCGGCGCGCGACCCCGTAGTTGATAAGAGAGGCGGCCGCCGATACGGCAAGTCCGGCTCCAACGTGCTCGAGCGGGCGCGGCGTGATGAGGCGGTCGATCGCGGCGAAGCCGATGGCGATGGCGGCGAGCAGGATCAGCGTGCCTTCCAGCCCGCTCGCGAAGTACTCGGCCTTGGTGTAGCCGAACGCGTGGTCCGAGTCGGGAGGGCGGGCCGCCACGCTGATCATCGCCAGCGCGACGGTGGCGCCGACGAGGTTGATGGTTCCCTCGATGGCGTCGGAGAGCAGGCCGACCGAGTCGGTGAGCCACCACGCCAGGGTCTTCAGCGCGATGGTGGCCACCGCCGCCGCGATCGACAAGGCTGCGAACTTGCTGGCGCCGGAATACGGCACGGAGACTCCTCCCGGCTCAGCCTGACGCGGGGGCCGAGGGCGTGAACGAGTCGGAGAAGAATTCTTCCTCGGGCAGGCCGCAGTTCGAGGTGAAATCCCGATGCGCCGCCTCCACCATCGGCGGGGCGCCGCAGGCGTACACCTGGTGACCGGAGAGATCGGGAAAGTCCTCCATCACGGCGCGATGCACGAACCCGGTGCGCCCGGTCCATTGGTCCGATGAGGTTGCATCCGAGAGCACCGGCACGTAGCGGAGCCGGCCGGCGCGGTGCCAGCTTTCCGCGAGCTCGTTCATGTAGAGATCGGCGCGCACGCGGCAACCCCAGTAGAGCGTCATCGGCCGGGCGATGCCCGCGTGCTGTGCGTGCTCGACCATCGCCTTGATCGGCGCGAAGCCGGTGCCGCTCGCGAGAAGGATGATGGGCTTCGCGCTCTCCTCGCGCAGGAAGAACGTCCCGAACGGGCCCTCGAAGCGGATGATGTCCTTCTCCTTCATGACGCTGAAGACGTGCTGGCTGAACGGGCCGCCGTAATCCCTGAGGTGCAGCTGGAGCACGCCGTCGTCCCCCGGCGCGTTCGCCAGCGAGAAGCTGCGGCGCGTGCTGCCTCTGAGCAGGAGATCGATGTACTGGCCGGCGAGATAGTGCAGCCGCTCATTGGCCGGGAGCTTCAAGTCGAGCAGCATCACATCGGGCGCGGCGCGCTGCATTTTCACCACGCGCACCGGCAGAATCTTGATCTGGATGCCCTTCACGGCGGCGCCGATCTCGCGGCACTGAATCTGGAGGTCGGCGAGCGGCTTTGCCTGGCAGAACAGCGCCATTCCGGCGCGCTTCTCCGCCTCGCTCATCGCCTGCTCCTGGTAGACGCCGTAGTCCACGGATCCCTCGAGCAGGCGCCCCTTGCAGGTGCCGCATATGCCGTGGCGGCAGCCATAGGCAATGACGATGCCCTCGCGCAACGCGGCGGCGAGCACGGTCTCGCCGTCGTTGACGGTGAACTGGTGCCCGCTCGGCTGGATCGTGACGGTATGCGGCATGCCGTGAATGGTACGGCGCGGCTCGTTGCTCGTTCCTCGTAACGGGTGCGGCCCGCTTCGAGCTAAAATCGCGGCATGAGGCGCCTGCTCATCGCCGGCCGCGGCTGCATCGCCGAGTTCACGGCTCAGCGGGTCGCCGCGCTTTCGAAGGGCGGCAGTCTACCACAGCACTTCGTGAACCGCTTCCTGAAGCAGGAGCTGCGGCTGAAGCTCATTGATCCCGCCAGGCTCCACGGCGGCAGTGCGGGTGCGCAGAAATAATGGATGACTTCGTCGTCGTCCTCACCAACCTGCCGGACCGTGAGGCCGCGCTCCGGCTCGCCCACGAGCTCGTCGCGAGACGGCTCGCGGCTTGCGTCAACGTGCTTGCCGAATGCGCGTCGGTTTATCGCTGGCGGGGCGCCGTCGAGGACGCGCGCGAGGTGCCGGTCCTGATCAAGACCCGCGCCGCCCGCTACGCCGAGGTGGAGGCCGCGATTCGCGGGCTCCACCCCTATGAACTTCCGGAAATCATTGCGGTCCCAGTGGTGCGCGGCTGCGACGACTATCTCCGCTGGGTGGCGGACGAGACCAGCATCTCCGTCGGCTGATCAAATTCCGTGACTTGTTACTCGTCGCTCAAAGGGCGGGAAATCCGTGACATCTGAGTTTCGCCCATCCCTCCTCCCGCTTTGCTCCCAGGGTCACCGGCCTGCAATGCGCTTCTTCCTGATTCTGCTGCTGGTGTTTTCGGCCCTCGCGCGCGCAGCCGAGCCGGAGCTGCTCGAGCCGGACAAGGCATTCCGTTTTGCCGCGCGTCTGAAGGACGCGCGCTCGATCGAGGTGACCTACCAGATCGCGCCCGGCTATTACATGTACCGGGACAGGTTCCAGTTCACGCTCGCCCCGGCCGGTGTGAAAGCCGGCGCGCCGCAACTGCCGCCGGGCAAGAAGCACCGCGACGAATTTTTTGGCGAGGTCGAAACCTATCGCGGCGGCCTCAGCATCCTGCTGCCGTTCGAGCTCGACGATGCGCGCCTGTCGGCGATACAGCTCACGGCGGTCTCGCAAGGCTGCGCGGACATCGGGGTGTGCTACGTGCCCCATGAGCAGAAGGCGGAGCTGCGGCTCGCGTCGCTCGCCGCGGGCGCTGCGCGCAGCGATGCCGCGCCCGGGTGGTTCTTCGGGAGCGGCCCGGCGGCGGATGACACGAGCATCGCACGCGTATTCGAAGGCGGGTTCTGGCTGGTGATCGCGAGCTTCTTCGGATTCGGGCTGCTGCTCTCGTTCACGCCCTGCGTGTTGCCGATGGTGCCGATCCTCTCCGGAGTCATCGTCGGGAGCGGCCGGACCATCACCAAGACGCGGGGCTTTCTGCTCGCATCCGTCTATGTGCTCGGCATGGCGCTGACCTACGCGGTGGCGGGGGTCGCGGCGGGGCTCTCCGGATCGATGCTCTCGGTAGCACTGCAGAGCCCGTGGGTTCTGGGCGCGTTCGCGCTGCTGTTCGTCGTCCTCGCCCTCGCCATGTTCGGCTTCTACGAGCTGCAGATGCCGGTGGCGCTGCAGCACCGGCTCGCCGATGCGAGTAACCGGTTCCACGGCGGGCACGCGGTGGGAGTATTCGTGATGGGCGTGCTCTCGGCGCTGATCCTCGGGCCGTGCGTGGCCGCGCCCCTGGCGGGGGCACTGCTCTACATCGGCCAGAGCCGGGACGTCGTGCTGGGCGGATCGGCGCTGTTCGCGATGGCGCTCGGCATGGGCGTGCCGCTGCTCGCGGTGGGCGCCTCGGCCGGAGCGCTGATGCCGAAGGCGGGGCCGTGGATGGAGACGGTGAAGCGCAGCTTCGGGACGGTGCTGCTCGGGACGGCGATCTACCTCGTGTCGCCGTTCCTGACCGTGCCGGTGCAGATGTTCCTGTGGGCCGCGCTGTTGATCGTAACCGCGATCTATCTGCGCGCCATCGATCCCCTGCCCGCCACCGCGCACGGCTTCCAGCGCTTCAGCAAGGGCATCGGCATCATCGCGCTGATCGCCGGGCTCGTTTATCTCGTCGGCGCGCTTTCGGGCGGACGCGACATCCTGCAGCCACTTTCCGGCCTGCGCGTCACGGAGTCCGGCGGCGCAGCGTCCGAGACGCCATTCGAGCGCATCAGCGGTGTCGCCGAACTGGATGAGCGCGTCCGGGCCGCGGCGGGCCGGACCGTGATGCTGGATTTCTATGCCGACTGGTGCGTCTCCTGCAAGGAGATGGAGCGCTACACCTTCAGCGACGAGCGGGTGCGCGCCCGCTTCCGCGAAATGGTGCTGCTGCAGGCGGACGTTACCGCGAACAACGCTGAGCACGCGGCGCTCCTGAAACGTTTCCGCCTGTTCGGACCGCCCGGCATCGTATTTTTCGACCGCGACGGCCGGGAGATCCAGGGCCTGCGAGTGATCGGATTTCAGCCCGCCGATCGCTTCGTGCCTGTGCTCGACCAGGCGCTCGCCTTCCGGCGATGAAGGCACGCGCCCTCGCGGTCCTCATCGTCGTGGCAGGCGTCTCAGCCGCCGCGGGTGTGGGCTATCACCTGTGGTCGCGGGACGGCGGCAACGGGCCGGGGATGGACACGCAGGAGGTGGTGGAACGGGTGCTCAAGGCGCGGCTCGTCGATGTCAAAGGCGCGACCGGGAGCCTCGAGCAATGGCGTGGAAGCGTGCTGGTGGTCAACTATTGGGCGACCTGGTGTGCGCCCTGCCGGGAGGAAATCCCGGTGTTTGTGCGGCTGCAGGAACGCTACGGGAGCCGCGGGCTTCAGTTCGTCGGCATCGCCATCGACCAGCCCGACAAGGTAGCCGAATTCGCCCGTGAGTTCCGCATCAACTATCCGCTGCTGCTAGGGGGGGTGGACGCGATCGAGCTGCTGCGGCAGGTGGGAAACCGGGCGGGTGTGCTGCCCTATACCCTTGTGATCGACCGTAAAGGCGTTCTGGTGAGCCGGGAGTCCGGTGGGCTCAAGGAAGTCAGGTTGGAACACCTGATTCAGCCGCTTCTCTGAGGGCTATCTTTGCCAAACTTGCGGGTTATTTAGGCCATCTCCTTCTAAAATCGTTGATCTACTTCAGCCAGGGTTCCCGTGAACCTCCTTGATTATTAGGAGATTGCGCCTACAGAGGGGGGTGTCCGGACAACCCTTGCCGGAACGCCAAAGTGGCGGAGCCAGTCCGCAGTATTTGTTCCAAATTCTCGGTAACTTCGGCTAATTTCTGGACATTTTCAGGGAATTTTGACAAACTTCCCCACAGCCTGCTATTAGAGCCGCGGTTCGTCTAGATCTACAAAGGGATCCGCGGCTTTCGTCAAGGCACTCCCATGCCCGGCGCCAAGAACATTCTGGTCATACACGGCCCCAATCTGAACCTTCTGGGCGCGCGCGAGACGAGGCATTACGGCAAAGACACCTTGCGAGCGATTGATATGCGCCTAAAGCGGCGCGCGAAGGAGGGGAGGGTGCCGCTCGCGACCTACCAAAGCAATTCCGAATCGGACCTCGTCGAGCGCATCCAGCAGGCCCGCCGGGAGAAGGTGGATTTCATCATCATCAACCCGGCCGCCTACACCCATACCAGCGTGGCGCTGCGGGACGCGCTGGCGGCGGTCGGCATCCCCTTCGTCGAAGTGCATCTGTCCAACGTGTTTGCGCGCGAGTCGTTCCGCCGAGAGTCGTATTTCACCGACATCGCGGTCGGGATCATCAGCGGGCTCGGCGCCAGGGGCTATGAACTGGCCCTGGAGTTCGCCTTGCAGTACTCCGGGAAAAGGGGATAGGCATGGACCTGCGCAAGGTGAAGACGTTGATCGACCTGGTGCAGCAATCGGGCATCGCGGAACTCGAGATCACCGAGGGCGAAGAAAAGGTGCGCATCAGCCGCGGTGTCACCGGTGGACCGCAGGCCGCGACGGTGACGCACGTCGTCGCCCCGCCGCCGGCCGGGGCGGCCCCCGCCCCGGCCGGAGCGCCCCCCGCGCCCGCCGAGGTCGAGGCGGCAGCGGCGCCCGAGGGCCACGTCATCCGGTCGCCGATGGTCGGAACCTTTTACCGCTCCTCCGCGCCCGGCGCGAAGGCGTTTGTCGAGGTAGGGCAAACCGTCAAGGCGGGGGAAACCCTTTGCATCATCGAAGCAATGAAACTCCTGAACGAAATCGAGGCCGACCAGGACGGAACCGTCAAGGCAATCATGGCGGAGAACGGCCAGCCGGTGGAGTACGGCGAGCCCCTGTTCATACTCGGGTGAGGCGAGAGGCGAGAGGGGTGAGGCGGAGGCTGATCTCCGCGCCGCGGGCCGCGCGATTTCCCGCCTGACACCTCACGCCCGACGCCTCGCGCGGTGACAAAATGTTTGAAAAAATCCTGATCGCCAATCGCGGAGAGGTCGCGCTGCGCATCCAGCGCGCCTGCCGCGAGCTCGGCATCAAGACCGTGGTCGTGCACTCGGAGGCGGATCGCGAAGCCAAGTACGTCAAGCTCGCCGACGAATCGGTGTGCATCGGGCCGCCGCCCTCGAGCGCGAGCTATCTCAACATCCCCGCCATCATCAGCGCAGCCGAGGTAACGGACGCCGAGGCGATCCACCCCGGCTGGGGTTTCCTCTCCGAGAGCGCCGACTTTGCCGAGCGCGTCGTGCAGAGCGGGTTCGTGTTCGTCGGCCCGCGCGCCGAGACCATCCGCCTGCTGGGCGACAAGGTGAACGCCAAGAACGCCATGAAGAAGGCGGGGCTGCCGGTGGTGCCGGGCGTGGATGAGCCGTTGCCGCAGGAGGCGAACGAGGTCGTGAGGATCGCGAGGTCAATCGGCTATCCGGTGATCATCAAGTCGGCGGGCGGCGGCGGGGGCCGCGGCATGCGCGTGGTGCACACGGAGGCGGCGCTGCTGACCGCGGTGCAGACCACGCGGGCGGAAGCGCAGGCGTCCTTCGGCAATCCGACGCTCTATCTGGAGAAATATCTGGAGGATCCGCGCCACATCGAGTTCCAGGTACTGGCCGACCGCTTCCGCAATGCGATCCACCTCGGGGAGCGCGACTGCTCGATGCAGCGGCGCCACCAGAAAGTGATCGAGGAGGCGCCCGCCCAGCACATCAGCACGCGCGCCCGCGTCCGCATCGCCGAGCGCTGCGCCGAGGCCTGTCACAAGTTGGGCTACGAGGGCGCGGCGACCTTCGAGTTCCTGTTCGAGCGCGGGGAATTCTATTTCATTGAGATCAACACGCGGCTGCAGGTCGAGCACCCCGTGACCGAGATGATCACCGGCATCGACATCGTGCAGCAGCAAATCCGCATTGCGGCGGGGGAGAAGCTGCGCATCAAGCAGCGCGATGTGCAGTTCCGCGGGCACGCCATCGAGTGCCGCATCAACGCCGAGGACCCGTACCGTTTCACGCCCTCGCCGGGGCGCATCACCTCCTACCACATGCCCGGGGGACCCGGCATCCGCGTGGATTCGCACGCTTACAACGGGTATTTCGTGCCGCCGAATTACGACTCGCTGGTCGGCAAGATCATTGCCTACGGCGATACCCGGGAGCAGGCAATCGCGCGCCTCAGCATCGCGCTCTCGGAGACCGTGATCGAGGGCATCAAGACCAATATCCCGTTACACCAGGAGCTGCTGCGGGACGCCGCGTTCCTGAGCGGCGGCACCAGCATCCACTATCTCGAGCAGCGGCTCGCCAAGCTGGCCCGCGAAGAGTAGGCGGCATATAGTGAGAAGTAAGCACTAACTTCATCGCCCAGACGCCCGCAACGGCACGCTTTTTCCGCTCATCGCTTGCCGCTCACGGCCCACCCGCCTGATGTCGTGGCTTTCGGTCTCCTTTGAGGTGCCCGCCGACCAGGTCGAAGCGCTCTCCGACGCCCTGCTCGAGGCCGGCGCGGCGAGCGTCGACATCGCTGACGCCGGTGCCGGCACGGGATCGGAGGAGACGGTTTTCGCCGAAGCCGCCGTCGCGTCGCGGCCGTGGAAGCGCAGCGTCGTGAGCGCGCTCGTGGCGCGGAGCGTGGACGCAGCGGCGCTGGTGGAGGCGGCCTGCGCGCGCGCCGGAGTCGCCGCCCCGGAGACGCGGGTGCGCGAAGTCGCCGAGGAGGACTGGGTGCGCGCGAGCCGGGAGCAGCTCGCTCCCGTGCGCATCTCGCCGCGGCTGTGGATCGTTCCGAGCTGGCACCAGGCGCCCGACCCGGATGCCGTCGCGATCACGCTCGACCCGGGCCTCGCGTTCGGCACCGGGCATCATCCGAGCACGCGCATGTGCCTGCGTTGGCTCGAGCGCGTGATCCGCGGCGGCGAAACGGTGATCGATTTCGGCTGCGGTTCCGGCATCCTCGCGATCGCCGCGATGAAGCTCGGGGCGGCGCGCGCGGACGGCGTGGACATCGACGAGCAGGCGCTGCTTGCGGCGCGCCGCAATGCTATGCACAATCGGGTGGAGGCAACTTTTCACGGCGCTGCCGACGCTCTACGGCAGCCCGCCCGCATCGTGGTGGCCAACATTCTCGCGCATCCCCTCATCGTGCTCGCGCCGCTGCTTGCCCGGCTCACAGCGCAGGGCGGGCGGCTCGCGCTGGCGGGCCTGCTCGCAGTACAGGCGGGCGAGGTTCGCGCAGCCTACGCGCCGTGGTTCAAATTCGAGGCGCCCGAGGAGGACGAGGGCTGGGCGCTCGTGAGCGGCGTCCGCCGGTGACTTCGTGGCGACCGGCCTGATCACCCAGTGTCCGGCCTGCGGGACTCATTTCCGCATCGCGCCGGAGCAGCTTCAAGCCCATCAGGGCCAGGTGCGCTGCGGCCGCTGCATGACGGTTTTCGACGGCCTGCGGGCACTCTCTGCGCTGCCGGAGACCGCGCCGGATGCGGCGGCGGGACACGCAGGCGAAACGGGTGCGTTCCAGCTCGAGGCGGTCGGACCCGCGCAGATGGCGCCGCCGCCGCAGGGGGCGCCCGCGCGCGCGCCCGAGGCGGCAGCGGCCGAAAAGTATTACGGGCCGGAGCCGGAACAGCTTTCCCTCGACGAGGAGCTGTTTTCCGATCCCGCCCAGATTCGGCGCGACCGGCTGTGGGCGGTGGGGGCCGCGCTGCTCGTGTTCGTGCTCGTCGGGCAGGCTGCTTATTACTACCGCGCCGACCTGGCCGTGAACTACCCCGTGCTCAAACCCTATCTCGTGAAGCTGTGCGACGTGCTCCAATGCAAGGTGCTCCCGCCGCAGCGCCCGCGGCTGATCGCGATCGAGGCCTCCGACCTCCAGGCGATCGACCCGGCGCGCCCGGGACTGATTCAACTCACCGCGACGCTGCGCAACCACGCCGGGCACGACCTCGGCTATCCCGCGCTCGACCTCGTGCTCACCAACACCAAGGAGCACACGCTGGCGCGGCGCGTCTTCCTGCCGAAGGAGTATCTGGAGCGCGGCAAGGACGTCGCCTCGGGGCTCCCCGCCAACGCCGAAGTCACCGTCCGGCTCGACCTCGATACTGGCGATCTCAGCCCCGCCGGCTTCCGCCTCGATCTCCTGCCCGCCCCGCCACCCTGACCGCGACGAGCCGTGACGCTTTCCCGCATTCCGCGATGAGCACGATTCAGGCTGCGCGCCGCCGCACCCCGCTCAACGACGTCCATCGCGCGCTCGGCGCGAGGATGGTCGATTTCGCAGGCTGGGACATGCCGCTGCACTACGGCTCCCAGGTCGAGGAGCATCACCGCGTGCGCCGCGACGCCGGCATGTTCGACGTCTCGCACATGCTGGCGGTCGACGTCAGCGGGGCGGCGGCACGCGATTTCCTGCGCGGGCTGCTCGCCAACGACGTGGCGAAGCTCGCCCAGCCGGGCGCCGCGCTGTATTCCTGCATGCTCCGCGAAGACGGCGGCGTGCTCGACGATCTCATCGTCTACGACCTGGGCGGGGAAGGCTTCCGGCTCGTCGTCAATGCCGGCACCGCCGACCGGGACGTGGCGTGGATCGAATCGCGGCGCGCCGCGCTCGGGAGCGGGATCAGCCTCGCACCCCGCCGCGATCTCGCCATCATCGCGGCGCAGGGTCCGCAGGCACGCGCGAAGGTGTGGGCCGCGTATCCACCGCTGCGGGCGGCTACCGAAAGGCTTGCGCCGTTCCACGCGGTGCAGTCCGGTGGCGTATTTGTCTCGCGCACCGGCTACACCGGCGAGGACGGATTCGAGCTCATGCTGCCCGCCGCGCAGGCGGCCGCGTCGTGGGAGGCGCTCGCGGCGCAAGGCGTCGCCCCCGCAGGCCTTGGCGCCCGCGACACTCTGCGGCTCGAAGCCGGCATGTGCCTTTACGGCCATGACATGGACGAGACCGTCACTCCGCTAGAATCGGGCCTCGCGTGGACGGTGGCGCGCGCGGGCGGGCGCGGTTTCATCGGCGCGCGCGCGCTCGAAACGCGGCCGGCGGAGCGGCAACTCACCGGCCTGGTGCTGCTCGAGCGGGGCGTCATGCGCGATCATCAGAAGGTCCGCTGCGGCGCCGGCATGGGGGAGATCACGAGCGGCGGTTATTCACCCACGCTCGATCGCTCGATCGCGCTCGCGCGCCTGCCGCGCGCCGTCGCGGCGGGGGAGACCGTCGAGGTCGAGGTGCGCGACAATTGGCTGCGGGCGCGGACGGTGAAACCGCCGTTCGTGCGCCACGGCAGAGTCCTGGTTCAGATCTGAGCCGCAGAGGACACCGAGAACATCGAGAATCCGGAGGATAGATGACGACGCCCGCTAATCTGAAATACACCCGCTCCCACGAATGGGTGAGGCCCGATGCCGACGGGACGGTCGCGGTCGGCATCACCTTTCACGCCCAGGAGCAGCTCGGCGACATCGTGTTCATCCAGGCTCCCGAAGCGGGGCGCAAGGTGAAGCAGGGCGAAGAGTGCGCCGTGATCGAGTCGGTGAAAGCCGCGGCCGACATCTACGCACCGGTCTCCGGCGAGGTGATCGCCGCCAACCCGGAGGTGACGGACAGTCCGGAGCGCGTGAACCGCGACCCGTACGCGGCGTGGCTCTTTCGCTTGAAGCCCTCGCAGCCCGCCGAGCTGGCGGGCCTGCTCGACGCCGCGGCGTATGCGAAGCACGCCGAGTCCGAAAAGCATTGAATGCCGTTCATTCCGCACACCGAGGACGATACCCGCGAGATGCTGGCGGCGATTGGCGTCGCCGCGATCGACGACCTGTTCGGCGAGATTCCCCCCGGCCTGCGTGCCGACGCGCTTGCCGGCATGCCGCCGGCGCTCTCCGAGATGGAGATCGCGCGGCTCATGCACGAGCGTGCCGCACGCGACGGCGCCTGGCTTAATTTCATCGGGGCGGGCGCCTACGACCACCACATCCCGGCGGCGGTCTGGCAGATCGCCACGCGCGGAGAGTTCTATTCGGCATACACCCCGTACCAGGCGGAAGCGAGCCAGGGCACGTTGCAGTTGCTCTACGAGTACCAGTCCATGATGGCCTCGCTCACCGCGCTCGACGTCTCCAACGCGAGCCTGTACGACGGCGCGTCGGCGCTGGCGGAGGCCGTGCTGATGGCGGTGCGCGCACACAAGTCGTCCCGGCGCGTGCTGGTGCCGCGCACCGTGCCCCCGGCGTGGCGCAAGGTGGCGCGGACCATCGTGCACAACCAGGGAATCGAGCTGTTCGAGATCCCCTTCGACCCCGGGGCGGGATCAACCGCCTTGGAGGCGCTCGGCCGTTTCAGGGGCAGCGAGCCCGCCGCGGTGGTGATCCCGCAACCCAATTTCTTCGGTGTGCTGGAGCCGGTGGACGAGCTCACCGACTGGGCGCACGCGAACGGCGCGCTCGCGATCGCGGCGGTGAATCCGACCGCGCTCGCACTCTTGAGGCCGCCGGGCGAATGGGGCACGCGCGGCGCGGACATCGCGGTGGGCGACGGACAGCCGCTTGGCGCACCGCTCGCGGGCGGGGGGCCGTACTTCGGCTTCATGACGTGTCGCAAGGACCTCGTGCGCCAGATGCCGGGGCGCATCGTCGGTGCAACCCAGGATCGCGACGGCAGGCGCGGCTACGTGTTGACGCTGCAGGCGCGCGAGCAGCATATCCGCCGCGCCAAGGCGACTTCCAACATTTGCACGAACCAGGGCCTGATGGTGACAGCCGCGACGCTGTATCTGGCGCTGGTCGGGCCGGCCGGGCTCGCCGAGGTCGCGCGCGCCTGCCACGCCAATACCCTCGCGCTCGCGGCCCGTCTCACCCGCATCCGCGGCATCGCGCGCGCATTCAGCGGCGCGATCTTCCACGAAGTCGTGCTCCGGCTGCCGGTCGCAGTCGCACCCGTGCTGAGAGCGCTGAGAGAGCAGCGCATTCTGGGCGGATGCGATCTCGAGCAGGACTACCCCGAGCTCGGGCATGCGCTGGTCATATGCGCGACTGAAACCAGGACCGGCGACGACATCGCTCGCTATGGTGCGGAGCTGGAACGCGTCATCGAGCAGGCGCTGCGCTCCGCCGCGAAGCCCGGGGGCTGATCCCATGCTGATATTCGAGCGGTCCCGGCGCGGCCGGCGCGGCGCGGTGCGAGCTCCGGTCCGACCGGCCGACGTCGCGGAAATTCCGCGGAGTCAATTGCGCGCGCAGCCGCCGCGGTTGCCGGAGGTCTCCGAGCTCGACGCGGTGCGCCATTACACCGGGCTCTCGCAGCGCAACTTCTCGATCGACACGCATTTCTATCCGCTCGGTTCCTGCACGATGAAGTACAACCCGCGCGCCTGCAACGCGCTCGCCATGCTGCCGCAATTCCTTGCGCGCCATCCCGGGGCGCCCGCGGACACCGGGCAGGGGTTTCTCGCGTGCCTGTTCGAGCTGCAGGAGATGCTGAAGAGCGTGACGGGCATGGCGCAAGTGAGCCTCGCGCCGATGGCGGGGGCGCAGGGCGAGTTCGCGGGTGTGGCGATGATCCGCGCCTACCACGACTCGCGCGGGGATGCGGCGCGCGACGAGATCCTGGTGCCCGACGCAGCGCACGGCACCAATCCCGCGTCCGCCGTGATGTGCGGTTACCGGGTGCGCGAGATTTCCACCGACGCCGACGGCAACGTGGACGTGGCGGCGCTCGGACGCGCGGTCGGCCCACGCACCGCGGGGCTTATGCTCACCAATCCCTCGACGCTGGGCGTGTTCGAGCGTCACATCGTCGAGCTCGGGAAAATCGTGCACGGCGCGGGCGGCCTGCTTTATTACGACGGGGCGAATCTCAACGCTATTCTCGGCAGGGTGAAGCCCGGCGACATGGGCTTCGACGTGATCCACATCAATTTGCATAAGACGTTCTCCACCCCGCACGGCGGCGGCGGCCCCGGCGCGGGGCCGGTCGGCGTCAACGCCACGCTTGCGCCGTTCCTTCCGCTGCCGGTGATCGGGCAGGCGGCTGCGGGCTTTCGCCTGCTCGATGAGCGCGATTGCCCGCTCGCAATCGGGCGCCTTGGCGCCCACCTCGGCAACGCGGGCGTGCTGCTGCGTGCTTACGTCTATATGCGGATGCTGGGCGCTGCGGGCATGCGGCGTGTCGCGGACTACGCCACGCTCAACGCCAACTATCTCATGGCAGAGCTCGGGCGCGCCGGTTTCCAGGTCGCATTCCCTGGGCGCCGCGCCACCCACGAGTTCGTCGTCACCCTGAAGCCGCTCCGGGACGAGACCGGCGTCACCGCGATGGATGTCGCGAAGCGCCTGCTCGACAAGGGCTTTCACGCGCCGACCGCCTATTTCCCGCAGCTCGTCCCGGAATCCCTGCTGATCGAGCCCACCGAGACCGAATCGAAGGAGACGCTGGACGCGTTCGTTGCGGCGATGAAGGAAATCCTGGAGGAGGCGCGGCGCGAACCCCAGATCGTGAAGGGCGCGCCCCACGCGACGCCGCTCGGCCGGCTCGACGAGGTGCGGGCGGCGCGCGATCTCGACCTGGCGTGGAAGCCGCGATGAACGGAGAAAAGGAGACGGAAAAGTCGCGCGTGGCGACGGAAAGCCCGCACAAGGGAAGGACCGGGCTCGCGCGGGTCTGGAGAGCGTGGTTCCACTCGCTGGACGGATTGCGAGCCGCCTTTCGCCACGAGGACGCTTTCCGCCAGGAAGTCCTGCTCGCGGCGATCCTGATCCCCGCCGCGTTCTTGCTGCACTCGAGCGGCGCGGGCAGGGCGCTCATGGTCGGGTCGGTGCTGCTGGTCCTGGTCGTCGAGCTGCTCAACTCGGCGGTCGAAGCCGCGGTTGACCGCGCGTCCGTTGAGAGCCACCCCCTTGCCAAGCGCGCCAAGGACATCGGGAGCGCCGCGGTGTTTCTCTCGCTCATCAACGTCCCGGTAGTCTGGGCGCTGGTCCTGTTGGGTTAGATTTCGAGCCGCACCCGGCTCCGAGCCGGCGGGTCGCTGCGGCGGCACGGGAGATCATCAATTCGGTTGATCTGTGTCAGTACCGGGCGGGCGTTACGGGAAAATAATATGCGTGGATTCTATTAATTTCATTTTAGAGGGCTGACTGGCATGAAGATGAAGATTCTGGCGGCAACACTCCTTGCGCTCGGAATCGCCGCGGGCGCGACGACGGCTGCATACGCGCAGGGACCCGGTAAGGGCCCGGGATATGGCCCGGGCGGAGGGTACGGACCGGGACCGGGCTATGGGCCTGGAATGATGGGCGGCTACGGCCCGGGTGCGGGATACGGACCGGGGCAGGGCTATGGGCCCGGCATGATGGGCGGCTACGGCCCGGGTGCGGGATACGGACCGGGACCGGGCTATGGACCCGGGATGATGGGTGGCTACGGCGGTGGCCCCGGGTCGGGGGGATACGGCCCGCGTGGTGGCGGCGCGCTTGCGGCGCTCAACCTGACGGATGAGCAGCGCGAAAAGGTGCTCAAGATCCAGGAAGAGAACCGGAGCAAGAACTGGGATCTCATGGGGAAGATGCGCTCGGAGCAATTCAAGCTGCGCCAACTGGCGTACGGCGAGAAGCTCGACCCGAGCGCGATCGCCGAGCAGCAGAAGAAGGTGGACGATCTGCGCAGGCAGATGCTCAAGTCGCGCATCGAGTCCCGCAATCAGATCGCCGCGATCCTCAACAAGGAACAGCAGCAGCAGTTCCGGCAGTTCGGGCCGTGGTGGCTCGAGGAGAGCGAATAGCACAGCGCAGGCCCCGCCGGGGGGACGCCTGGCGGGGGGCGGGTCTCGAAAAAAGCCCCTCCGGTTACTTGGTCGCGGCCGCTTTCACCTTGCGGCCGCCGGCCTTTTGCGGATCGCCCTGGTAGCCGAGCGCCTTCCAGTCAAGGCGGCCGCCGCTCGACGCATGGCAATCGGCGCATTTCAACGCCTGCGCTTTCGGCACGACTTCGTGGAAAATGCCCATCCAGCGCTCGACCTCGACGTAGCTGATGTCCTTCGCGGTGAGCTCCTTGCCGAGATATCCTTTCGCTCCGCCGACGGCGCTCGCCATCGTGTTCCCGGTGCGGAAGGTCGCTCCGACCTGCACGGGGATCATCCTGCCGGACGCGGTTTCGACGGGAAGCTTGCCGGTGTGGTACTTGAACGCGTAGATCCTCGACTTCGGATCGTTGATCGAGCCCGCCGGCTTGTATAGCGAGACCTTGCCGCTGGCGCCAGCCTTGACCGGCTGATCGAGCAGCGCGACGGCGCCGGTGCCGTTCCACCATCCGTACACGGGTTTCACGTCCTTGGCGAATTCGATATGCGGCTCGAAGCGGCCTTGGCCCTTCACCTCCTCGGACTTCGACCAGTCGCGGCGCATGTCCGTTGCGTCCTTCCTGGCAAACGTGGGAATGTGGCAGGTCGTGCAGTAGACGGCCGACGTGTGGCGGTTCAGCGTCGCGTCCTTGTGGACCGCGCTCCGGTGGCAGTTCTCGCACTGCGGCCGTTGCTCGTTGGTTGGCCAGTCCATGCCGCTCATCTGGGTGCCGGCGCCCTCGACCTTGTGGTCCTTGAACTTGTGGCACTGGATGCACTGCATGCCGCTTCCCATGTGCACGTCGAAGTCGCGCGTCGGCCGCAGGTGCGCGGTCTCGAGGTCGCCGCGCTTGAAGTTCATGCCGCCGCCCGAGCCGACGTGGCACGCGAGGCAGTTGAGATTGGTCGGCTTGCCGACGTTCTGCGCGATGTTGGACATTAGCTCGGGATTTCCGCGCGCGGCCGGCATCCATGCGAGCGAGCCGTCCTTCTGCTTGACCACTTCGCGCTTGTAGTTCGACGCGTGGCACATCAGGCAATCGATGTTCTCGAGCTGCGCCTGGCTCATGGTCTCCGAGGGCTTCAGGCCCAGGCCGGCGTGGCACTTCGAGCAGCCGTTGCCGATCACCTTGCCCTGGTCGTTGGTGAGAATCGCGATCCACTGGAACGACGGGTTGGTGCAGAAGTCGTTGGTCGAATTGATCTTGCCGATCTTCTGATTGCCAGCGTTGACGAGGTTGGGCGCCGGCGCTTTCCACTGGTAGTGAATCGAGCCGAATGCATGTTTCGCCTGCGCCTCGTGACACGCGAGGCACGTCTTCGTTCCGTCGTAGCTCTTCACGAAATTCTGGTGCGGGTTGACGAGGAGCGTGCCCTCGCCCTGCACTTGCACCTGCCCGTGTGCCGGTGACGAAGCCCACGCCAGCAAGGTAATCAAGACGATCAGAAATGCAGGTCGCGATTTGGTCATGGCTGTCTCTCGCGTTCTATTTCCTGAGCGCGTCGCGGATCTCGCGCAGCAGGACGACGTCCTCCGGCGTCGCTGCGGCCTTCTTTTCCTCCTGCTTCTTGAGGCGGTTGATCGCGCGGATCAGCAGGAAGACGGCGAAGGCGACGATCACGAACGAGATCACCGTGTTGAGAAACATCCCGTAGTTGAATGTCACGGCGCCGGCCTTCTGCGCCGCGTCCACCGAGAGATAGGGGCCGGCCTGGGCGCCCCGCTTGATGACCAGGAACAGGTTCGAGAAGTCTACGTTGCCCAGCAGGAGCCCGATCGGCGGCATGATCACGTCCTTCACCAGCGATTCCACGATCTTGCCGAACGCGGCGCCGATGATGATGCCGACCGCCATGTCGACGACGTTGCCGCGCACTGCGAATTCTTTGAACTCTTTCAGCATGGGCGCCTCCCGGGTGTTGAGGTTGACCGGTTCGGAGGGCGCCGGTTGTGCGCCGGCGCCACGGGACGAATATTACATTGTTGCACGTGCATGGAGCGCGGGGCATACTGCAAACCCTCGAATCAGCCCGGGCATGCGGGCGCGAAGGAGAGCAAACATGGCGAGCGTGACGCTGGGGGGCAACCCCATCACCGTGGCCGGTAATTTCCCGAGTAAGGGGGACACCGCGCCCGATTTCAGCCTGACCGCGAAAGATCTCAAGGACCTGGGGCTCAAGGATTTTGCCGGCAAGCGCAAGGTGCTCAACATTGTGCCGAGCCTCGATACGCCGGTGTGCGCCAAGTCCACGAAGATCTTCAACGAGAAGGCGGGCGCACTGCCGAATACCGTTGTGCTGGTCATCTCCGCCGATCTGCCATTCGCCGCGGGCCGCTTCTGCGGCGCGGAAGGCGTCAACAACGTGGTCACGCTGTCCACTATGCGCAGCGGGGACTTCAAGTCCAAGTACGGCGTCGACATCACGAGCGGGCCCCTGAAGGGCGTTACGGCGCGGGCGGTCATCGTGCTCGACGCGAGCAACAAGGTGCTGCACTCGGAGCTCGTGCCGGAAATCAAGCAGGAACCCAACTACGACGCAGCGCTCGCCGCGCTGAAATAGGCGGCCGTTTCGCCCAAGCGCGTGCGGGTCAGCCCGCGCGAAGCGGCCAGCGCGCGGACGGGCGCGCCGGGGAGCCGGCATCGTCGGTCGCGCGATTATAATTCTCCGACAACCTCCCGGTCGCCTGCATGCCTACCCTCATCTGCGGCTCGATCGCCTACGACACCATCATGGTGTTCGGCGACCGCTTCAAGAACCACATCCTGCCGGAGCAGCTCCACATCCTGAATGTCGCGTTTCTCGTGCCCGACATGCGGCGCGAGTTCGGCGGCTGCGCCGGCAACATCGCCTACACCCTCAAGATGCTGGAGGGCGATCCGCTCATCATGGCGACGGTGGGGGATGATTACCAGCCCTACGATTACCGGCTGCAGAAGCTGCGTCTGGCGCAGAGCCACATCCGCCGGATCCCCGACACCTTCACGGCGCAGGCGTTCATTACGACCGATCTCGACGACAACCAGATCACCGCGTTCCATCCCGGCGCGATGAATCACTCCCACGCGAACCACGTCAACGAGGCGAAGGGCGTCAGGCTCGGCATCATCGCACCGGACGGGCGGGAGGGCATGCTGCAGCATGCGCGCGAGTTCCATGACGCCGCCATCCCCTTCATGTTCGACCCCGGACAGGGGCTGCCCATGTTCAGCGGCGCGGAGTTGACCGAGTTCGTCGACCAGGCGAGCTATGTGGCGGTGAACGATTACGAGGGTCAACTGCTGCAGGACCGCACGGGCCAGACGCTCGAGGCGCTGGCGCGGAAGGTGAAGGCGCTGATAGTGACTCTTGGCGGGCGCGGCTCGCTCGTCATGGCCGGCGGCCGGCGCCTCGAGATACCGCCCGTCACCCCTGAGCAGGTGCTCGACCCGACCGGCTGCGGCGACGCGTACCGCGCAGGACTGCTCTACGGCATCGCCGCGGGCCTCGACTGGCCGGTCACTGGGCGGCTCGCGTCGCTGCTCGGCTCGATCAAGGTCGCGCAGCGCGGGGCCCAGAACCATCGCTTCACGCGCGACGAGGTTGCGCAGCGCTACAAGGAAGCGTTCGGCGCCAGACCCTGGTGAGCGTGAATCGCGGATTGCGTGTCGTGCGCTGTGTCCGCGGCTCAGTCTTCGGACGCCGTTCCCGCGAGCTCGGCGCAATCCAGCTGGAACAGCCGCCGGTCCTCGAGCCGCAGGGCGCTCAGCGCGCGTCCCCACACGCAGCCGCTGTCGAGGCATATCGCGTCCTCGCGCACGAGGAGGCCCAACGCCGCCCAATGCCCGAAGACGACCGGCGTGCCGCGGCTCGCGCGTCCCGGCACGTCGTACCACGGCAGGTAACCCGCCGGGACGGTGTCCAGACCCAGCTTGTGATTGAGCTCGAGCGTGCCGTCCGCCGCGGCGAGGCGCATGCGCGTCATTGCGTTCACGATGATGCGCAGGCGATCGTATCCGGCGAGATCGTCGCGCCAGCGCAGAGGCTCGTTGCCGTACATTCTTTTCAGCAACTCGCGGTGGTCGGGCGCGCGCAACGCTTCCTCCACCTCCCGCGCGAGGGCGAGCGCCTGGGTGATGCTCCACTGCGGCAGGAGCCCCGCATGAACCATCGCGTAGCCGCCGCCGGCATGCATCATGTTCTGGTGCCGCAGCCACGCGAGCAGCTCGTCGCGGTCGGGCGCGGCGAGGATGCCGTCGTTGGTGTCGCCGCGGTGAGGCTTGCGCACGCCCGCCGCCACCGCCAGCAGATTGAGGTCGTGGTTGCCCAGAATGGTGACCGCGCGCGCGCCGAGCCCCTTGACGAAGCGCAGCGTCTCGAGCGACTGCGGGCCGCGGTTGACGAGGTCGCCGACGAACCACAGCACATCGCGCCGCTCGTCGAAGCCGGCGCGCTCGAGCAGTCGCATCAGCTGGTCGTAGCAGCCCTGCACATCTCCGATCGCAATCGTCGCCATTTGGGAATGCGTAAGTCGTGAAACGAGCCCGGACAAAAAAGGCGCAGCGTGCGCTGCGCCTTTGCCGTCAGTCGCCACTCATCACTTGACGAGCCCGACCATGTAATCCACCGCCGCGCGGACGTCCGCGTCGGCGAGCGCGAGATTGCCGCCCTTGGGCGGCATCGCGTTCTTGCCCTTGATGGAGCTCACGTAGAGCGTGCTCATGCCGGCTTTCAAGCGCGGCGCCCATGCCGTTTTGTCGCCAGTCTTTGGCGCACCCGCGACGCCGGCCGCATGACAGACGCTGCAGGTCGCGTCATAGATCGACTTGCCCCTGCCCGCGTCGGATTTCGCCGCGGCGGATTTCGCTCCGGGCGCCGGCGCGGCAGCCGCTACCGTTACCGGCGCGCTCGCCGGTGCGGCCGCGGGAACGGGCTGGGTCGGATCGACCACCAGTTCGCCCACCGGCTTCAAGCGCTTCGCGATCGCCTCCGCCGACATCCCGGGATCGTTGCGGGAGGGCTCCCCGCCGCTGGTGACGAGCTGCACCAGCATCACGATCAGCGTGATCGGCACCGCGAAGGCAAGCACGACGACGATGACAAGCTGTTTGGGCGTCTTGATCGGCGAGGAATGTTCTTCGATGTGGATTTCAGCCATGGCCGCGCGGTCCCGGAAGCGCGCATTATATAGCGGCCGACTTCGCTGCGTAAAACGTTGATTTGCAGGCGATAGTCGAATCGCGCTGTGCTAAACTCCGCGCACGCGCGCCCGTAGCTCAGAGGATAGAGTGTTGGCCTCCGAAGCCAAAGGTCGTGGGTTCGACTCCCGCCGGGCGCGCCACTTCGTGTTCCATCGCCGTTGCCGCGCTGCCAGAGGCGACGCCGGCGGCTTGATACAATCCGCGCAACTGGAAAAAGGCGCTTGATGGCGCAGCGCAACCGCTACGACGCCGTCGTCATCGGCGGCGGCCACAACGGGCTTACCTGCGCCTGCTATCTCGCCGGCGCGGGCTACAAGGTCAGGGTGCTCGAACGCCGCGAGGTCGTGGGCGGGGCCGCGGTCACCGAGGAGTTCCTCCCGGGCTTTCGCAATTCGGCCGCGGCGTACACCGTGAGTCTGCTGCACCCCAAGGTGATACGCGATCTGCGGCTCGCCGAGCACGGCTTGCGGATCATCGAGCGGCCGATCGCGAATTTCCTGCCGCTGTCCGACAGCGCCTATCTCAAGATCGGCAATGCCGCCGGCCAGACGCAGACCGAGCTCGCGCGGTTCTCGCCCGGCGACGCCGAACGGCTGCCGCGCTACTACGAGATGCTGGAGCGCGCGGGCAACGTGCTGCGAGGCCTGCTGCTGCGCACGCCCCCCAATGTCGGCGGCGGCATGCGCGATGCGTTCGCAGCACTGCGTATCGGCTACCGCATGCGCAAGACCGGCATGCCCGCGCGCCGCGACCTCTTCGACCTCATGACCAAGAGCGCTGGCGACCTCCTCGACGGATGGTTCGAGTCGGGGCCGATCAAGGCCGCTTTCGGGTTCGACGCGGTGGTGGGCAACTACGCAAGCCCGTACGCCCCGGGCAGCGCTTACGTTCTACTGCATCACGTGATCGGAGAGGTCAACGGCAGGCGCGGCGCCTGGGGCCACGCGGTGGGGGGCATGGGCGCGATCACGCAGGCGATGGCGCAGGAGGCGCAGCGGCGCGGCGTCGAGATCACCACCGGCTGCGAAGTGCACAAGGTTTGCATCGATCACCGCGGCGCACAGGGCGTGCAGCTCGCCGACCGCAGCATGGTGGGCGCGCGCTGCGTGGTGGCCAACGTGGATCCGCGGCGGCTCTACCTCAAGCTCGTGGACGAGGATGCGCTCGACGCGGATTTTCTGCTGCGCATCCGCGGCTACAAGTGCGGCTCCGCGACCTTCCGCATGAATGTCGCGCTCTCGGAGCTGCCGGATTTCACCGCTCTTCCCGGGCGGCACCTGCAGCCGCACCACCAGTCCGGCATCATCATCGCGCCCTCGCTCGCCTACATGGAGCAGGCCTACTTCGACGCTCGCACCTACGGCTGCTCGCGCGCCCCGATTATCGAGATGCTGATCCCTTCCACCGTGGACTCGACTCTGGCACCGCCCGGCAAGCACGTCGCGAGCCTGTTCTGCCAGCATTTTTCCTATGACCTGCCCAATGACCTCGATTGGGACGGGATCAGGGAGTCGGCTGCGGACCACGTGCTCGACACCGTCAACCGCTACGCGCCCAATTTCAAGGCCGCGGTGCTGGGACGCAGGATCCTGTCGCCGGTCGATCTCGAGCGCGAGTACGGGCTGACCGGCGGCGACATCTTTCACGGCGCGCTGACGCTCGACCAGGTGTGGAGCGCGCGCCCGGTGCTGGGGCACGCCAACTATCGCGCACCGGTGCGGGGGCTCTACCTGTGCGGAGCGGGCACGCACCCCGGCGGCGGCGTTTCGGGGCTGCCGGGCCACAACGCCGCGCGCGAGATCCTGCGCGACCTGCGCTGGGGCAGGAAGTGAAGCGTCTTGCTTTCGCGCCGCTTCTTATCGCGGCGCTCATGGGCTGCGGGGAACGGGTGCCGCGCGTCCCGGCGGTCGCGCCGAACGAAGTCATCGTGGCCTTCGGCGACAGCCTGACGTACGGCACGGGCGCTGCCGAGTCCGAGAGCTATCCCGCAGTGCTGGCGCAGTTGATCGGCCGCAAGGTGGTGCGCTCCGGAGTGCCGGGCGAAGTGACCGCGCAGGGACTCGCGCGCCTGCCGCAGGTGATCGAGGAACACCGACCGGCGCTCATCATCGTTTGCCTCGGCGGCAACGACATGCTGCGTAGAGTGAACGACCAGCAGATCCGCAGCAACCTGCGCCAGATCATCACGACGGTCAGGGGACGGGGCATATCGGTGGTGCTGGTAGGGGTGCCGCGGCCGGCCCTCCTCACCAGCGCCGCGGCGTTCTATGGCGAGCTGGCAAAGGAGTACGGCATCCCCTATGAGGGGAAGGTGCTGAACGACATCATGCACCAGCTCGATCTCAAGGCCGATACCATCCACCCCAACGCCAAGGGCTATCGCCGCATGGCCGAGGCCATCGCGGAGCTGCTGAAGAAAGCGGGCGCGATATGAGGGAGCGCGACACGTGACCGGGGGCCTGTGGCCGGAACGGTAGTCTCACCCCGGCTGACGCCGGTCCAGCTGACGCTGGTGATGGGCGCCGCGGAGATCCTCAGCATGACCGGCTTCGCGGCGTACACGACGCTGCTGCCGGTGCTGCAGCGCGAGTGGGCGCTTTCCAACTCCGAGGCGGGACTGGTGAGCGGCGTCTACTACGCCGGTTTCGTGATGGCGACGCCCATCCTCACGAGCCTCACCGACCGCGTGGACTCCCGCCGCGTATATCTCTTTGCCTGCCTGCTTTCGTGCGCCGGAGCGGCCGGCTTCACGCTTTTCGCCGACGGGCTCGTGAGCGCGCTCTTCTTCCAGCTCCTGATCGGAGCGGGGCTCGGCGGGAGCTACATGCCGGGCTTGAAAATGCTTGCTGACCAGCTCGAAGGGGCGGGTCAGTCGCGCGCGGTCGCCTTCTATGCCGCAACCTTCGGCATCGGCTCGTCGCTTTCGATCTTGGTTTGCGGCTGGATCGGCGCGGCGTACGGCTGGCAGGCCGCATTCGCCTGGGGCGCGGCGGGCCCCGTGGCCGCGGCGGCTCTCGTCAACCTCGCCATGCCCCGGGGACGCACGCGCGCGGCGGGCGCGCCGGCGCCGGCGCTGCTCGACTTCCGCCCCGTGCTGAGGAACCGCAAGACTCTGCCCTACATTGCCGGCTACTCGGCCCACAACTACGAACTCTTCGGCCAGCGCTCGTGGATGGTGGCGTTTCTCGTGTTCACGGCGTCGCTGCAGCCGGCCGACGCGCCGATGCTGGTCAGCGCCGCCACCCTCGCCGCGATCATCAACCTGCTCGGCCCGGTGATGAGCGTCTCGGGCAACGAGCTGGCGCTGCGCTTCGGCCGCACGCAGGTGATCTTCGCGTTCATGACCGCATCCGGGCTGCTCGCCTGCGTGCTGGGTTTCACCGCCGCGCTGCCGTGGATGCTGGTGTTCCTCATCATGTGCGTGCACTATGGCCTGATGCTCGGAGACTCCGCGGCGCTGACCGCCGGCACGGTTGCGGCCGCGCACCCCGACGAACGCGGCGCGACGATGGCGGTCTACTCATTCGTGGGTTTCAGCTCCGCTTTCTTCGCCCCGCTCGTGTTCGGCGCCGTGCTCGATGTCGCGGGTGGCAACCGCAGTCTCCTCGCCTGGGGTCTTGCCTTCGCGAGCATCGGCATCTTCGGCGTGCTCGCGCCCGTGGCGCGGCTCGTCTACGCGCGGCGGGGCTGAAGGAACACGCCCAATGGAACTGGCGGAGGGCATTCGCAAAATCGGATTCGGGCGCTGGTACCAGCGCCAGCTGATTGAGAGCCATCTCTATCTCGTCACCTCGTTCCTGTGCCTGGTGACGGTGCTGGCGTGCTTCGAGGGGTTCAGTTTCCGCATGCCGGCTTGGGAGACGGTGCTACGGCTCGCCGCGATGCTGACGGGCGCCGCGGTTTGTGTGTGGACGCTGCGCCGTTACCTGGCCATGCTGGATTTCGCCGTGCGCGCCGCGGAGCGCTCACGATGCGAGAAGTGCGCGGCGTACAGCAACCTGGAGCTCAGCAGAGCGCCTGCGGGCCGCCTCGTGATGCCGGGAGGTGAGGAAGTGGGCGACCTGCCACCCGTCGGCGTGCGCTGCCGCAAGTGCGGCCACGAGTGGACAATCGGGTGATACGCCCCCGCACCGGCGCGAGGCCGCGCCGGTGCCTGGCCGTGAAACTGTGCGGTGCTCAGCCGCCGCGCTTGTAGACGATCTTCTTCGTGCCTCCGTCGCAGCTGCCGACGACGGCCCCCATGCCTTCCTTGACTTGGTCGTTGGGGACGATCTCGAGCGAGAACTCCTTCACCCCGTTTTTCTTGATCTTGGCATCAATCTCGGACTTGAGCTCCTCGCAATCCTTCCGCTGCGCCAGCGCAGGCGCGGCAATCAGAAGCGATGCAACTATGGCGATCAGCACTTTCATGGCGATACCCCCTTGTTGTTGAACGGCGTCTGCCGGGTTCCGGTGCAACTCCATCCGAACCTGCGGATATCATGACACCGTGCCTGCCCGGACTCAACGGTAGTATTGCCGGTTCCGGCGCTCTCAGCGCGGCCCGGTATAGTACTGCGGCCAGCGTTCGAGCACCGCCGGCGAGTCGTCCTTGTAGACGTGGCAGGAGTTCAACTGGTAGGGCTTGCGGGTGGAGGGCTTGCCGGCGGCTCGCGCGAGGCGCGCCCGGTTCGTCGCCTGGAACGCGGTGGTCGCGAGAGGCCCCAGCAGCTCCACGAGGTGCGTACATCCCTTCACGCCACCGACGCGCTCGGCGATGCTCTTGCGCCAGCCGGGGCCGATGGTGAGCCCCGCCAGAGACCCGAAGTTGGGCGTGATGTCGCCGCAAATGGGGTAGGGGCCCTCGTCCGTTCTGGCCTCGACTTCGTGGATCTTCATGTCGAGGTCGATGGTGACTCGTAGCCACATGTCGTGCACCGGCTCGCCCGGACGGCGTTCGCGCCCGCCATGGTGCCGCGAATGGGCGACGGTCTTGGTGTCCGTGAGGTGCGCCTCGATGTCCCATAGACCGTCGTCACGCTCGTAGCCGCGGCATTCGATGGCGCGGGTATGCATGAGCTTGCGGGGAACGGGATTGCTCAATGGCATGGCTTTCTCCGGGCGCGTGAACGGTCACGCGGCTATCTTCTTTGCGGCGAGGGCGCGCGCGGCCTTGGAGTGCGTCGGCCTGCCGAGCACGCCGCAGATGTATTCGCCGGCGGCGGCGAGCTTCGCCATGTCGACGCCGGTTTCGATGCCGAGGCCGTCCAGCATGTAGAGCACGTCCTCGGTGGCGACGTTGCCGGTTGCGCCCTTGGCGTACGGGCAGCCGCCGAGCCCGGCGACCGAGGCGTCGAAGGTCTCCACTCCGCATTCGAGCGCGGCGTAGACGTTGGCGACCGCCTGCCCGTAGGTGTCGTGGAAATGCCCGGCGATCCGGCTGGCGGAAATGTGCTTGATCACGGCTTCGAGCACGGTGCGGGTTCCTCCCGGCGTGCCGGTGCCGATGGTGTCGGCAATCGTGATCTCGTAGCAGCCCATCGCATCGAGCTCGCGGGCAACGCGCACTACAGCCTCCGGCCTGACGTCCCCTTCGTAGGGGCAGCCCAGGCACACCGAGATGTCGCCGCGCACCTTGAGGCCCCGCGCGAGCGCTTCCTGACAAACCTCCGAGAAGCGCGCGAGTCCTTCGGCGATGGAGCAGTTCGTGTTCTTCCGGGAAAAAGTCTCGGTCGCGGCGCCGAACACCACCACTTCCTGCGCGCCTGCGGCAAGCGCGGCGTCCAGCCCCTTGCGGTTCGGCACTAGCACCGGATAGGACACTCCCGGCTTGCGGCGGATCGCCGCCATCACCTGCGCATTGTCCGCCATCTGCGGCACCCACTTGGGCGACACGAAAGCGGTCGCCTCGATCACCGGCAGTCCGGCGTCCTGCAGGCGGTGGATGAGCTCGACCTTGACCGCGGTCGCGACCGGCGTCGCTTCGTTCTGCAGTCCGTCGCGCGGCCCGACTTCGACCAGCTTGACGCGCCTGGGCAGGCTCATGATTTCTTCGCGGGTTTTTTGTTCCCGCGCTCGGCAGCGGGAGCGACCCAGGACGCCTTGCGTTTCTCGAGAAACGCCGAGAGGCCCTCCTGCGCTTCCGGCGTCGTGCGGATTTCGGCGATGCGCAGGGCGGTCGTTTCGACCAGAGCCTCGTCGATGCGACTGCCGGCGACCTCGGGGATCAGCTTCTTGATCGCGGCGACCGCTTTGGGACCGCTCGAATAGAGGTGCGCCAGCATGCGGCCGACGAGCGCGTTCAATTCCGGCTCCTCGCAGATATCGTGCACGAGCCCGGTGCGGAACGCTTCGGCCGAGTCGAATTCCTCCCCCGAAAGCATGTAGCGGTGCGCCTGGTGCCGTCCCATCGCCGCGATCACGTACGGGCTGATCATCGCCGGGATGATGCCGAGCTTGACCTCCGAGAGGCGGAACGTCGCGCCGCGCTCGGCAAGCGCGATGTCGCATGCCGCGACGAGCCCCACGCCGCCGCCGCGCGCCGCGCCGCGCACGCAGGCGATGGTCGGCTTCTCGAGTGTGTAGAGCGTGTGCAGCATCAGCGCCGTGGCCCGCGCGCTCTCCAGGTTCTGCTCGCGCGAAAACCGGGCGCTGCGCTTCATCTGCTCGATGTCGGCGCCGGCGCAGAAATTCTTCCCGGCGCCGGTGATGACGACGGCTCGCACCCTGGGGCTGGAATCGAGCTTCTTGAGCGTCGCGGTGAGCGCATCCACCATCTCCGCGTCGAAGGCGTTGTGCACGTCCGGGCGGTTCAGCATTACCGTTGCGCTGCCGTCGGCGTCGATCTGGGAAAGTATCTTCTGGCCCATGGTCGGGGGGCGATTGAAGAGGCGCACATTATCACATGCGGAAAACGCCGAAACGCGTCTCCTCGACTGGCGCAGCGAGGCTCGCCGCGATTCCGAGCGCCAGGGTATCGCGCGTCTGCCGGGGATCGACGATGCCGTCGTCCCACAGCCGGGCGGTGGCATAGTAGGGGCTCGACTGGCGCGCGTATTGCTCCACGATCGGCGCCTTGAATGCGTCCTCCTCCTTCCTGCCCCACTCCTTGCCGCTCTTCTCGAGCGCTTCGCGCTTCACCTGCGCGAGCACGCCGGCAGCCTGCTCTCCGCCCATGACCGAGATCCGGGCGTTGGGCCACGTCCACAGGAACCGCGGCGAGTAGGCGCGCCCGCACATGCCGTAGTTGCCGGCGCCGAAGCTGCCGCCGACGATGAGCGTGAACTTGGGCACGCGCGCGCATGCGACCGCCGTCACCATCTTGGCGCCGTCCTTGGCGATGCCCCCGTGCTCGGCTTTCTTACCCACCATGAAGCCCGTGATGTTCTGCAGGAACACGAGCGGGATGCCGCGCCGGCAGGCGAGCTCGATGAAATGCGCGCCCTTCAGCGCCGACTCGGAGAACAGGATGCCGTTGTTGGCGAGGATGCCGACGAGGCGGCCTTCAATGTGCGCGAAACCGGTCACCAGCGTCGCGCCGTAGCGCGCCTTGAACTCGTCGAACTCGCCCGCATCGACCACGCGCGCGATGATCTCGCGCGCGTCGAACGGCGCGCGCGGGCTCGCCGGAATCACGCCGTAGAGCTCGTCGGGATCGTAGAGCGGCGGTCTCGGCTCCTGCGCGGCAGCGGCCGCCGGCGCGGGACGGTTCAGGTTGGCGACGGCGCGGCGCGCGAGCTCGAGCGCGTGGCGGTCGTCCTCGGCATAGTGGTCGGCCACGCCCGAGATGCGCGTATGGACGTCGGCGCCGCCGAGCTCCTCCGCCGTCACCACCTCCGCGGTCGCCGCCTTCACCAGCGGCGGGCCCGCGAGAAAGATCGTGCCCTGGTTCCTGACGATGATGGCTTCGTCCGACATCGCCGGCACGTACGCTCCGCCCGCCGTGCACGAGCCCATCACCGCCGCAATCTGGGGAATGCCCGCCGCCGACAGGTTGGCCTGGTTGTAGAAGATGCGGCCGAAGTGGTCGCGGTCGGGGAACACCTCGTCCTGGCTCGGCAGGTGGGCGCCGCCGGAATCGACAAGATAGATGCAGGGCAGGCGGTTCTCGAGGGCGATTTCCTGCGCGCGCAAATGCTTCTTCACCGTGAGGGGGTAGTAGGTGCCGCCTTTCACGGTGGCGTCGTTGGCGACGATGACGCAGCGCTGGCCGCTCACCAGGCCAATACCGGTGATGAGGCCAGCCGCGGGCACGGGTTCGCCGTACACCTCCCACGCCGCGAGTGGCGAGAGCTCAAGGAACGGCGTGCCGGGATCCAGGAGCGCCGCGACGCGCTCGCGCGGCAGCAACTTGCCGCGCCCCTGGTGACGTTTCCTCGCGGCGTCGCCGCCGCCGGCCCGCGTTAGCGCGAGCCTTTCGTTCAACTCGGCGACCAAGCGGCGCATGCCTTCCGCCGCGGCCTTGAATTCCGCGGAGGAAGTCTTCAGTTTGGACTTGATGACGCTCATGACGCGATGCTCACGCGAGCTTCAGTTCTTTCTCATACGCCGCCAACGTCGCGTTATCGAAGCAGGCGAAAACGATGTTCTCGGGCAGCGGGTTTAGTGCAGTGAACGCCGAGCATTCGCGCACCGCGATTTTCACCGCCTGCTCGAGGGGATAGCCGTAGGCGCCACAGCTGATTGCGGGGAAGGCGATGCTTTTCAATTTGCGGGATGCCGCGAGCTTGAGGCTTTCGCGATAACACGAAGCAAGCAGGTCCGGCTCCCCGCGCTTGCCGCCGCCCCAGACCGGCCCCACGGTGTGGATCACGTGCATTGCGGGCAGCTTGTAGCCCTTGGTGATTTTCGCCTGGCCGGTGGGGCAACCCCCGAGCGTTCGGCACTCTTCAAGCAATTGCGGGCCGGCGGCGCGGTGGATGGCGCCATCCACACCGCCACCGCCCAGCAGCGTCGTGTTGGCGGCGTTGACGATGGCGTCCACCGCGAGCGTGACGATGTTGACCTGCCGCGCTTCGAGTCGCGCCTTCATGTCACCATCCGCCGGTTTCGAGCCATCTCTCGACCTGGTCGAGCCGGTCCGACCCCCAGAACGGCTCGCCGTCGACGACGATGTAGGGGGAGCCGAACACCCCGCGCGCGATTGCTGCATCCACTTCGGTGCGCAGCCGCTCCTTGACCGCGGGGTCATTCAACGCCTGCGCGAGCTCTACTCTGTCCACCTCGAGCCTGGCCGCGATGTCGCACGTCACCTCGGGACTGGAGATGTCGCGGTCTTCCGCGAAATACGCATGGTAGAGCGCCTGCGCGAACCTTTTCGCCAGCGCCCGATCCTTGTCATTCAACCAATAAAACGCGCGGCTCGGCGCGGTCGCGCCAACCGGGAATTTCGTCGGTAACTTGAACGGGACCTTGAGCAAGCGCGCGCTGCGAGCGAGATCGCGCGCGGCGTAATCGCTCTTGAGCGGGATCGACGCGAGCGGCCGCTGGTCGTTGATCTTGAATACTGCGCCGAGGAGATGCGGGCGCCACACCACGCTGCGGCCATGCTTTGCCGCGAGGGCGTCGATGCGAGTGCTTGCCAGGTACCCGTAGGGAGAGGAAAAATCGAAATAGAAGTCGATCGGATTCGCCATGGCGTGGTCCCCTCAGCCGAGGCGCTCGAGAGCGACCGCCGTCGCCTCACCGCCGCCGATGCAAAGCGTGGCCACCCCGCGCCTGAGCCGGTATTTCTCCAGCGCTGCGAGCAGCGTCACCATGATGCGCGCGCCGGACGCGCCCAGGGGATGACCCAGCGCGCACGCGCCGCCGTGCACGTTGACCTTGTCGTGCGGGAGCCCGAGGTCGTGCATGGCCGCCATCGCGACCACCGCGAACGCCTCGTTGATCTCGAAGAGATCCGTCGTTTTCGCATCCCAGCCCGTCATCTCGAACAGCTTCCGGACCGCGCCCACCGGCGCCGTGGTGAACCACTGCGGCTCCTGCGAATGGCCGCTGCAGGCGACGATCTTCGCCAGCGGCGCAATCCCGCGCCGGTCCGCCGTGGAGCGTCTCATCAGCACCAGCGCCGCTGCGCCGTCCGAGATCGAGCTCGAGTTGGCGGGGGTCACCGTGCCGTCCTTCCGGAACGCGGGCTTCAGCTGGGGAATCTTGTCGAGATTGGCCTTCAGCGGCTGCTCGTCGATTCTCACGACCGCTTCGGTCTTGCCGCCTGCGAGCTTGACCGGGACGACCTCCTTTTCGAAGCTGCCGTTCTTGATGGCGTCCTGCGCGCGGGTGAGAGAGGTGATGGCGTAGCGATCCTGCGCCTCGCGCGAGAATTGATACTTCGCCGCGCAGTCCTCGGCATACGTGCCCATGAGGCGCCCGCGGTCATAGGCGTCCTCGAGGCCGTCGAGGAACATGTGGTCCTTCACCTCGCCATGCCCGAGCCGCAGTCCCGCGCGCGCCTTCGGCAGCAGGTAGGGGGCATTCGACATGCTCTCCATGCCGCCGGCCACCATCACCTCGTGGGCGCCAAGCGTGAGCTGGTCGTGCGCGAGCATCGCCGCCTTCATGCCGGATCCACACACCTTGTTAACGGTCATACAGCCCACCGCCGGCGGCATTCCTGCGCCGAGCGCCGCCTGGCGCGCCGGCGCCTGGCCCTGGCCGGCGGGAAGCACGTTGCCCATGATCACTTCCTGCACATCCCCGGGCTTCAGGCTGGCGCGCTCGACCGCCGCGCGGATGACGATGGCGCCGAGCTCCGGGGCGGCGAGCGACCTGAGGTCGCCCATGAATCCACCCATGGGCGTGCGGGCAGCGGACACGATCACGATCGGATCGTCCTTTAGGCGATTTGGCATTTTGTCCAATGTTTTCAGGGTTAGTTAGTGGTCACTTCATAGGGGAATATCGTCCCGGTGACCGGCAACCCACGGCCGCAACCAGGCTCGGATAGCGGATCCGGCAACCCGCCGCGCCAGCCCGGTTTCCCGGTACGCAGCGCCCATGAAATCGGAGCGGCAGGACATCAACGTGTTTCCTCAAAAAGGTCCCTGCCGATCAGCCACCGTCGAATCTCCGAAGTGCCGGCGCCGATCTCGTAGAGCTTCGCGTCGCGCAGCAGCCGGCCGGTGGGGGAGTCATTGATGTAACCCGTGCCGCCGAGGCACTGGATCGCCTCGAGCGCCATCCACGTCGCGCGCTCGGCTGCGAAGAGTATGGCACCTGCAGCATCCTTGCGCGTCACGTTTCCGGCATCGCACGCGCGGCCGACCGCGTAGACGTACGCGCGGCAGGCGCTTGCCGTGACGTACATGTCGGCGAGCTTGCCCTGCATCAGCTGGAATTCCCCGATCGGCTGGCCGAACTGCTGGCGCTGGTGCAGGAACGGAATCACGGTGTCGAGGCAGGCCTGCATGACGCCGAGCGGGCCTGCCGCCAGCACCGCGCGCTCGAAGTCGAGCCCGCTCATCAGGATCTGGGCGCCTGCTCCGGGCGCTCCCAGCACGTTCTCTTCCGGCACTTCGCAATCCTCGAACACGAGCTCGCAGGTATTGGAGCCGCGCATGCCGAGTTTGTCGAGCTTTTGCGCGGTGGAGTAACCCTTGGAGCCCTTCTCGACGATGAAGGCCGTGATGCCGCGGGTGCCGGCTGCGGGGTCGGTGCGCGCGTAGACGACCAGCACGTCGGCGTCGGGCCCGTTGGTGATCCACATCTTGGTGCCGTTGAGGACGTAGCGGCCGCCGCGTTTCTCGGCGCGCAGCTTCATGCCCATGACATCCGAGCCAGCGCCGGCTTCGCTCATCGCAAGCGCGCCGACATGTTCCCCGGAAACCAGCTTGGGTAGATGCCGCCGCTTCTGGCGGTCGTTGCCGTTGCGGCGAATCTGGTTGACGCACAGATTGGAGTGCGCGCCGTAGGAGAGCCCGACCGCAGCCGAGGCGCGGCTGACCTCTTCCATCGCGACGATGTGCGCGAGGTAGCCCATGTGGGCGCCTCCGTACTCTTCCTCGACCGTGATTCCGAGCAGGCCGAGCTTCCCGAGCCTGGGCCAGAGGTCGCGGGGAAACTCGTTGGTGCGGTCGATCTCGGCCGCCCGCGGGGCGATCTCGCGCGCCGCGAAGCCGCGGACTGACTCGCGCAGGATGTCCGTCGACTCGCCCAGCCCGAAGTTCAGTTCGGTCACCATGGTGCTATCCAGGACCTGGACGGCGCGGACGCGGGAGACAATCGGGGCTAATCAATTGAGGGGGCATGACAATCATAACTATTACGTTTACGTTAACGTAAGCTATCAGGCAGTAGTGTCCGTTCGACTCGTCGCCGCTTTCCGGTTACCGCCCTCCGTCTCCCCCCGGAGCAACCGGCGGCACTGATTGGCGAAGAAGTCGATCTCGCTCAGCATTGCTTCGATATCCTCCCGCTGCTGCTCGAGGCGGGCGCGCCGCCGCTCCAGCTTGCCGAGGAATTCCTCGAGTTGCTTGTGCTCGTCCCTCGAAACGTCGTAAAGCTCGAACAGCTCGCGGATCTCGGCTAGCGAGAACCCCAGCCGCTTGCCTCGGAGCGCAAGCTTGAGGCGCACGCGGTCGCGCGCGCTGAAGACGCGCGTGGTGCCTTCGCGAGCGGGGCTCAGCAACCCCTGGTCCTCGTAAAAGCGGATGGTGCGGGTGGTCACATCAAACTCTTTGGCGAGCTCGGAAATCGTAAAAGTCGTGGCCATTGTGCTCCGCAACATCAAGCGATAGAATATCAATGGCTTAGCGTATCCTACGTTTACGTAAACGTCAATCCCGCGATAAGGATTCATAAATGGCCGAACTCAAGGCGCAGCCGGGACCGCAGGCGTTCGACGCTTCCCAGCTTACGAGTCTTTACTCCGACATCGCGGAAAAAAGCGCGCGGCTGGTCACGCAGTTCCTCGAGCGCAGCCGAAACGGCATGCCGGGCGTTGCCGACGAGCTCGGCATCGCGCGGGCCTTCTTCGATGCGTGGGCGAAGCTGCTGGCGGACCCGTTCAAGCTCGCAGAGGCGCAGATGAAGCTCTGGCAGGATCACGTGTCGCTGTGGCAGCGCTCGATGCTTAAGCTGATGGGACAGGAAACGACGCCGGTCGCGGAGCCGCACCATGGCGACCGCCGCTTCAAGCACGAGGACTGGGAGGAGAATTTTCTCTACGACTACATCAAGCAGTCCTACCTGATCGCTGCCCGGCACCTGCACCAGACGCTGGGCCGGGTCGAGGGGCTCGATGGGCAGACCTCGAAGAAGGTGGACTTCTACACCCGCCAGTACATCGACGCGTTGTCGCCGAGCAATTTCCTGCTCACCAATCCCGAAGTGCTGCGCGAGACGGTGGCGAGCGGCGGGCAGAACCTGGTCAAGGGACTGAACAATTTGCTCGAGGACCTGACGCGGGGCGGGGGCGACCAGGTCCGGCTGCGCATGACCGACGAGAAGGCGTTCAAGCTCGGCGTCAATATCGCCACTACGCCCGGCAAGGTCGTGTTTCAGAACGATCTGATGCAGCTGATCCAGTATTACCCGGGGAACGGACCGGTGTTCCGGCGGCCGCTGCTGATCGTGCCGCCCTGGATCAACAAGTACTACATTCTCGACCTGCGCGAAAAGAACTCGTTCGTGAAGTGGGCCGTCGGGGAGGGCCACACGGTATTCATCGTGTCGTGGGTCAATCCCGACGAGACCCTCGCCCACAAGCGCTTCGAGGACTACCTGGTCGAGGGCATGCTCGCGGCCCTTGAAGCAATCGAGAAGGCGACGGGCGAACGGGAAGTGAACGTCATCGGCTATTGCCTGGGCGGCACGCTGCTTGCCTGCACCCTGGGATATCTCGCCGCGAAACAGGACGCACGCATCGCGTCGGGGACATTCTTTGCGTCGATGATCGACTTCGAGGAAGCCGGGGAGCTGGAGGTGTTCGTCGACGAGCAGCAGGTGGCAGCGCTCGAGAAGCGCATGCAGGCGAGGGGCTATCTCGAAGGATCCGAGATGGCGACGACATTCAACATGCTGCGGGCGAACGACCTCATCTGGTCATTCGTGGTCAACAACTACCTGCTCGGCCGCGACCCCTTCCCGTTCGATCTCCTCCACTGGAACTCGGACTCGACCCGCATGCCGGCAACCATGCACAGCTACTATCTGCGCAATCTCTATATCAAGAACCTCCTGGTGAAGCCGGGTGGCATCGAGTTGGCCGGCGTGGCGATCGACCTCACTCGCGTCGGCACGCCGCTCTGCTTCATTTCCACGCTGGAAGACCATATCGCGCCATGGCATTCGACCTATGCAGGGGCGAAGCTTTTTCCCGGCCCGGTGCGCTTCGTGCTCGGGGGCTCAGGACATATCGCAGGCATCGTCAATCCACCCGCCGCGAACAAGTACTCTTACTGGACGAATCCCAAGCTGCCGGATGATCCGGAGCGGTGGCTGAAAGGCGCGTCGCAGCACCCTGGCTCCTGGTGGCCCGACTGGGCGGGTTGGGTTGCCCAGCACGGCGGCGGCAAAGTGCCGGCGCGGATTCCCGGCAGGGGCAAGCTGAAAGCGATCGAGGACGCGCCGGGCTCCTACGTTAAAATGCGCGTGGACAGGCACTAGCCGGCGGCTCGCAATGCGCCTGCTCGGGAGGGGGCAGTGAAATCAACGTGTTTTCTGGTGGTTGCGGCGTTAGTGACCGCTTACTCCGCGGGTGCGCAGGGCCAGAATTTCCCGACTAAACCGTTGCGGATCATCGTCCCGTTTGCGCCGGGCGGAAATGTGGATCTGGTCGCGCGCGGAGTCTCGCAACGACTGGCGGAAGGCCTCGGACAGCAGGTCATCATCGACAACCGGCCGGGCTCGAGCGGGCTCCTTGGAACCCATCTGGTTGCCAAGTCTGCGCCCGACGGCCATACGCTGCTCGCGATGGCCAACACCTTTGCCGTGGTGCCCTCGATCATGTCCAACCCCGGCTACGATCCCATGAAGGATTTCGCGGGGGTGTCGCAGACCTGTCTCGTGCCGCAGGTGCTGGTGGTCAACCCCGCGCTCCCGGTGCGCTCGGTGCAGGAGCTGGTTGCGCTGTCCAAGACCCGGCCGGGCGAGATGTCCTACGCGTCGGCGGGGGTCGGAGGCACCGGGCACATGGCGGCCGAGCTCTTCAACCGCCATGTCGGATTGAAAATGCTGCACGTGCCGTACAAGGGCAACGCGCAGGCCATCGTCGACGTCATCAGCGGGCAGGTCACCATGATGTTCGACCAGGTCAGTACCTCCGCGCCCCATATCCGGGCCGGCAAGCTGAGGGGGCTCGCCGTAACCAGCCTCAAGCGCTCGCCGCTCTTTCCCGAGCTGCCGACTATCGACGAGTCGGGCATGCGCGGTTTCGAGGACATCACCTTCAATGGGCTGGTTGCTCCCGCCGGCACCCCGCGGGAGGTGCTCGCGCGCCTGAACGCGGAGGTCGCGAAAGCCATCTCCACGCCCGAGCTGCAACAGCGCTTCATCCAGTTTGGCGTCGAGTTGACCGCCAGCGCCTCGCCGGATGCCTTCATGGCCTACATCGGCGCCGAGTTCAAGAAGAAGGCGAAGCTTGCGCGCGAAGCGGGCATTAGGATCGAATAAGGTTTGAGAATCGCCGGCCGCACTTTTCTCGTTACGGGTGGCGCCTCGGGTCTCGGGGCGGCGACGGCGCGCAGGCTCGCATCGGTCGGGGGCAACCTGGTGATCTGTGATATCGGCGCGGAGCAGGGAAGGAAGCTCGCGGCCGAACTCGGGCAGCGCGCAATCTTCGTTGCCGCGGACGTAACCGACGAGTCGCAGGTTGCGAAAGCGGTTGCCGCCGCGCGGGAGAAGTTCGGCGCGCTGCACGGTGCGGTGAGCTGCGCGGGCATTGCGCCGGGCGAACGGGTGCTCGGCAAGGGCGGCCCGCATCGCCTCGACACCTTCCGCCGCGCAGTCGAGATCAATCTTATCGGCACCTTCAACGTGCTGCGCTACTCCGCCCAGGCGATGGAGGCCAATGAACCCGATGCCGACGGCGAGCGCGGCGTCATCGTCAACACCGCATCGGTCGCCGCTTTTGACGGCCAGGTCGGGCAGGTGGCCTACAGCGCGTCGAAAGCCGGGGTCGCCGGATTGACGCTGCCGGCGGCGCGCGAGCTCGCGCGCATCGGGGTTCGCGTCATGACGATTGCGCCCGGCATTTTCGAGACGCCGATGGTGGCGGCATTTACCCCCGAGTTGCAGCAGGCGCTGGCTGCCCAGATCCCGTTTCCCAGGCGGCTTGGCAGGCCGGATGAGTTCGCGGCGCTGGTCGAGCACATCGTCGTCAATCCCATGCTGAACGGGGAAGTGATCCGGCTCGACGGCGCGCTGCGCATGCCCGCAAAGTAGCCCAGGAAGGACAGGATAAGTGAGCACTTCCCAAACCGGGATTCTGGCGCCGATTCCGCAGCATGCGCGCCACCTCACCTTTTCGCTCGCGCCCGGGGCGAGCCCGCGCCGGGCGCTCAGCGAGTTGAGCCGCCTGGCCGATGGCGAGCGCACGGTCGCGGGCATCGGCGAGTCCCTCGCTCTCGCGCTGGGGCGCAACATTGAAGGCCTGCGGGCGTTCCCGGCCCATAGCGGTGGCGGGCTCGACATCCCCTCCACGCCGTCGGCGCTATGGGTCTGGGTCCGAGGCGGGGACCGGGGCGAGATTTATCACCGGTCGCGCCTCATTGTGAAGGCGCTTGCCCCCGCAATGAGGCTCGAGCTGACGCTCGATGCGTTCCAACACGACCGGAGCCGCGACTTGACCGGCTACGAGGACGGCACGGAGAACCCGAGGGGGGCGAAAGCGCGCAAGGCCGCACTCGTTCAGGCACCGTCGCGGCTTGTGGGCTCGAGCTTTGTGGCGGTTCAGCAGTGGGAGCACCAATTCGACCGCTTCGAAGCGATGTCTCCCCGCCAACGCGACGACGCCATCGGCCGCCGCCGGTCGAATAACGAGGAGATCGCGGGTGCGCCGCCTTCGGCGCATGTCAAGCGGACCGCTCAAGAGAACTTCGAGCCTGCTGCGTTCGTGGTGCGGCGCTCCATGCCTTGGGCCGACGGAATGCGGGCCGGCCTGGTGTTCCTCTCCTTCGGGTCGACATTGGACAAGTTCGAGGCACAATTGCGGCGCATGATCGGCGGCGATGACGGGATCACGGACGCGCTGTTCAAGTTCACGCGCCCGGTGAGCGGCGCCTATTTCTGGTGTCCGGCAATGCGGCGCGGGCGGCTCGACCTGGGGCCGCTGGACCTGTGACGAACGCCGCAATCGCGGAGCGCATATGACGGCAGGCTTCAGCAATATTCTTCTCGAGCAGCCGGAGGCGGGGATCTACCTGCTGACGGTGAACCGCCCCAAGGCGCTGAACGCGCTGAATGCTGCGACGCTCGACGAGATCGCCGCAGCGCTCATGCGGGTCGCCGCGGATGAAGCCGCGCGCGTGCTGCTCATAACGGGCGCCGGCGAGAAGGCGTTCGTCGCTGGCGCCGATATTGCCGAGATGCGAGATGCAACGATCGAGCAGGCGCGCGAATTCTCGGAAAAGGGCATGCGCGTCATGCACGCGCTGGAAGGGCTGCCGGTGCCGGTGATCGCGCTCGTCAACGGCTACGCCCTCGGCGGCGGGTGCGAACTGGCGCTCGCCTGCGACTGGATCCTCGCCGCGGACCGGGCGGCCTTCGGCCAGCCGGAAGTGAACCTTGGCATCCCGCCGGGCTTCGGGGGCACGCAACGCCTGCCGCGCCGGATCGGCTCCGCGCGCGCGCTGGAGCTGCTCACGACCACGCGCCAGGTGAACGCCGATGAGGCCGCCGTGATCGGGCTCGCCAATCACGTTTACCCCGCCCCCGAACTCAGAACGAAGGGGCTCGAGATGGCGCGCGCGATCGCGTCAAAAGGCCCGGTCGCGGTGCGGCTTGCCAAGCAGGCGGTGCAACGCGGGGGAAACCTCGACCTTTTCGCGGCATGCGCGCTGGAGACGGAGCTGTTCGCGCAGGCCTTCACCACGCAGGACCGGAAGGAGGGGATGAGCGCTTTTCTGGAGAAACGCCCCGCGAAATTCAGCGGTCGCTGAATCCACCCTCGGGGCCGCGGCGGGGCGCCCGTACGGGCAGCTATCTCGTTAAATTGCCGGCAAAATCCGCAATTTTCCGGTGCTATAATTCCCTCCCCGGCGCACGGTGAGGCATGCGCTAATCCTTCATCTCTGGGTCGTCGAAACGGTGGCCACCATGGATCTGAGAGACATCCAACCCGACGTTGATCCGCAGGAGACGCGCGAGTGGCTCGAGGCGCTCGACTCGGTGCTCGAGCGCGAAGGCCCGGCGCGCGCCAATTTTCTGCTCGAGCAGCTGGTCGAGAAGGCGCGCAGCCACGGCGCTTACATTCCCTATAACGCCAACACGGCGTACCTGAACACGATCCCGATGTCGCAGGAGGAGCGCTCGCCGGGGGACGCCGAGCTGGAGAACAAGATCCGGTCGCTCGTGCGCTGGAACGCGATGGCGATGGTGCTGCGTGCCAACAAGGAGTCCTCGGAGCTGGGCGGCCACATCGCGAGCTTCGCCTCCGCCGCCACGCTCTACGACGTCGGCTTCAACCATTTCTTCCGCGCCTGGAACGACAGCTTCGGCGGAGATCTCGTCTATTTCCAGGGCCACTCCGCACCGGGCATCTACGCCCGCGCCTTCCTCGAAGGCCGCATTACCGAGGGCCAGCTGAGCCATTTCCGCCAGGAGGTGGGCGGCAAGGGACTCTCCTCCTATCCCCATCCCTGGCTGATGCCGGAGTTCTGGCAGTTCCCGACGGTCTCGATGGGCCTCGGACCGATCATGGCGATCTACCAGGCGCGCTTCATGCGCTATCTCAAGGACCGGGGCATCCTCGCGCCGCAGGGGCGCAAGGTCTGGTGCTTCTGCGGGGACGGCGAGATGGACGAGCCGGAATCGCTCGGCGCGATCTCGCTCGCGGGGCGCGAGCGCCTCGACAACCTGATCTTCGTCGTGAACTGCAACCTGCAGCGGCTCGACGGGCCGGTGCGCGGCAACGGCAAGATCATCCAGGAGCTCGAAGCCGCCTTCCGCGGCGCCGGCTGGAACGTCATCAAGGTGATCTGGGGCTCGTACTGGGATCCGCTGTTCATGCGCGACAAGACCGGGATCCTGTTGAAGCGCATGGAGGAGTGCGTGGACGGCGAGTACCAGACGTTCAAGTCGCAGGACGGCGCCTTCGTGCGCAAGCACTTCTTCGGCAAGTACCCGGAGCTGCTCGAGATGGTGTCGCACATGAGCGATGACGACATCTGGAGGTTGAACCGCGGCGGGCACGATCCGCACAAGATCTATGCGGCCTATACCGCGGCAATGAAGCACGTCGGACAGCCCACGGTGATCCTTGCCAAGACCGTGAAGGGCTACGGCATGGGCGAGGCGGGCGAGGGCCAGAACATCACGCACCAGCAGAAAAAGATGGGCACCGCTTCGATCAAGGCGTTCCGCGACCGCTTCGAGGTGCCGATTCCGGACGACAAGCTCGAGGAGGTGCCGTTCTACCGTCCTCCTGAAGACAGCCCGGAGATGAAGTACCTGCGCGAGCGCATCGCGGCGATGGGCGGCAGCGTGCCCGCGCGGCGCCGGAAGAGCGCGCCGCTCGAGGTGCCCGCGCTGCCGGCGTTCGAAGCCCAGCTGAAAGGCACCGAAGGGCGCGAGATCTCGACCACGATGGCGTTCGTGCGCGTCCTCAACACCCTGGTGCGCGACAAGAATATCGGCAAGCTGGTGGTGCCGATTGTCCCGGATGAATCGCGCACGTTCGGCATGGAAGGCATGTTCCGCCAGCTCGGCATCTATTCCCACGTCGGCCAGCTCTACACGCCGCAGGACGCCGACCAGCTCATGTTCTACAAGGAGGACAAGAACGGGCAGATCCTCCAGGAAGGCATCTGCGAGGCGGGAGGGATGTGCTCGTGGATCGCGGCAGCGACGTCCTACAGCACGCACGACCAGCCGATGATCCCGTTCTACATCTTCTACTCGATGTTCGGCTTCCAGCGCGTGGGCGATCTCGCGTGGGCAGCCGGCGACATGCGCGCGCGCGGATTCCTGCTGGGCGGCACTTCCGGCAGGACGACGCTGAACGGCGAGGGGCTGCAGCACGAGGACGGCCACAGCCATCTCATCGCCTCCACCATCCCGAACTGCGTCTCGTACGACCCGACTTATGCCTACGAGCTGGCGGTCATCATCCAGGACGGGCTGCGCCGGATGTATGCGCAGCAGGAGGACGTCTATTACTACATCACGGTGATGAACGAGAACTACGCGCATCCCGCGATGCCGGAGGGCGCCGCAGAGGGAATCCTGCGCGGCATGCACCTGATTTCAGCCAGCAAGGCCTCGAAGGGCAAGCTCAAGGTCCAGCTCATGGGCTGCGGCACGATCCTGCGCGAAGTGCTGGCCGCGGCCGAAATGCTGCAGAAGGATTTCGGCGTGGCGGCCGATATCTGGAGCGTGACCAGCTTCAACGAGTTGCGCCGTGACGGGCTCGAAACCGCCCGCTGGAACATGCTCCACCCCGAAAAGGAGCCACGGCGCTCCTTTATCGAGCAATGCCTGAGGGATCATCCAGGCCCGGTGATCGCGGCGACCGATTACATGAAAGTATTCGCGGACCAGATCCGCGCCTACCTGCCGCAGCCGGCGCTCTACAGCGTGCTCGGCACCGATGGCTTCGGCCGCTCCGACACGCGGCGCGCGCTGCGCGGCTTCTTCGAAGTCGACCGGCGCTACGTTGCCGTGGCGGCGTTGAAGGCGCTCGCCGACCAGGAGGCGCTGCCGCAGAAGAAGGTGCTCGAGGCAATCAGGAAGTACGGCGTGGATCCCGAGAAGCCGAATCCCGCCCGGGTCTGAGATCACTCCCTGCATGAGCGTAATCGAAGTCAAGGTCCCCGATATCGGGGACTTCAAGGACATCCCGGTGATCGAGGTCCTGGTCAAGCCGGGGGACAGCGTCACCCAGGAAGCCCCGCTCATCACCCTGGAGTCCGACAAGGCGACCATGGAAGTGCCTTCCCCGGCCGCCGGCGTGGTGAAGGAGCTTCGCGTCAAGGTGGGGGACAAGGTTTCCGAGGGCTCGCTCGTGCTGACGCTCGAATCGTCGGGCGAGGCCGCGCCCGCCTCGAAGCCGGTGGCGGCGAAACCCGCACCCGTGCCGCAACCTGTCCCGGCCGCCGCGCCGCCCCCGCGGCCGGCGCCCGTTCCCGCGCCGCGACCGCCGTCGGCCCCCGCCGCCGCAGCGAGCGAAACCGGGCTCGCGCTCGCTCACGCGAGCCCCTCGGTGCGGCGCTTTGCCCGGGAGCTGGGCGTGGACCTCGCGCGCGTGAGGGGCACGGGGGCGAAGGAGCGCGTGCTCAAGGACGACATCCAGAACTACGTCAAGAGCGAGCTCGCGCGGCCGCGCTCGGCCGAAGGCGGATTGGGGCTCAGTCTGCCCCCGCTGCCACAGGTGGATTTCGCGAAGTTCGGCGCGGTCACCACGCAGCCGCTCTCCCGCATCAAGAAACTTTCGGGCGCGAACCTGCATCGCAACTGGGTCACAATTCCGCATATTACCCAGCACGACGAGGCCGACATCACCGAACTCGAGGAATTCCGCAAGATCCAGGTCGAGGAGGCGAAGCGGCAGGGCATACGCTTTACCATACTGTGCTTCCTGCTCAAGGCGGTGGTCGTGGCGCTCAGACAGCAGCCCGAGTTCAATGCGTCGCTTTCGGCCGATGGCGAGAATCTCGTCCTCAAGCAGTACTTTCATATCGGCGTCGCGGTGGATACGCCGAACGGCCTGGTGGTGCCGGTGATCCGCGATGTGGACAAGAAGGGGCTGATGGAGCTCGCGAAGGAGCTGGGCGAAGTCAGCGCGCGCATGCGCGCGGGGAAAATCGCGCCGGCCGACCTTCAAGGCGGCTGCTTCTCGATCTCGAGCCTGGGCGGACTGGGCGGCTCGCACTTCACGCCCATCATCAACGCGCCGGAGGTGGCGATACTCGGCGTCGGGAAATCGGTGACGCGGCCGGTGTGGAACGGGAAGGATTTCGCTCCGCGCATGATGCTGCCGCTGTCGGTCTCGTACGACCACCGCGTGATCGACGGCGCGCAGGGCGCGCGCTTTATCGCGTTCCTGAGCTCCGTGCTCACAGACATCCGCCGCCTTGTTCTCTAACGTCACCCATCACCGGGGCCGTTGAAGCATGTCGATGGCCCCTATCGGCATCCTCGGCGGCACGTTCGACCCGATTCATTACGGGCACTTGCGCCTGGCGGAGGAGCTCGGCGAGAGATTGCGCCTCGAAGAGGTGCGATTCTTTCCGAGCGGCACACCGCCGCACCGCAGCGCGCCCGCCGTGACGGCCGATCACCGCCTGGCGATGACGCGGCTCGCGGCGGCTGGCAACGCGCGCTTTGCGGTCGACGACCGCGAGTTGCGCCGCGCCGGGCCCGGCTACACCTTCGATACGCTGAGGGAACTGCGCGCGGACCTGGGCGATGCGCGGCCGCTCGCACTGCTTCTTGGCGCCGATGCGTTCCTGGAGTTTGCGACCTGGCACCGCTGGCGCGAGATCTTCAGCCTCGCGCACGTCGCCGTCGCGCACCGCCCGGGATTCCCGGTCGAGCGCTGGGCGGAGCGCATGCCCGAGCCGCTCGCGCGCGAATATTCGGCCCGCCTCATGCAGCAGCCGCTGGCGATCCACCTCTCGCCGGCGGGCGGCGTCGTCATCGTCCCCTTCACGGCGCTCGATATCTCGGCGACCGCGATCCGCGACATGTTGCACGCGGGCGCGAGCCCCCGTTATTTGCTCCCCGGCGCGGTTCTCGACTATATTCGGTCGCACGGATTGTATTCATAGGATGAGGGCCAGTACGCTTGCCAAGGCCGTGGTCGCGGCGCTGGAAGACATCAAGGGGCGCGATATCGTGGTGCTGGACGTGAGGAAGATGACGCCGCTGTTCGACAAGGTCATCATCGCGAGCGCGGATTCCACCCGCCAGATCCGGGCGCTTTCGAACCACCTGCAGGAACAATTGAAGGCGCGCGGCGCGCGCATTCGCGGCGTGGAAGGCGGGCGCGCAGCCGACTGGATGCTGGTCGACCTCGGCCCGGTCATCGTTCACATCATGCTGCCCGCCGTGCGCAAGTATTACAACCTCGAGGAGCTGTGGGCGCCGCCGCGGACGCGGCGCCGGCGCGCGGGCGCCGTTTCTTAAACCGTCCGGCGATGAAATTCCTGGTCGTGGCGGTCGGCCATCGCATGCCGGCATGGGTCAACGCCGGATTCGCCGAGTACGCAGACCGCATGCCGCGCGAGGCCCGTATCGCGCTCGTCGCCCTCAAGCCCGTCGCGCGCGGCGGACCGCTGCAGGCCATGCTCGAAGCGGAGGGCAAGCGCATCCTTGCCGCTCTGCCGGCGGGCTGTGTCCGGGTGGTGCTCGACGAGCGGGGCGCCGCGCTCGGCACCATGGACCTCGTGCGGCAAATCGAGCGGTGGCGGCAGTCGGGCCGCGACGTCGCCTTCATCGTGGGCGGCGCGGACGGGCTGCCGGAGAGCGTGAAGAAATCCGCGGATCTGGCCTGGTCGCTCTCGCCGCTCACGCTGCCCCACGGGCTCGCGCGCGTGCTGCTCGCCGAGCAGCTTTATCGGGCGGTGTCGATACTGCACAATCACCCGTATCATCGAGAGTAATGGGGCATGCGTAATGGGTAATCCGCGAAAATGAGCGTCCGGGACAAGGGCATTTACCTTGCCTCCCGCAGTCCGCGGCGGAGGGAGCTTCTCAAGCAGATCGGCGTGCTGTTCGAGCTGCTGCTGCTGCGCGAGGACCTGCGGCGCGGGGCGGACGTGGACGAGACGCCGCTTTCCGACGAATCGCCTGGCGTGTACGTGCTGAGAGTGGCGGGCGCCAAGGTGACCACGGCGGTGCGCCAGATCGCCCTCCGGGGCCTGCCCCAGAAACCCGTGCTCGCGGCCGACACCACGGTGGTATTTGACGACCGGATCATCGGCAAGCCGCTGAACGCGGGGGACGCCGCGCGCATGCTGCGCGCGCTGTCGGGGCGCGAGCACCAGGTGGTGACCGCGGTGGCGCTGGCGCTGAGGGATCAGGTCGAGACGCAGATCTCGGTGTCAAGCGTCTGGTTCCAGGAGCTCACCGATGCCGACATCCGGCGCTACGTCGCGACCGGCGAGCCGCTCGACAAGGCCGGCGGCTACGCTATCCAGGGGCGGGCCGGAGCGTTCGTGACGCGCATCGCAGGCAGCTATTCCGGCATCATGGGGCTGCCGCTCGCGGAAACCACCGAGCTGCTGAAGCGATTCAACATCCCCCTGTGGTGAGCGCGCATGGCTGTCACCGAGGAAATCCTGGTCAACGTGACGCCGCAGGAAACGCGGGTGGCGGTGATCGAGCAGGGCGTCACGCAGGAAGTACACGTCGAGCGCGCCTCCTCCCGTGGCCTGGTCGGGAACATCTACATGGGGCGCGTGACCCGGGTCCTTCCCGGGATGCAGTCGGCGTTCATCGACATCGGTGGCGAGCGCACCGCGTTCCTGCACGTCGCCGACATCCGGGGTGTTGCGCGGAACGGAGACGCCGCACGGCCGATCGAGCGGCTCCTTTCCGAGGGGCAGAACCTGCTGGTGCAGGTGGTGAAGGACCCGATCGGCACCAAGGGCGCGCGGCTGTCGACGCAGCTCTCGATCGCGGGGCGCTTCCTCGTCTACCTGCCGGAGGAATCGCACATCGGGATCTCCCAGCGCATCGAGGATGAGGAAGAGCGCGCGCATTTGCGCGAGAAGCTGCGCCAGCTGGTGCCGGCGGAGGACACGGGTGGCTACATCATCCGCACCGTGGCCGAAACCGCGTCCGACCGCGAGCTCAAGTCTGATCTCGACTACCTGCACCGCCTGTGGAGCGGCATCCGGGACCGCGCAGCCGCGGCCGAACCGCGCGCGCTGATCTACCAGGATCTCGGCCTCGGCCTGCGGGTGCTGCGCGATTTCGCCCACGAGGAGACGGCGCGCATTCTGGTGGACTCGCGCGAGACCTGCCGGAAATTGCTCGAGTTCGGGCAGGACTTCACGCCTGGCGTTGCCGAGCGGGTCGAGCACTACAATGGCGAGCGCCCCCTGTTCGACCTCTACGGGGTCGAGGACGAGATCGAAAAGGCGCTCGCACACCGCGTCGATCTCAAGTCGGGCGGCTATCTCGTCATTGACCAGACCGAGGCGCTGACCTCCATCGACGTGAACACCGGCGGCTTCGTCGGCGTGCGCAGTTTCGACGACACCATCTTCAAGACCAACCTCGAGGCAGCGCAGGTCATCGCGCGGCAGCTGCGGCTGCGGAACATCGGCGGCATCGTCATCATCGACTTCATCGACATGTACACCGAGGAGCACCGGAACGCGGTGTTGAACGAATTCCGCAAGGCGCTCGCCCGCGACCGCACGCGGGTGACGGTGAACGGCTTCACCGGGCTCGGTCTGGTCGAGATGACGCGCAAGCGCACGCGCGAATCGCTTGCGCAGGTGCTATGCGAGCCGTGCGCGGTGTGCGAGGGCCGCGCGCGCCTGAAGACGCCGCAGACGGTGTGCTATGCGATCCTGCGCGATCTCCTGCGCGAGGCGCGGCAGTTCAACGCGCGCGAGTACCGCATCCTTGCCTCGCAGCCGGTGATCGACCTCCTGCTCGACGAGGAGTCGCAGGCGCTCGCCCTGCTCTCGGACGCGATCGGCAAGCCGGTGTCGCTGCAGGTCGAGGCAGCCTACAGCCAGGAGCAGTACGACATCATACTTGCGTGACGGCTGACGAATGATGAGTGCCGGGCGGCTTTGCCGTCACTCAAGTTTTCCCAGCTTCGTCACGAGTTCCGGGCCAGCGGTGATCTCCAGGACCTTGCGCCGACCCGTCACGCCGCGCCGGATGACGATCGCGGGCCTCGGAACACCGAGTGTCTCGCTCAGGAAATCGACCAGCGCGGCATTCGCCTTGTTGTCTATTGCGGGCGCGGCGATTCTGACCTTCAAGGCGTCTCCATGAAGGCCGGCAAACTCGGTCCGGCGCGCGTTCGGCTGTACGTGCAGCGTGACCGTCAATCGCCGCGCGGCGGCGTTATAGCGACGCCAGGTCGACTCACCACTCACTACTCACCACTCACGCATTTTCAGACTCAGAGCAGCCGGCCGACCGCCGCCTCGAGGTATGCGACCGGCAGCATCAGGAGCAGCTGGATGACCACCACCACGAACAAGGGCGACAGATCGACGTTCCCGATCGGCGGTACGCGGCGCTGGAACACCCGCAGGAAGGGACGAGTCATGCTGTTCGCGAGCGGCATCAGCGGGCTGTAGGGGCTCACCCACGACAGCACCACCTGCACGATGACAGCGACCATCACGACGTAGAGTCCGATCTTCAGAATCATCACCGCCGCGAGCAGCCCGGCCGCGGCAAGCAACTGTCCGGCAGCCGGCCCGAGCTCGTAGTCCCTGATCTGCAGCACCAGCAGGATTTCCACCAGTTGCACGAGCCATGCGAGCACCAGCGTCGAGAGATCGAGACCCCACAGTCCCGGGACGATCCGCCGCGCCGGCCTGACCATGAAATCGGTCAGCGCCCGCAGGAATTCAGAGAGGGGGTTGCGGTGTGGCGCGCGCGCCCACTGCAGGTAGAAGCGCAGCAGCAGCGCGATGGTGAAAAGGCCGCCCGCGGTGGCGATCAGGAATGCGACGGCATCGCCCAGCACTACGCTTCGTCCTTGCCGAGCTCGTCGCCCAGTTCGCGCGAGCGCGCGGCCGCGGCACGCGCGGCCCGCACCACGATCGCGGCGAGCCCGCCTGCGTCCATGGCGGACAGGGCACGCTCGGTGGTGCCCCCTTTCGAGGTGACGCGGGCGCGCAGCACCGACGGGTCTTCGCCGCCGTGTTTCGCGAGCTGAACCGACCCGGCGAATGTCTCGAGCGCGAGTCGCCTCGCGGTCGCAGCGTCGAATCCGAGCTCGCGGGCGGCCTCCTGC
>DATICE010000203.1:0-58079 GCA_035456985.1 Burkholderiales bacterium | reverse complement strand
GGATGGCATCAGCCGGTTGCGCAAGGCATCGACGGCCGCCACGTTCATCGCCGTCGGGAACACGTCGTTGGACGACTGGCTCTTGTTCACCTCGTCGTTCGGATGAATCAGCCGCCCTTCCCCGCGCGCGCCGCCCAGGAGTTCGCTGGCGCGATTGGCCAGCACCTCGTTGACGTTCATGTTGGTCTGCGTGCCCGACCCGGTCTGCCAGGTGACCAGCGGAAAATGTTCGTCCAGGAGGCCGCGCAGTGCTTCATCGGCCGCCCGCACGATCGCCCGGCCTTTTCTCTCGTCGAGGACGCCGAGCGCCATGTTGGTGACGGCGGCAGCTTTCTTGACCAGCACCTGCGCGCGCACCACCTCGAGCGGCATCGTTTCGCCGGGAAAGTGGAAGTGATGGAGGCTCCTCTGGGTCTGTGCGCCCCACAGCCGGTCGGCGGGCACGGCGATCGGCCCCATGGTGTCGCGCTCGGTGCGGGTTTTCTGCTTCGTCATGGCCAACCTCCCGCCGCGGAGACCGCGGCGAACAATAGAGCGCCTCTAGAGGAGGGACTTCTGCGCGCCCCGCTGCGCCGCGGCGTCCACCACGGTCAACGCCGTCATGTTGACGATGCGGCGCACGGTTGCGGAGGGCGTCAGGATATGCACCGGCCGCGCGACGCCGAGCAGGATCGGCCCCACCGTGATGCCATCGCCCGCCGCGGTCTTGAGCAGATTGAAGGCGATATTGGCGGCGTCGAGCGTCGGCATCACCAGCAGGTTCGCCTCTCCCTTCAGGCGCGCGTTCGGAAACACCCGGTCGCGGATTTCCTGCGACAGTGCGGCGTCGCCTTGCATTTCGCCCTCGACCTCGAGGCCCGGAGCGAGGCTCTCGATCAGCCCGAGCGCCCGGCGCATCTTGGCCGCGGTCGGCGTGCTGGCGGTACCGAAGCTCGAATGCGACAGCAGCGCGACCCTGGGCGTGATGCCGAAGCGCCGGATTTCCTCGACCGCGAGCACGGTCATCTCCGCCACCTGCTCGGCGGTCGGATCGTAATTGACATAGGTGTCGCAGATGAACACGGTGCGATGCGGCAACAGCAGCATGTTCATCGCCGCGTAATTCCTTACGCCGGAGCTGAGGCCGATGACTTCATCGATAAAACGCAGGTGGCTGTCGTAGTGGCCGACCATGCCGCACAGCATCGCGTCCGCCTCCTCCCTGTGCACGAGCATCGCGCCGATGAGTGTGGTGCGGCGGCGCAGCTCGAGCCGGGCGATCTGGGGCGTCACTCCCTTGCGTTCGGCGAGCTTGTGGTACGCCATCGAGTACTCGCGGTAGCGCGGGTCACTGTTCGGATCCACGAGGTCGAAATCGACGTCCGTCCTGAGCCTCAAGCCGAGCCGCTCGATGCGCGCGCCGACGACCTCGCGGCGGCCGACGAGCGTCGGACGCGCCATGCGCTCGTCCACCACCACCTGCACGGCACGCAGCACGCGCTCGTCCTCGCCCTCGGTATAGACCACGCGCCGCGGCGAGGCCTTCGCCGCCTCGAACACCGGCTTCATGATGAGGCCGGACTGGTAGACGAACTGGTTCAGGCGCTCGCGGTAGGCGTCGAAATCAGCGATCGGGCGCTGCGCGACTCCGCTCGCCATCGCGGCACGCGCGACCGCCGGCGCGACCGTCCCGATCAGGCGCGGGTCGAAGGGCCGCGGGATCAGGTATTCGGGGCCGAAGGCGAGGTGCTGCTCGCCGTAGGCGCGGGCGACGATGTCCGACTGCTCCGCCTGCGCGAGCTCGGCGATCGCCCTGACCGCCGCGAGCTCCATCTCGCGCGTGATCGTGGTCGCGCCGACATCGAGCGCGCCGCGGAAGATGAACGGAAAGCACAGCACGTTGTTGACCTGGTTCGGGTAATCGGAGCGCCCGGTCGCGATCAACGCGTCGGGCTTCACCTGCTTCGCCTGCTCGGGACGGATCTCCGGCTCGGGATTGGCGAGCGCGAGGATCAGCGGACGCGCCGCCATGAGCTTCACCATCTCCGGCTTCAATACACCGCCCGCGGAGAGCCCGAGGAAGATGTCGGCGCCGCCGATCACCTCGCGCAGGGTCCGCGCGCTGGTTGCGACGGAGAAGCGCTCCTTCTCCGGGTCCATCTCCTCCGTACGCCCCCGGTAGACGACGCCCTTGATGTCGGTCACGACGATGTTCGAGCGCGCGAGTCCCATCTCCACCAGGAGGTCGAGGCAGGCGATCGCCGCCGCACCGGCACCGGAGACGACGAGCTTCACCTTTCCTATGTCCTTGCCGACAACCTTGAGGCCATTCAGGATCGCGGCACCGACGATGATGGCGGTGCCATGCTGGTCGTCGTGGAATACAGGGATCTTCATGCGCGCCCGGAGCTTCCGCTCCACGATGAAGCATTCGGGCGCCTTGATGTCCTCCAGGTTGATGCCGCCGAAGGTGGGCTCGAGGCTCGCGATGATCTCCACCAGCTTCTCCGGGTCGCGCTCGTCCACCTCAATGTCGAAGACATCGATCCCGGCGAACTTCTTGAACAGCACGCTCTTGCCTTCCATCACCGGCTTCGCGGCGAGCGGGCCGATCGCGCCGAGCCCCAGCACTGCGGTACCGTTGGTGATTACGGCGACGAGATTGCCGCGCCCGGTCAGGTTCCGCGCCTCGCCCGGGTCGGCAGCGATCTCCTGGCAAGCGATCGCGACCCCCGGCGTGTAGGCGAGCGCGAGGTCACGCTGGTTGACGAGCCCCTTGGTGGGAACGACCGAGATCTTGCCGGGGCTTGGCAGCCGATGGTAATCGAGCGCCGCTTTGCGTAGTTGATCGTCCATCTTCGAGAACTCCTGGCGGCTATTATAGAATCCTTCGTCATGGCCGATATCGCCGCCAGGCCGCGCGCCGAGCTCTATCCCGAGATCGAGCCCTACAGCAGGGGTAATCTCAGGCTCGATAGCGTGCATACGATGTACTGGGAGCAGTCGGGCAACCCGGACGGCGCGCCGGTCCTGTTCCTGCACGGCGGCCCGGGCGCAGGCGCCTCGCCCGCGCACCGGCGCTTCTTCGATCCGGCGCATTACCGCATCGTGATATTCGATCAGCGCGGTGCGGGGCGCTCGACGCCGCTCGGGGAGCTGCGCGAGAACACGACCCCGCATCTCGTGGCGGACATCGAGCGGCTGCGCGGGCATCTCGGGATCGAGCGCTGGCTCGTCTTCGGCGGCTCGTGGGGCAGCACGCTCGCGCTCGCCTACGGCGAGGCGCATCCCGAGCGCTGCGCCGGTTTCATCCTGCGCGGGGTTTTCCTGTGCCGCAGAAGCGAGATCGACTGGTTTCTCTACGGGCTGCGCGCGCTGTTTCCCGAAGCGTGGCGCACGTTCGCCGAGGTCATCCCCGCGCCCGAGCGCGGTGATCTTCTCGCAGCCTACTACAAGCGCCTCGCGGACCCCGACCCCGCCGTGCACATGCCCGCGGCGCGTGCCTGGAGCACCTACGAGGGATTATGTTCGACGCTGCTGCCGAACCCAGAAACGGTGGCGCACTTCGCGGGGGATGTCGTGTCGCTCGGGCTCGCGCGCATGGAGGCGCACTACTTCAGCCACGGGATCTTCCTGCCGGAGAACGCGTTGCTCGAAAACCTTCACCGCCTGCGCCATCTTCCCTGCGTGATCGTGCAGGGGCGCTACGACGCGGTGTGCCCGATTGTCACCGCCGACGAGGTGCGCCGGGCGTGGCCCGAATCCGAATACATCGTGGTTGCTGACGCCGGCCACTCGGCATGGGAGCCCGGCATCAGCGCCGAGCTCGTGCGCGCGACGGAGCGCTTCAAGGCGAAAGGGATTTAGGGGATCAACACGGTTGATCCCGTGGTCTTCCTCGACTCGAGGTCGCGCTGCGCCTGGGCCGCCTCCCGCAGCGGGTAGGTCTGGTTGACGTGAATCTTGACCTTGCCGCTCTTCACCACCGCGAAGAGATCGCGCGCGGTCTTTACCAGGTCCTCGCGTGACGCAGTATAGGTCGCGAGGGTCGGCCGGGTAACGTAGAGCGAGCCTTTCTGAGTCAGGGTGAGGAGGTTGAAGGGCGGCACCGCGCCGGAGGCGTTTCCGAAATACACCTCCAGCCCGAGCGGCTGCAGGCAGTCGAGGGAGTCCATGAATGTGTCCTTGCCGACGCCGTCGTACACCACCGGCACGCCCTTGCCCTCGGTGATCTCCTTCACGCGCTGCGAGAACTTTTCTCGTGAAGTCACGATTACATGCTTGCAGCCGGCCTTCTTCGCCAGCTCCACCTTTTCGTCGCTGCCCACGGTGCCGATCACGGTGGCGCCGAGCGCCCTCGCCCACTGGCACAGGATCTGGCCGACGCCGCCGGCCGCCGCGTGCACGAGAATCGTTTCGCCTTTCTTGACGCGGTAAGTGCGGCGGAGGAGGTACTGGGCGGTCATGCCCTTCAGCATCATCGCCGCGGCCGTTCTGTCATCGATGCCCGCCGGGATCTTCACCAGCCGGTCGGCGGGCCGGAGCAGCACTTCCGCATAGGAGCCGATGGGGCCGGCGTAGGCTACGCGGTCACCCGCCTTGAATTCCTTGACCTTGGGACCGACGGCCTCCACCACCCCCGCACCCTCCGCGCCCGGCGTGAACGGCAGCGGCGTCGGATAGAGTCCGCTACGCTGGTAAGTGTCCACGAAATTGAGTCCCACGGCGGTGTTGCGCACCCGCACCTGGCTCTCGCCGGGCGCGCCGACCTGGACCTCCTCCCAGCGCAGCTTTTCCGCGCCGCCGTATTCGTGGACTCGCATTGCGTGAGGCATGGGAAATCTCCTTGCGGATTGGCCGTGACGGAAGCGCGTGATTAAACCACAATTCTCACCGCGCGCGCAGCACCCGCGAGGCCCGCGCCACGTCGCGCTGCTTCACCCAGAAAATCGCGCCGAAACGCCCTTTCCCGGCGGCGACTGCGTCCATCGCGACCATGTTGACGCCGGCCCTGGCGAGCTTGCTGCAGATCCCCGCGCACGCCCCCGCCTTGTCCGTGCCCTGCGCGAGGAATACGGTCTTCCTCTTGCTCACCTTCATGCCGAGCTTGCGGGCTGCGGCGGTGAACTTGGAGACGTCGTGGGGAATGAAATCCACTTGCGCACGCCCGGCGCTCGGAAAACCGGTGAAGGCGAGCAGGTTGACGCCGTGCGCAGCGAGCGCGCTCAGCAACCGTGCGCCCTGGCCGGCGCGGTTGGGTGTCTTCATGCTGAAATAAGCGGTCTTCCGTACGGTGGTGGCCATGGTTGCCTCCTTTGAAAGTTTGTTGAGGGGATCAAATAGTATGCTCTCCCGGTCGCGCGAAATCACGCGGCTTGCAGGACAGGCCGGGCGGCATTAGCATGCGCCTGACTCCCGCGGAGCAAACCATGGATCAAACCGAAGGCAGGCGATTGACCGTCACCCCCACCGGGGCCGCACTCGGCGCCGACGTGGCGGGCGTCGATCTCGCGAAACCGCTCGAGGCCGCGGTATTCCGGGCGATCGAGGCCGCGTGGCACGGGCACCTCGTCCTGCGGTTCCGCGGGCAGCGGCTCGACGATCCCGGCCTACTCGCCTTCGCGCGGCGCTTCGGAGATCTCGACAAGGCTCCGGTCCATGCCGTGGGCGACGCCGACGATGATCCCTATCCCGAGATTACAGTGATGTCGAACATCAAGTTGGACGGCAAGCCGATCGGCAATCTCGGCCACTACGAGGCGGAATGGCACACCGACATGTCGTACAACGAGTCGACGCCCATCGGCAGCCTGCTGTATGCGCTGGAAGTGCCGCCGGCAGGCGGCGATACCGGGTTCAGCAACATGTACCGCGCGTACGAGACGCTGCCGGCGGAGCTGAAACGCGCGATCACCGGCAGATCCTGCAAGCACGACTCAAGCCGAAACAGCGTCGGCGATCTGCGCAAGGGGTTCAAGGATGTCACCGACCCGCGCGAAGCGCCCGGTGCGGTCCACCCCATCGTCCGCACGCATCCGGCAACGCGCCGCAACGCGCTTTTCCTCGGGCGCCGGCGCAACGCCTACATCGTGGGACTGCCGCTTCCCGAAAGCGAGGACCTGCTGAACCAGCTGTGGGCGCACGCGAGCAAGCCGGAGTTCGCATGGTACCAAAGCTGGAAGGTGGGCGACCTGGTGATGTGGGACAACCGGTGCGCCATGCACCGGCGGGATGCCTTCGACCCCGAGTCGAGAAGGCTCATGCACCGCACGCAGATCCGGGGCGACCGGCCGTTTTTCGATCCGGCAACCCTGGCCGCCTGACTGCCCGGGCGCCGTGGGAAACGGCGGGTTTTCCGCCCGCGCTCACCCCTTCCCTGCGGGCCTCCCCTTGGGCGCGGCGGCGGCGAGCGATTCCAGCGCCGCCTTCTGCATCTCGAGCGTCTTCACCGTCATCTGCACGAAGCCCACCTGCAGCGTGAGCCAGCTCTCCACCGCCTTCAGCTCGGCGATCTTCTTTTCGACGTCGCCCACGTCGACGGTGGGCATCGCCACGCCCGGCATGGGAAACGACATCGGGTTCCACATCTTCTGCATGAATTCGAGCCAGTCCTTCGGTAAATCCGGTTGCTGTGCCATCGTGCGCTCCTGTTCCACCGCCTCGCCCACAACTATTATAGGGTCAATCGGACGATGAATTTTCTCAAGGCCGTGCGGCTCGACGATTCGGATGCCCGCATCCTCGCGGAGGAAGGTGGCGCGGCGGAGGACGGCGAATGGGTGGTCTCGGGGGGATACGCGGTGTGCGATCTTGCGCGCGGCCACCGGACCCCGCGCTGCCACTGCGACACCACTTTCATCGCTGCCGGCGCGCGCCGCCGTTGCACCATCGCCGAGGTTGCGGAGATCGGCGAACCCGCATTCGAGCGGCTGAAGGAAGATCTGGCGCAGTTCTTCCTGGCCGAGCTCGGGGCCCCTTCGCTTGAGGCAGCGCGCTCGGCGGCAGCCGAGGAGTGCGCCTACACCGCGGAGCTGGCGAGCGGATTCCCCGCCGAGGTGTGGATCACGGTCAGGCGCGAGCCGAGCGCGGACGGCGTGGGCGAGCGCTATTCGGTATTCAAGCGGCTGATGATCGGCTCACACAAGCTGTGATGAAGCGTCGATGAGCTCGACGCGGATCCGTGCTCCCTGCCTCACATTCGTCAACCGGCGCGGATCGTCTTCGATCTTCCCGAGCACGTTGCAGCGGGTGACCAGCCGGCATTCATCGCCCTTCGAGACGGGTGTGGGGCCGAACGGCAGCGCGAGCGAGCTTCCCTGCACCCAGAAGCAAACCGTTCCGGGATCCACGACCTGCAGGGCATCGGACTCGAGCGGCGCGTCGAGCGGCACCTCGAAATAGACCTCCTCGCCCCACGTTTGCGCACCGGAGTCGCAGGGCAGGACGGCAAGCAGCTGCCTTGCCGTCGGCGTGTCCCGCAAGTAAGCGGTTACTTCACCACCCTGCCAGGCGATTCGGACCCGCGCCATCTGCCGCTCACGGGCAACGCTCAGTCGAGCGCGGATGGCAGGGCGTAGGGATAGCCGGTTGGAGTGGAGGCGGTTCGCACCGGGGCAGGGGCGGCGGGACGCTGGCGCGAAGGTGCTACCACCTGCTGCAGCCGGTGGCGCTCGCTCAGCACTTTGCGCGTGTACTGGTCCTCGTTGTCGCCCAGCGCGCCGGCATACATCTGCAGCGCGATGCCGAGATTGCCGGTCCGGCGCAAGTACTCCTTCAGGATCCTGGCGCCGACATGAATATTGGCCTCGGGCTCGAACACGGCCTGCTCGCCGCCGAACTCCTCGAGCTTGTCGCCGTGATATTTGGGGATGATCTGCATCAACCCCTTTGCGCCCGCGGAGCTTTCTGCAATGGGGTTGAAGCGGGACTCGATGGCGATCACCGCGATGATCAGCAGGGGATCGAGCTTGAGCTGGTGCCCGGCGCGATGCGCCACCGTGACCAGGTCAAATGCTACGTCCTGGGATACCCGGTAGCGATTCGCCACGAACGCCGACAAGGCGCGATAACGGGCTTCCTCAGCCTGCATCACCGCCGTGTCCGTAACCGCCTCCGGTGCGCGCTCGCTTGTGACGGGGAACGGGATCGGCGGCGCGACGACACTGGCTTCGGCCGACACGAAGCGGACCCTATGGCCATGGTCGGTCACGATGAGGGTCAACGCCGCCAGGCTTGCAAGCAAGACCAGGGTCGAGACGAGCCTGCGGCCCCACTGTCCCCCGACATCCAGAGTCATTCCATCGTTTGGAGTCATTCCAGACTTGTCTGTACGCACGATAACCACCTTTCCCCCGCCACTGCATTTGACCCGCATCGGCCAAGGATTGCTACTGCGCGATAACGCGACCCTTCGGTATTGAGGAATCCGGATCATCGCCACAATAGGTTGTGGGTTAAGTTACCAAGGTGCCCAATTCTAGTGGTTGGACTACCCTGGCGCAATCGGTTCTCTAGGACGTCGCCCGGGCCCGTCCGTAGCTACTTATGTTGCTATGCAGCAGCGACATATTATGCTGAGTATACACTGTTTCGTCAATAGTTTATTTTTACCATACCGTCAATATGCTGCATGGCAATATAACTAGGATAAAGGAGCTATGTCGCTGGATTTTAGCCCATTCCTTTGCCACGGCAGGCGGCTCAGCCTGCCTGGGGTGGGGGGGCGAAATTACCCTCCCGGGGGCTGATCCTACGGGTTACCGGCTTGGGGGGTCGGCCCGAGACAGGCCATTGCTCGCCGATCAGCGGCCTATCTTGGCCCCGTCACCTGGGGATGTTCGGGAAAGCGGCGCTTGAACTCGGACAGCATTTCTTCCGCCTCGCCCGCCCGTCCCTGCCTCCTGAGCTCCTCGATGCGCGCGAGCCACTTCTCGGGCGGCTCCTTCTCGAAGCCTTTCCATACCGGCGGCCGATCCTGCTCGGCGCCCTTCGCCGCCCTGGATTGCGCCATTAGCCTGCCAGGTGCGGCGTCGGCAGCGGGACGCGCAGACCGCAGCTCGTTGGGCGCGGCTGGCGCGCTCTCCAGCCGGCCTGTCACGACCGTATCCGCTGATGCGGGCGCTGCGCGCTCCTCCGCGAGGCCCGGTGACGCTCCCCGGAAGGGCTCGGGCAGCGGCTTGGCGGCAGGCTCCGGCGTCGCCACGACGCCCACACCCAATGACGGGGCTGGTCCGGATTCGGCCCGGGAACTGTCTTCCCCCTTGCCCAGGGCGGCAGAGGCCCTCACATCGTCGCGCAATTCCTGCCTCCGCGGCACCGCGGCTGCAGGCCGCGACCGCACTGTCTCGCTCGTGGCTTCGCCTGGCGTCGGCGGTGTCTGCGGCGCGGCGGCCTTTTCAGCGCTTGATATGTCGGCTCGAATCTCTGGCTGCATCGGTCGCTCGGCCATCTCCTCATCGCGCACCAGGATGACCAGGGTCACGCTCACCACGACGACCGCGGCAACCGAGACAGGAACGTGCCAGCGGCGCAGCGCCGATGCGAGGGAGCGCGGGCGCGACCCGACCTCCCGGCGCGCCGCGGCAAGAATGGCCGCATCAAGGTGTGCCGGCGGCGCTTCGCGTGCGGCTTCGCGGTAGAGGCGCTCGAGCCGGGGATCGCGCTCCGCCCCCCCGTTGGCTGCGCCTGTGCCGTGTTCGTTCAACGCCATTCCAGCATGCCTCGTTTCAACTTCGACATCGCGTAGCGCAGCCGGCTCTTCGCCGTCTCGCGGCTGACGCCGGTCGCCTGCGCGATCTCCTCCACGCTCATCCCGCCCTCCAGCTGCAGCAGGAATGCCTCGCGCTGCGTCTCGGGCAGCTCGGAGATCAGCTCCATCAGCCGCCCGGCCTGGCGCTTTGCGTCGAGCGTTTCGTCCTGCGGCCGCTCGCGCTCATCGGGTGGGTCCGCAATCGCCTCCCCGTCCTCGTCCTCGAGGGACACCACGGTGGCCTGGTTGCTCCTGCGATAATGATCGACCAGGCGGTTGTGAGCGACGCGGTAGAGGAAGGTCGAAAACTTGGCCTGGACCGTATAGCCTGCCCGCGCGCGTATGAGATTCATCCACACGTCCTGGAACAGCTCTTCGGCCGCGGCCGCGTTGCGGCACTGCCGCAGCAGGTAACGGTACAGCCCGCCCTTGTGGCGCGCGTAGAGCGCCTCGAACGCGCCTGCGTCGCCGTCGCGATAATGCAGCATGAGCTCTTCATCGCTGCTCTCCGCATTCCAGGCCATAGCGGGTTGGCAGTATGCCCCCTGCCACTCCGCCGGTAAATGGGAAACGCGGGTCGAAATTCCAGCGCTGCCTCCTTTCACTCATCAACCCTGGCTCATCACCCATCACCGTGGGTCGGGGACGAACTGTCCCGGAAACGGGCTCGCGATGCGCGGCTCGCGGATGACCCCCATTGCAACCAGGTTGCCGTAAGTGTCGTAGTGAATTGCGATCACTTCCTCGGGTCCGGGTGTCGCCCGCTCGAAGCTCGCATAGGTGACACGTGAAGCCTGGCTGCGACCATGCCCGGTTCCGAGCAATGAAGACTTTCTTGCCGTCTGCGGAGAGGGCGCATGGAGGCGATCGGATGCGCTCTCCCCCGCGCGCGAGGAGTTTCCTCCGGCCGCCCCGGCACCCGCGGGCACGGGATCAGGACTGTTCTCGCGACCGCCCGGTCCCGGAAGCTCCGCTCGCGGCGGCGATTGGTCGATGCGTGCCTCGGGATCAGGCTTCTTGCGGAAGACTGCGACGCCGATCACGCCGACGTTGTCCGGCCGGCCGGTGCGTGCAGCATACGAATTCTGATGCTCGGTAAAAAAGAACGCGGCGACCCGCTCCAGGCTCTTGCGCCAGCCCTTCACGGCGAAGCCCTGGTGCGGGCCGAGGACGTAGCCGGTCTGGTGCCAGGCAGCGGTCTCGCCGCTCACCGCGTTGACGCCATCCACCGACACCACCGACAGGATGTCGCCCCCGGTGCGGTTCCGCACGCGGATCTGGTATTCGTTGCCGGGCTTCCCGACGACGTAGTGCCGGCCCTCATGACGATGCACGGGGAGGGAACGGTGTTCCGTCCGGTCGTAAACAGTCACCTCCACGAGTCTTCCGACCGCGCCCGCCGGTCCGGTCGCCGCCCACAACAACAGTCCCGCCGCAATCAGTTCGCGTTTCATGACACCTCCTTGGGGTCCCCATGCCTGTCAGTTAAACGCGGGGGCCGCCCGCTCGGGGTTAACTTGAACCTGCCGCTCGCCCCCGTTTATACTCAACTAACCCCCCAGTCATTCCCGCGAGAAGAGGGTCGGAGGATTCGGCCATGCCCAAGTTTTCCCCTGAAGCGATCCGGACCATCGCCCTGACCGGTCACGGCGGCTCCGGCAAGACCACCCTCGCCGAGGCTCTCCTCGCCAGGGCTGGAGCGATCGCGAGCATCGGAACCGTGGAGAAAGGCACCACTGTCTGCGACTTCGACCCGATCGAGAAGCAGTTCCAGCACTCGCTCAACGCTGCGGTCGTGCACCTGCAGCACAAAGACACGCGCATCCATCTCATCGACACCCCGGGATTGCCCGATTTCATCGGCCGCGCCATCGGGGGGCTGCCGGCGGTGGATACGGCGGCCATCGTGGTGAACGCCCAGAACGGCGTCGAGATGATCACCGGCCGCATGATGCAATGGGCGCGCAAGCGCGACCTCTGCCGCATGATTATCGTCAACAAGATCGACGCCGAGAACGTGGATCTGCCGGGGGTGCTCGCCAAGATCCAGGCGGCCTTCGGGCGGGAGTGTCTGCCGATCAACCTGCCCGCCGATGGCGGCAAGCGCGTGGTGGACTGCTTCTTCAATCCCGCCGGAGCAGCGGATTTCTCGTCCGTGGAGGCCGCGCACAGCGCGCTGGTCGACCAGGTCGTCGAGGTGGACGAGGAACTGATGGCGCAATACCTCGAGAAGGGGGAAGTCGCGCCGGAAGCGCTGCACGCCCCGTTCGAGAAAGCGTTGCGCGAGGGCCACCTGGTCCCGGTGTGCTTCGTCTCCGCGAGGAGCGGCGCGGGCGTCGCGGAGCTGCTCGATATCATCGTCAAGCTCCTGCCCAATCCCACGGAAGGCAATGCGCCGCAGCTCGTCAAGGGCGCCGGCGACAAGGCCCAGCCGGTGCGCGCCGAGCCCGACCCGAAGAAGCACGTCATCGCGCACGTGTTCAAGGTGATGATTGACCCCTACGTCGGCAAGGTGGGGGTGTTCCGCGTGCACCAGGGCACGATCACCAAGGACTCCCAGCTCTTCATCGGGGAGGGCCGCAAGGCGTTCAAGGTCGGCCACGCCTATCTCCTCCAGGGCAAGGACTTCGTCGAGACCGACGCGCTCGTGCCGGGCGACATCGGGGCGGTCGCCAAGGTAGACGAGATCTATTTCGACGCGGTGCTGCACGATTCGCACGACGAGGACCAGCTGCGTCTCGTGCCGCTCGAGTTTCCGACTCCGATGCACTCGCTCGCGATCGAGCCCAAGCGCCGGGGCGACGAGCAGAAGATCTCGGACGCGCTGCACAAGCTCTCCGCCGAGGATCCCACCTTCAAGGTCGAGCACAACGCCACGCTCAATCAGACCCTCATCAGCGGCCTGGGCGACTTGCACATGCGATACATCCTTGAACGCATGACCAAGCAGTACAACGTCGAGGTCTCTACCAAGCCGCCCCGCATCCCCTACCGCGAGACCATCACCGCCCGGGCCGAAGGCCACCACCGGCACAAGAAGCAGACCGGCGGCGCGGGCCAGTTCGGGGAAGTGTTCCTCAAGGTCGAGCCGCTCAAGCGCGGCTCGGGCTTCGAGTTCGTGGACCAGGTGAAGGGCGGCGCCATTCCCAACCAGTTCATCCCCGCGGTGGAAAAGGGCGTGCGCCAGGTGCTCGAATCCGGACCGATCGCGGGCTACCCGGTGCACGACGTGCGGGTCATCGTCTACGACGGCAAGTACCACGACGTCGATTCCAAGGAGGTCGCGTTCATCGCCGCGGGCAAGCGCGCGTTCATGGACGCCATCAGCAAGGCGCGGGCGATCGTCCTCGAGCCGATCGTCAACATCGAGATCACCGCGCCGGAAGCCAACATGGGTGACATCGCCGGTGACCTCTCCTCCAAGCGCGGCCAGCTCTCGGGCACCGACTCGCTCGCGCCGGGGACGCTCGTAATCAAGGGCCAGGCGCCGCTGTCAGAGCTCGGTAACTACCAGGCGCGGCTGAAATCGGTCACCGCGGGCCAGGGCTCCTACACCATCGAGTTCGCGCGCTACGAGCCAGTGCCGCCCACCGTCCAGAAGACGCTCGCCGAGCAGCACGCCAAGACCGCGCATGCCGAAGAGCAATAAGACCGGACGCGAGGCGCCGGTCTTATTTTTGCGCGTTGGAGCGCACAGGAAAGCTGCCGCTCAACGCGCAACATCGTCATACCTCTCACCGGGTAATGGATGACATCGTTCTCCGCGGGATGGCCAAGTGGCCGAATGTTCCCTCGGTGTACGGGTGGCTCTCCTTCGACCGGCGCGGGCAATGGCTGATCAAGGGTGAACGGATCGCGAACCGCCTCGTCACCGAGTTCATCGGCCGCAACTACGCGCGCGACGAGCGCGGCTGCTGGTACTTCCAGAACGGGCCCCAGCGCGTTTTCGTCAACCTCGACTACACGCCCCACGTCTATCGCGTCGCAAGCGCCGGTGAGGCTCCGCTCGCTCTGGAGACGGGCTCCGGCAGTCCGGTAACCACCCTCCACGGCGCGTGGATCGACGAGTCCGGTGCGGCGCTGCTGGATACCGAGCACGGCATCGGCGCGGTCCACGACCGTGACCTCGACCGGCTGCTGCCCCATTTCACCGACGCCGCCGGTGCGCCGCCTGCCGAGGAGGCGCTCGACGAGCTGATGAGCCGGCTGCAGCAGGGGCACGAGGCGCCGCTGTGGTTGAGGTTCCGCGGCGCCGGAGTGAGGGTCGGGCCCATCCGGGCGGAGACGGTGGCGCGGCGCTTTGGTTTCTGCGCCCGGCCCGAGCCGCCCGCGGGCGAGGAAGTCTGTCGCTAATGCTGCCGCTGAGCGGGTTTCCGGCTGAAGAGCGCCGTGCGGTACGCAGCGTCCTTTGCGACATCGACGACACGCTCACCACCGGCGGCCGGCTGACCGCAGAGGCGTACGCCGCGATGGAGCGCCTGGAGCGGGCGCGCCTCCAGGTCGTTCCCATCACGGGGCGCCCCGCCGGCTGGTGCGATCACATCGCGCGCATGTGGCCCGTCGCCGCGGTGGTCGGCGAAAACGGGGCGTTCTACTTCCGCTATGACCGCGAGCGGCACGTGATGAAGCGGGCGTTTGCCGACGACGCGGCGGCGCGCGCGGCGAATCGCGAGCGGCTGCGGACGATCGGCGCGGATATCGTGCGCGCGGTGCCGGGCTGCGCCATTGCCGCGGACCAGCACTACCGCGAATGCGATCTCGCCATCGATTACTGCGAGGACGTGGCACGCTTGCCGCGGGAGGCGGTGGACCGCATCGTGGCGCTGATGGAGGCACGCGGTCTGACCGCAAAGGTGAGTTCGATTCACGTGAACGGCTGGTTCGGCACCTACGACAAGCTCGCCGCGACGCGCAGGCTCATGCGCGAGGAGTTTCACGCCGACCTCGACGCGGCGCGCGCGACCTGCGTGTTCGTGGGCGACTCGCCCAACGATGCGCCGATGTTCGGTTTCTTCCCGCATGCCATCGGCGTCGCCAACATCCGCGAGTTTGCGGGCCGTCTCGCGCACGAGCCCCGCTACGTCACCGCCGCGGCCGGCGGCGCGGGCTTCCGGGAAGTCGTTGATTGTCTGCTTGATGTCCGTTGAACGAGATCATGGGACTTCGCAGAGTGCCCACGCGTTGAACGGCAAACGGAAGCGCGTTTGTCGTGGCTTTGATATCCTAATCGTCCGTTCGAACGCGTGGAGTTAAACCGGCGCGAAGCGTCCGGCTTTTACCATGATCGACCTCCGCAGCGACACCGTCACCCGCCCCACCGAGGCGATGCTCGAATCCATGCGCGAGGCCACCTTTGGCGACGACTCGCGCGACGGCGACGAGACGGTGAAAAAGCTCGAGGCACTCGCCGCCGAGCGCACCGCCAAGGAAGCCGGCGCCTTCATGCCGAGCGGAACGATGGCGAACCTGGTCGCGATGCTCGCGCACGGGAGCCGCGGCGGCGAAGTGCTGCTGGAGGAAGGCTCACACACGCTGAATGCCGAGTTCGGCGGCATCGCCGGCGTGGCCGGCCTCTTCTACCGGGGTGTTCCCGGCCGGCGCGGCGCGATGGACGTCGAGGCCCTGCGCGAGATGATCCGCCCGGTCACCCGCTACCACATGGGCACGGCGCTCCTCTGGATGGAGAACACCCACAACCGGGCGGGCGGCGCCGTGCTGCCTCTCGCGCACATGCGGGTGGTGCACGGGCTCGCGCGCGAGAACGGCGTTCCGGTGCATCTCGACGGTGCCCGCATCTTCAACGCCGCCATTGCGCTCGGCCGCGCCGCGAGCGAAATATCGCAGCACTCCGATTCCGTCTGTTTCTGTGTATCTAAGGGGTTATCCGCTCCGGTGGGCTCGATCCTGTGCGGAAGCACGGCATTCATCGAGCGGGCGCGCGCCTACCGCCGCATGGTGGGGGGCAACATGCGCCAGGCCGGCGTGCTCGCCGCAGCCGGCATCGTCGCGCTGGAGACGATGGTCAGCCGCCTCGGCGAGGACCATCAGACCGCGAAGCGGCTGGCTGAGGGCTTGCACCGCATCGACCCGAGCCTGTGCGACCCGAAGGACGTGGAGACGAACCTGGTGCGCGTGGATGTGAGGAAGAGCGGGCGCCGCGCCGCGCAGTGGTCGGCGGATTTGAAATCGAAGGGCGTGCTGGTCGCGCCGGCCGACCTCCACGTGCTGCGCTTCGTGACGCACCGCCACATCTCGGCGCCGGACGTCGATGCCGCAGTCGGCGCCTGCGCAGAGTTGTGGGCCAGAAAATAGCCGCCGCGAGGCGTGCGGGTCAGCGCATGAACCAGAGGTAGTAGATCGCGAGCCCAAGCACCGCGACGGTCCAGTAGCCCGCGAGCGTGATGCGCATGAGGGTCTTCCAGCCGCGCAGGTGGAGCTGCCGCGGGAGCCACCCGTTCATCTGCAGCACCAGCCACAGACCCGCGGCAACCGTCGCGGCACCCAGCAGCGCATGCAGCCACGGCACCAGCAGGTGCAGCTTGGTGAGATCGGACGCGGACTCGAGCGCCGCGTTGTCCATGCCGCGCGCCATGATGAGCGCGACCAGCACCGCGTTCACCAGCACCCAGACGGTCTGGTTGTAGCGGTGCGCCGCGATATTGCCGCGTTTCGCAAGCCACCCGCCGAAAGTGAGCCCTGCCACGAGCAGGAGTTCGAGCGCGAGGTTGAAATCGGGAATCAGCCCGCCCGGACCGAGGAAGCCTTGCGCCGACCATTTGCCCGCGGCTTCGACGACAACGATGGCAACGGCCGCGCCGACAACCAGCAGCCCGCCGAGGATGAAGCTCAGCCTTCTCAGTCCGAGCGGCGGCTCGAACATGCCCGCCTGCCGGCCGCGGCTCTCGTCGAAGCGAATCGCCCAGTGCGTGCCGTCGCAGAACGGCTTGATCTTCGATCCCCCACAGCGGCACAACGCGTAGCGGCCGGGCTCGCGTGGTCGCGCCCCGTCAGCGCGCAGCTCCACGTTCCCGCTGACGTAATACGGCCCGTTCGCCGAAGCAGTGATCAGGGGCTCGCCCGGCTCCGCCGGCGGCGGCACGCCTTCGATCGAGTAGCTCAGCGCCCCCGACGGGCAGCGCTGGACGATGGCGCTAGCTGCGGCGGCGGCGGCGCCGTCAGCCTCGATCCACGGCTCCTTGCCCAGGCGAAACACCTCGGGCAGGCCATCGGTGCAGATGCCCGAGTGCGCGCACAGCGCGCGGTTGTCGTGGATCGTGATCCGCGTTCCGCGATACGGCTCGCCAGCGTCCGGGGGCACGGTCGTGAAGCGCGTGCCGTCGAAGCCGATTTTCGCGTGTGTGCCGTCGCAGAACGGCTTGTTGGCCGAGCTGCCGCAGCGGCATAGTGTAAACCTGCCGCGCACGGGCACCTCCTCCCCGCGCGCGTTGCGCACGCGGCACGCGCCGCTCACCCGGTAGGGGCCATTCTTCACCACCTCGATGGCGGCGCCAGCGGCGCGAGCCTCCACGCTCATCGCGGCAGTATACCGGTCAGCGGATTCGCTTCGACGGGAAATGCTCGTCGATCTGGTCCTGGAAAAAGCTTCCGGGTGATGGCGCGTTCATGAACCGGCGATGGACTTCCGGCGAGACGCCCGAGTACTCAACGATCGAGCCGCTCGTGAACTCCAGCTCCAGGAGCTGCCGGCCCGCGTCGTAGCCGACCGAGCGGATGTTCGACGCGTTGACGCGCTTGCGCTCCATTACTCGAGCGCTTCAGTCACGATTTCCGCGAGGAGCTTGTCCACCGCGGCGAGCGATTTCGCCGACAGCCCGGTACCGGGCGCCCCGACCCGCCGGTAGGCAACGTAGACCCGGTCCTTCTCCTTGGGCAGGGTGTAGACCGCGATCGAGTACGGGCAGAACACGATGTTGCGCGGATCCGCCTCCATGGTATCGCGGGAGGCGCGCGCGCTGCAGAATTCAAGCAATTCGGCGTCGCCATAGATCCGGCGGGCAGTCCCGATGTCCTTGCCGGTGCGCTCGAGCATGGCGCCGATGCGAGCGGTGTAGTTCAGCACCAGCCCGCGGTTCTCGATAGCCTGCAGCACCCGCTCCTTCACCTCCTTGAACTCGCCCTTCGTGGAACGGACGACGGCTCCTGCGGACGCGGCCTGTGCCGTGCCGTGCAGCGCTGCACTGGCCGCGATGGCCAGCGCGACGATCCATGTCGATTTCATGCTTTCCTCCGGTTTGTGTCGGGGCCAAACATCCTGCCCGCCGGTCAATATAGCGGAGGCGAATCGGGGGGCAGTTGAGCTAGATCAACCGCAGGCAAGGGTCAGGCGCTCGCATCACGATGATTCCGGAGCCCCGGGTGCCGCGCGTTGAACGGCGGGTTGTCCGCCCGTTCGAATGCGCGGAGGCGGGCCGGCGCGAAAGCGTCCGGATTCGCCAGGATTACTGGGGCTTCGAGCCCATCGGGAACGGCCAGGCACCGGGAATCACGACCGGACGGGGCGCCGCCGGGGCAGGCGCCGCCGGCTTGCGCTTCGCCGGGGCGCGCTTTGCGCCGCGCCGGGCTGCCTTCTTCTTTGCCGCCTGCTTCTTACCGGCTCGCCTCTTCGATTTGGCCATCTGATCCTCCAATCGGTTGGCCGCGCGGCGCTTGCCGCTTCTCAGTGGCGGGCCGCGTGGGTCTTGGTCACGAGGTCCCGGTAGAGCATCTCCGGATCGAGCTTGATGCCCCCGGCCCAGGTCACCGCGTTCGAAATCGGGTCGATTGCGACTCGCGCGAAAGTATCCGCATCGGATATCGCCAGATACGACTCGGTCAGCACCAGCGCACCGAGTTCGACGCTGCCCTCGAGCCCGTCGTCGAAACGCAGCCACAGGGTGTAATTTCCCTCGGCGCGGCATTCGGTGATGGTATGCATCATGCTCTGTCTACGTCTGCGGTAACGCCGGTTGAGCAGGCTCGAACCCAAAGCGCCTCCCCCTTGGTTAATGAACAAATACCTTTCTGCTGCTCGCCTCCTCTGCCGCCTCAGTCCCAACTCAGGGCCCCGCCCGTTTGGTACTCGATGACGCGGGTCTCAAAGAAATTGCGCTCCTTCTTGAGGTCGATCATTTCCGCCATCCAGGGGAACGGATTGCCGGCGCCCTCGTAGAGGGGATCAAGGCCGATCTGCTGGCAGCGGCGGTTGGCGATGAAGCGCAGGTATTCCTTGAACATCGCCGAATTCAGGCCCAGGACACCGCGCGGCATGGTGTCCTCGGCATAGCGAAACTCGAGCTCGACGCCCTTCGTGAAGATCGCGCGCAGCTCGTCGCGGAACTCCGGCGTCCACAGGTGCGGGTTCTCCATCTTGATCGTGTTGATCAAATCGATGCCGAAGTTGCAGTGCATGGACTCGTCGCGCAGGATGTACTGGTACTGCTCGGCCGAGCCGGTCATCTTGTTCTGCCGGCCGAGCGAGAGGATCTGCGTGAAGCCGACGTAGAAAAAGAGCCCCTCCATCAGGCACGCAAAAACGATCAGGCTCTTGAGGAGCTTCTGGTCGGCTTCCGGCGTGCCGGTCCGGAACGAGGGATCGGTCAGCGTATCGATGAACGGGATCAGGAACTCGTCCTTATCGCGGATCGAGGGGATCTCGTGATAGGCGTTGAAGATCTCCGACTCGTCCAACTGCAGGCTCTCCACGATGTACTGATAGGCGTGGGTGTGGATCGCTTCCTCGAACGCCTGCCGCAGCAGGTACTGCCGGCACTCGGGCGCGGTGATGTGGCGATAGGTCCCGAGCACGATGTTGTTCGCAGCGAGAGAATCCGCCGTCACGAAAAAGCCCAGATTGCGCTTGACGACACGCCGCTCGTCTTCGGTCAACCCATTCGGGTCCTTCCACAGCGCGATATCACGGCTCATCTGGATTTCCTGCGGCATCCAGTGATTGGCGCAGGCAGAGAGGTACTTTTCCCACGCCCACTTGTACTTGAACGGCACCAGCTGATTGACGTCGGTCTGGCCGTTGATGACACGCTTGTCGGCGACGTTGACGCGTCTTAGCGCGAGCTCGCCCGGCGCTTGCTGCGGCGCCGGCGCCTGCGATTCCCGTCCGGCGATAGTTTGTTGTTCCCGGAATTGCAGCATCTACCGTCTCCTCATTGGCAGGACTCGCAGTCGGGATCGTCGACCTTGCAGAACTTGGGCTCCTCAGCCGTCAATCCGCCGTCGGCCGTCACCGCGTTCAACTGCCCGGTCGCGACCGTGGATTTCTCGGCCGAGGTCGCGCCCAGCGTGCGCAGGTAATAGGTGGTCTTCAGGCCCCGGATCCACGCCAGCTTGTAGGTGTCGTCGAGCCGCTTGCCCGAAGCGCCCGCCATGTAGATGTTCAGCGACTGCGACTGGTCGATCCATTTCTGCCGGCGCGCCGCGCACTCGACCAGCCACTTCGGCTCGATTTCGAACGCGGTCGCGTAGAGCGTGCGGACCTCCGGCGGGATGCGGTCGATCTTGGCGAGCGAGCCGTCGAAGTACTTGAGATCGGCGATCATCACCTCGTCCCACAGGTTGAGGCTCTTCAGGTCCCGCACCAGAAACTCGTTCACCACCGTGAACTCGCCCGACAGGTTCGATTTCACGTAGAGGTTCTGGTAGGTCGGCTCGATGCACTGCGAGAGCCCCGTGATGTTCGCGATCGTCGCGGTGGGCGCGATCGCCAGGCAATTGGAGTTGCGCATGCCGACCCGCTGGATACGCTTTCTCAAACCCGCCCAGTCGAGCGTGGTGGAGAGATCGCACTCGACGTAGCCGCCGCGCTCTTCCGAGAGCTGGCGCAGCGTATCGATCGGCAGGATGCCGCGTTCCCACAGCGAGCCCTTGAAGGTCGAGTAGGGCCCGCGCTCTTCGGCCAAGTCGGTCGAGGCGTGGTAGGCGCTCCAGGCGATCGCCTCCATCGAGCGGTCGGCGAACTCCACCGCCGCCTGCGAGCCGTAGGGGATCCGCAGCAGGTGCAGGCAGTCCTGGAAGCCCATGATGCCGAGGCCCACCGGCCGGTGCTTGAAGTTGGAGTTGCGCGCCTTGTTGACCGAGTAGAAATTGAGGTCGATCACGTTGTCGAGCATGCGCATCGCGGTGCCGACGGTGCGCCCGAGCTTCTCCATGTCCATGCGCCCGGTCGAGACGTCGAGGTGCGCCGGCATGTTGATCGAGCCGAGGTTGCACACCGCGATCTCGTCGGGGCCGGTGTTCAACGTGATCTCGGTGCACAGATTGGAGCTGTGGACCACGCCCACGTGTTGCTGCGGCGAGCGCAGGTTGCACGGATCCTTGAACGTGAGCCAGGGGTGCCCGGTCTCGAACAGCATGGTCAGCATCTTCCGCCACAGATGCACCGCCTGAACCCGCTTGTAGGGCTTGATCTCGCCGCGGGCGGCGCGCGCCTCGTACTGGATGTAGCTTTCCTCGAAGGCGCGCCCGTATTTGTCGTGCAGGTCGGTCACGTCGGAGGGCGAGAACAGCGTCCAGTCGCCCCCCTCCATCACGCGCTTCATGAAGAGATCCGGCACCCAGTTCGCGGTATTCATGTCGTGCGTACGGCGGCGATCGTCGCCGGTGTTCTTGCGCAGCTCCAGGAACTCCTCGATGTCGAGGTGCCAGGTCTCGAGATAGGAGCACACCGCCCCCTTTCTCTTGCCGCCCTGGTTGACGGCGACGGCGGTATCGTTCACGACCTTGAGGAACGGCACGACACCCTGGCTCTTGCCGTTGGTGCCCTTGATGTGAGAGCCCAGGGCCCGCACCGGGGTCCAGTCGTTGCCCAGGCCGCCGGCAAATTTCTGCAGCAGGGCGTTCTCCTTGATTGCCTCGTAGATGCCGTCGAGATCGTCGGCGACCGTGGTGAGATAGCAGCTCGCGAGCTGGGAGCGGCGCGTGCCGGAATTGAAGAGCGTCGGCGTCGAGCTCATGAAATCGAATGACGACAGCACGTTGTAGAACTCGATCGCGCGCGCCTCGCGCTGGTCTTCGGGCTCGTTCAACGCCAGGCCCATCGCCACCCGCATGTAGAAGATCTGCGGCAGCTCGATGCGGCGGCCGCGCACGTGCAGGAAATAGCGGTCGTAGAGGATCTGCAGACCCAGGTAGGTGAACTTGAGGTCGCGGGTCGCGTCGAGCGCTGCGCCGAGGCACTTGAGATCGTAGCGGGCGAGCCGCTCGTCGAGCAGCTCCGCCTCGATCCCCTGCCGCACGAATTCCGATAGATAGGCTGCATAGCGCGCCGGCATCTCCGCCTGCGTCACCTCCGCGCCGAGGGTCTCCAGCCGCAGCGAGTGCAGCAGCAGCCGCGCCGTCACGTAACTGTAGCCCGGGTCCTGCTCGATCAGCGCGCGCGCGGCAAGGATCAACGACTTGCGCACCTCCTCCATCGGCACGCCGTCGTAGAGATCGCGCCGCATCGCGGCGAGCACCGGTTCGGCGGTGACCTCGCGCCCGAGCCCCTCGCACGCCTCGCGTACCAGCGCGGTGAGGCGCTCGAAGTCGAGCGGCCGCACGCGCCCGCCCTCTTTCACGTTCACCACCGCCGGCTGCGCGCGCTTTGCCGGATCCTGCGTCTCGCGCTCGCGCGCGCGCTCCTTCGAGCGCTCCTCGCGGTAGAGCACGTAGGCGCGCGCGACGTTGTGCTCGCCCGCACGCATGAGCGCGAGCTCCACCTGGTCCTGGATGTCCTCGATGTGGAAGGTGCCGCCCGAGGGCTGGCGGCGCATGAGCGCTGCCATCACGTTCTGGGTGAGGATTCCGACCTGCTCGCGCACGCGCGCGGACGCCGCGCCCTGTCCCCCGTTCACGGCGATGAACGCCTTGGTCACCGCGATCGAGATCTTGGCGGGCTCAAACGCCACTACCGAGCCGTTGCGGCGAATGACTTTGTACTGGGCGTAGCGCGCTTCCTCCGCGGTAGGGACATCGTTCAGGGCAGGTTTGACGAGTGGGGCGGCCAGAGCGCCTTCGGTAACCAACTGCATGCCGTAACTCCTTGAGTATTAAGTTTTTTGACCCAAGAGGTGGGCACCTCCCCCGCTCCCAAGCCGTATCACTGTGCCCAGAACCACAATATGTTGTGGTTAAGGGCCAGTTTTGATCAAATTCTAGTAGGCTGATGTAGCGAAAGCAATAGACTTCATGTATTTTTTGTTAAATGCTCGTTTTTACTGGAAAAATGTACGCCAAGGTGATGAAAAACCGGGCAAAACTGCTTAGAAAATAGGCAACTGCCCGGTTTGGCAGCAAACACGGGCGTCAGCAGGCTGGCGGGGTGTGGATAACTTGCGTTAAACCCGGACGCTGGACGCCCGCCTAACTTCAGGCGTTGGAACGGACATCGACCGCGCCGCTCAACGCGCGGTGACGAACTTCGGCGGAAAATTCACTTATTGGCCGGACCTGCGGGGCTTCTTTGCCTTGGCGCGGCGCCGAGGCTGCTTGGCGGTTCGCTTTTTGTTCCTGACCCTTCTCCGCGTCCCAAGCGTCCTCCGCGGCGAGCGCTTCCTGATCAACGCGCGGTAGCGCAACCAGTCGAAGTGCGGCCCAGGATCGCTTTTCCGCCCGGGTGCGATATCGCTGTGGCCGACGATGTCCCGGATCGGGTAGCGCGCCTTCAGCGCGCGCGTGAGACCGGCGAGCCCTCTGTATTGCGCGGCGGTAAACGGTGCATCGTCCGAGCCTTCGAGTTCAACGCCGATGGAGAAATCGTTGCAGCGCGCGCGCCCCTTCCAACTCGAGTCGCCCGCGTGCCACGCGCGGATGCCGCACGGCACGAACTGGAGGAGCTCGCCGTCGCGGCGGATGAGAAAGTGCGCGGACACCTTAGCGCCCACGACCGTCGCGTAGTACGGATGCGCGGCGGCATCGAGCCGGTTGGTGAAGAGTTCGGCGATGCCCGTCCCGCCGAACTCCCCCGGCGGCAAGCTGATGTTATGGATAACGAGGAGGCTCACCGGGCATCCGCCCGGTCGCGCGTCGCAGTTCGGCGAGGCGATGAAGGAAACGCCTGCCGCCAGCCCTTGATCGTCGATAACGAGGGACGGCGGGGATGTGCTTCGTCCCTTCCCGCTTCGCCCTGCCCCCCTCACCGCTGTCAGCCCTTGGAATCGAGTTCGTCGTTGATCCCGAGACGCTCCATGCGATAACGCAGCGCCCGGAACGTGATGCCGAGCAGTTTGGCCGCCGCAGTGCGGTTGTAATGGGTCTGCTCGAGGGCACCGAGAATCGCCTTGCGCTCCACGGTATCCAGCCGTTCCTGCAACGGCAGGCCCGACAGCTCGCCCGTCGCCTCCGCCGGCGTGACGCGCGGGGGCGCGAGCTGCAGGTCCTCGGCCTGGATCTCGCCCCCCGTAGTGAGCGCGAGCGCCCGTTCCAGCACGTTCTCGAGCTCCCGCACGTTGCCCGGGAAGCCGTACTCGCACAGCCGCTCGAGCGCGGCGGCGGACAGGCGCGCGGTCTTGCCGCCGGCCGCGGCGGCCTGCCGCGCGAGCATCGTTTCGGCAAGCAACGGGATGTCTTCGGGCATTTCGCGCAACGCCGGCATCCTCAACTCGATCACGTTCAGCCGGTAGAAAAGATCCTGCCGGAACCTGCCGTTCTGGACCTCCTCTGCGAGATTGCGGTGGGTGGCGCTGATGATGCGCGCGTCCGCGCCCTCCTCACTGGTCGCGCCGACCCTGCGGATCTTTTTCTCCTGGATCGCGCGCAGCAGCTTTACCTGCATCGGCACCGGCAACTCCGCAACCTCGTCGAGGAACAGCGTGCCGCCGTCGGCGGCCTGGAAGAACCCCTCGCGGTCGGCGGCCGCGCCGGTAAACGCGCCCTTCCGGTAGCCGAAGAATTCGCTCTCCATCAGGTTTTCGGGGATCGCGCCGCAGTTGACAGGGATGAACGGGCCGTCGCTGCGCGGGCCCCGCTGGTGCACCAGACGCGCGGCGAGTTCTTTGCCGCTGCCCGATTCGCCGCTGATATGGATCGGCGCCTGGGTGCGCGCCAGGCGCTCGATCATCGAGCGCACGCCTTCCATCGGCCCCGAGCGCCCGATCAGCTGCGGCACCCCCGGCGCGGCCGCCGCCCCTTCCTCGTCCTGCGCGCGCCGCTGAACGGGGCGCGGCAGCTTGAGGGCGGAGCGCACCAGCGTGCGCAACTGATCGAGCGAGACCGGCTTCGCGAGATAGTCGAAGGCGCCGGCCTTCAACGCTGCCACCGCGTTCTCGGTGCTGCCGTGCGCCGTGATCACCGCCACCGGCAGGCTGGGATGGTGCTTTGCGACGTAGTCGACGACCGTGAGCCCGTCGCCATCGGGCAGCCGCATGTCGGTCAGGCAGAGGTCGTAGCTGTTCTGGGCGAGCAGCGCGTAGGCCTCCGAGGTGCTCGCGGCGCAATGCGCGTCGAGCCCCATCCGCGCAAGCGTCATGCCGAGCAGCTCGCGGATATCCGCTTCGTCGTCGACCACCAGGACCTGGGACTTTGCGCTCATCTGATTCGTATCCTAGCCAGCCCAGCACCGGACCGTAAACTGCGCTCCGCCGGGCGTTTCGACATAATCGAGCGTCGCGCCGTTCACTTCGCACACCTCGCGCGCGATGTAGAGTCCGAGCCCGGTGCCGCCCGTGGCGGTGGTGAAGAACGGCTCGAACAGCTGCGCCCGCGCCTCGGGAATCACGCCCGGTCCGTCGTCCACTACGTCCAATCTTACAACTCCGACCGCACGCTCCAGGGCGAAACGGATCACGATGCTCGCGGGGCCGCGCCGGCAGTGACGCAGCGCGTTGCGGCACAAGTTCCACATCACCTGGTTAAGATGGCTGCGGTCGAACAGCACATCGGGGTCTGCCTGCTGCTCGATGCGGACGACGCCCGGGTCGATTTTCTCGATCTGGGAGAACTGCTCGACGAAGCCGGCGAGGAAAGTGGCCAGCCGGAAGCGCTCACGGCGGGCGCGCTCGCCCCGGTTCAGGCGCAGCACGTCGTTCACCATGCGATCGAGGCGCCCGCTGTTCTCGTTGATGATGCTGATCAACCGCGCCGCGGTGTCATTCATCCCCGGCTCCTCCCGCAGCAGCTGCGCGGCGTGGCTGATCGCGCCGAGGGGGTTCCGGATCTCGTGCGCGATGTTCGCGGTGAGCCGCCCCAGCGCGGCGAGCTTCAACTGGCGCGCCTGAGCCTGCACGCGCGTCTGGTCCTCGATGAAGATCACCGCGCCGAGCTCGCGGTTCGCGCCGATCGGAACGAAGCGCGCGCTTTCGCTGCTGCTGTAGGGCATGCCGGCGCCGCTGTCCACTCCCGCGCGGGTGCGCCACTGCTTGTACTGCGCCGCGAGCGGCGGCGCGTACTCGGAGAGCACTGCCTCGCCGCTGGCCGGCAGCGGGCCGAGCAGGCGCTCGGCCCGCGCGTTGAACTGGCGGATCGCTCCATGCCCGTCCACTACCAGCACGCCGTCCGGCATGTCGCGGATCACGAGCTGGTTCACCTGCTCCATGTTGGCAAGATCGATCTCGCGCTTCGCGGCCAGCTGCTCGCTCGCTACCGTGTACTTGGCGAGCGCGTGCGCGAGCCAGGCGATCGCGAAAAAGGCGCCGGACAGCAGCCCCGCCTGCACGAACTGGGAGTCGGGAGCGTCGAGCTCGAGCGTCGCGTAGGTGTGCTGGAGCAGCACCCCGATGCTGGCGAGCGCGGCGAAGAAGAGCGAGAGCCGCCCGCGGCTTATCAGGCCCGCGCCGGCGAGCGTCGTGAGCAGCAACAGCCCCAAGCCGCTGGAGATGCCGCCGCTCGCGTGAATCAGCAGCACGATAAATACGACGTCGGCGGCCACCTGCAGCGTGAGCTGCAGATCGAAATGCCGGCGCGCGCTGATCACGACGAAGCACGCGATGCTGAAGATCACGTAAGTGAGGTCGGTCGCGAGGAAGAGCGCGAGGTCGCGGGACCCGAACCAGAGGTTCGAGCCCCAGACCGTGACGCTCAGCAGCAGGAGCAGCGCGACGAGCAGGCGGTAGACGTTGAAGTAGAAGAGCGAGCGCCAGAATTGCTCGGAGTGCGCCCCGGGATAGGCGCGCGCGCCCGGTGCATCCCACAGCTCCGCCTGCCGGCTGCCGGCCTGGCTCATCCCGCGCGGCGCTCCGCGTCACCCGCCCGCTGGTGCTCCGGCGAGCAGTAGAAACGGCCGTGCGTCGTGATGCTCTCGCTGCGCGGGAGGTGCACGCCGCAGCGCGCACACTGCACCATGTTCTCCGCGGTCGCGGGGGGCGTTCTTTCACCGCCGCCGTCCACGCGGCGGCGGTAGCTCTTCAGGATCCAGTAGACGAGCAGCAGGCCGAGAACGACCAGGATGATCTTCGCCAATTTGAGACTCCGCCCGTGGCCGGGACCTCCGAACCCGCGGCCGGCCGGCTGCATGCGGGGTTTGCGGTCACCGGCTGCGGTTCACGATTCAGCAATTGCGGGTTAGTGTGCCCTAACCCCCGCCGGGCGTCGAGCAAGCCGGTCACGATTCCGGCAGTTTGCGGCGCCGGAGGCGGGAAAGAATGGTCGGGGTGAGAGGATTTGAACCTCCGACACCTGCGTCCCGAACGCAGTGCGCTACCAGGCTGCGCTACACCCCGACTTGTACCAGTAAGCGGTAGGTGAGCAGTCAGCGGTATATATGAGCAAAAAAGCGCGGCTGCGCCGCGCCCTGTGCTTACCGCTCACCGCTCCCTGCTTGCTCGTTCAATATGTCCGCGTCACCGCGAAACTTGCCAATTCTAGCAAATATTCACGCTGCCTTGAATGCGGCAGGCGCGCGAGCGCCTCGCCCGCCGCGCGCGATTCCTGCCGCGCCTGCTCGCGTGCGTAGTCGAGCGCGCCGGTCGAGCGTATCGTTTCGATCACCACGGCGAGCTCGTCGCGCCCGCCGTTCTCGATGGCGTGCCGCACGCGCTGCGCCTGCTCGGCCGTCCCGTGCCGGATGGCGTAGATCAGCGGCAGCGTCGGTTTGCCTTCGGCAAGGTCGTCGCCCAGGTTCTTGCCGATCACTGCCTGCTCGCCGGAGTAATCCAGCACGTCGTCGATCAGCTGGAACGCCGTTCCGAGGCGCATGCCGTAGTCGGCGACCGCGCTCTCCTGCTCGCCCGGCGCCCCGCCCAGAATCGCCCCGAGCCGCGTGGCGGCCTCGAACAGCTTCGCGGTCTTGCAGCGGATCACCCCGAGGTAATCGCTTTCCCGGATGTCGGGATCGCGGCAGCTCATGAGCTGCATGACTTCCCCCTCCGCGATCACGTTGGTCGCGTCGGCAAGCACCTGCAGCACCCGCATGTTGTCCACACCCACCATCATCTGGAACGCGCGCGAATAGACGAAATCGCCTACGAGCACCGCCGCCGAATTGCCGAACAGCGCGTTGGCGGTGGACCGCCCGCGCCGCAGGTCGGACTCGTCCACGACGTCGTCGTGCAGCAGTGTCGCTGTATGGATGAACTCCACCACCGCGGCGAGCTCGTGGCAATGGCGGCCGCGGGCCCCGAACGCGCCCGCCGAGAGCAGGAGAAGCAGCGGGCGCAGGCGCTTGCCCCCGCTGCCCACGATGTATTCGGCGACCTGGCGGATCAGAGCCACCTCCGAATCGAGGCGGGCGCGGATCACCGCATCCACGGCGCGCAGGTCCTCCTCCACGAAGCCGCGTATCGCGTCCAGTGTCACCGTTCGGGGACTCTCGAAAAGAGGGGGGCATGATACCAGTATTTTCTTTGACTAATCAGCGGGTTTTTTGTAAAATGCGCGCCTTTCCCAGTTGCAGGCGGAACGCGTCATGTACGCAGTTATCCAGACCGGCGGCAAGCAGTATCGGGTCACCGCTGGCGAGAAGCTGAAGATCGAGAGAATTGCCGGTGAGATCGGGCAGGAAATCACGCTCGACCGGGTGCTGCTCGTCGCCGATGGCGAAGCGCTCAAGATGGGCGCTCCGCTCGTTGCCGGCGCCCGCGTCAAGGCGAAGGTGCTGAAGCACGGTCGCGGCGAGAAAGTCCGCATCTTCAAGCTCAATCGCCGGAAGCATTACCGCAGGAGCCAGGGACACCGCCAGAACTACACCGAGATCGAGATCCTCGGCATCGCAGCCTGACCGCCGTCCAGAGACAAGCGAGGAATAAGTTATGGCACACAAGAAAGCAGGCGGCAGCTCGCGCAACGGCCGCGACTCGCAAGCAAAGCGCCTGGGTGTAAAGCGCTACGGTGGCGAGCAGGTAAACGCGGGCGCGATTATCGTGCGCCAGCGCGGCACGCAGGTGCATCCCGGCGCGAACGTCGGCATCGGCCGCGACCATACGCTGTTCGCCAGGGTGACGGGGCGCGTGCTGTTCGCTCAAAAGGGCCCGGACAGCCGCACCACGGTGAGCATCGTTCCCGCGTAAGCCCGGCCGCGGCCCACCGCAAGCCCTGTCACCCGACAGGGCTTTTTTGTTTATGAAGTTCATCGACGAAGCCATCATCGAAGTCCATGCCGGCAAGGGCGGCGACGGCGTGGCCAGTTTTAGGCGCGAGAAGTACGTCCCGCGCGGCGGCCCCGACGGCGGCGACGGCGGGCGCGGCGGCAGCCTTTACGCGGTTGCCGACCGTAACCTGAACACGCTGATCGACTACCGCTACGCGCGCATTCACCGCGCGCGGGACGGCGAGAACGGCCGCGGCGCGGACCAGTACGGAAAATCGGCGCCCGATATCGTGCTGCGCGTGCCGGTAGGCACGGTCGTCACCGATCTCGAGACGGGCGAGACCCTCGCCGACCTCGACCGCGACGGCGCGCGCGCGCTGCTCGCCCAGGGAGGGGCCGGCGGCCTCGGTAACCTCCATTTCAAGTCGAGTATCAACCGCGCGCCGCGCCAGTTCACGCGCGGCACCGCGGGCGAGCGGCGGCGCTTGAAGCTCGAGCTCAAGCTCCTCGCCGATATCGGGCTCTTCGGCATGCCGAATGCCGGGAAGTCCAGTTTCATCCGCGCCGTTTCCGCCGCGCGCCCCAAGGTTGCCGACTATCCCTTCACCACCCTCGCCCCCGCGCTCGGCGTGGTGCGGGCCGACGTCAACCGCAGCTTCGTGCTCGCCGACATTCCCGGGCTGATCGAGGGCGCCGCCGAGGGCGCGGGGCTCGGCCACCAGTTCCTGCGCCACCTCGCGCGCACGCGGCTGCTGCTGCACCTCGTCGACATCGCGCCGGCCGACGCGGGCGCCGATATCGCGCGCGAAGCAAGGGCGATCGTGCAGGAGCTCAGGAAATACGACGAAGCGCTTTATCGCAAGCCGCGCTGGCTGGTATTGAACAAGATCGACCTGGTTCCGGCCGGTGAGCGCGGGCCTGCCGTCAAGCGCTTCCTCAGGAATTTTCGCTGGCGGGGCAAAAGCTTTATCATTTCTGCCCTGACCGGCGAGGGCTGCCGCGAGCTCGTCTTTGCAGTGATGAAGCACCTGGAGCGGGACCCAGGATCCGGGAGTCAGGATTCGGTGAAAGCGCGGCGTCGGACCAAATCCCTGAATTCCGAGTCCTGAGTCCCGAACCCTATGTCCTCCGTCCTGGAAAAGGCGCAGCGCTTTGTCGTCAAGGTCGGCTCCAGTCTCGTCACCAACGAGGGCCGCGGTCTCGATCTCGACGCCCTCACGCGCTGGGCCGGAGAAATAGCGGAGCTGAGGCGCATGGGCCGCGAGGTCGTGCTCGTCTCCAGCGGGGCAGTTGCGGCGGGCATGCAGCGCCTCGGGTGGAAACGGCGACCGCACGCCCTGCACGAACTGCAGGCCGCCGCGGCGGTCGGCCAGATGGGGCTGATCCAGGTCTACGAATCCTGCTTCCGCCAGCACAACCTCCTCACCTCGCAGGTCCTGCTCACGCACGAGGACCTCGCCGACCGCAAGCGCTATCTCAACGCGCGCTCTACCTTGCGCACGCTCCTCGGGCTCGCCGTGATCCCGATCATCAACGAGAACGACACGGTCGCGAGCGACGAGATCCGTTTCGGGGACAACGACACCCTGGCGGCCCTGGTGACCAACCTGATCGAGGCCGACGCGCTGCTTATCCTCACCGACCAGGACGGCCTCTATGACAGCGATCCGCGCCGTGGCGGCGCCGCGAAGCTGATCGTGGAGGGACGCGCGGGCGACTCCGCCCTGGAAGCGATGGCCGGGGGCACCGGCAGCGCCATCGCGCTCGGCGGCATGCTGACCAAGGTGCTCGCCGCGAAGCGGGCGGCGCGCAGCGGCGCGCACACCGTGATCGCGTCCGGGCGCGAGGACGGGGTGTTGCCGCGCCTCGCACGCGGGGAGAGCATTGGCACGCTGCTCGTGGCGGAGCGCGCGACGCTCGCGGCGCGCAAGCAGTGGCTCGCCGACCAACTGCAGGTGCGAGGGAGCCTCACCCTCGACGCCGGCGCGGTGAAGGCGCTCACCGTGCACGGCAAGAGCCTGCTGCCGATCGGCGTCTACGAGGTCACCGGCGAGTTCGAGCGCGGCGAGGCAGTGAGCTGCCTCGACCCCTCGCGGCGCGAGGTCGCGCGCGGCCTCGTCAACTACAACGCGCAAGAGACCCGCCGCATCCTGCGCGCGCCTTCGAGCGAGATCGAGGCGCGGCTCGGCTACGTGGACGAGCCCGAGCTCATACACCGCGACAATCTGGTGCTGCTCTGATCCCCCGCTGGGGGGGAGCGGCGGATCCCGGGCGCCGGTCGCGCCCATCGCTCATTTCGTCGGGGCGGCGGACCGCAACAATTGGACTATTTCCCTCGCGCTGCCGACCGGGCTCTTCCCCGAGCACAGGTAGTCTGCATAGAGCGTGTGGTGGTGGCGATCGACCTCCCTTGGTCCGATGCGGCGCCACTGCGCGTTGCGCGCCCGCGCCCAGCTGCCGTCCGCCCTTCCTACCGCGTAATACTTCAGCTGGCGCAACTCGCAGCGGATGCCCTCGAAAGTGATGTTGGTCGCGCCCCCGGCCGCTTTCACCACAAGCGTATAGCGCACGACACCGTCGTCGCCGATGGACAGCGAGCGCGCGTCAACGTAGAAGCGGTGTGCGCTCACCGTGCCGGGATCGAACGGGACCAGGTCCTCGGTCCTGGGATAGGAAGGAATCCCCGCTTCGATCTCCTTCCACGGTTTCTTGTCCTCGTCGAAATCGGCGTCCCAGTCCCGCCCTTGCGCGAGCGCCGTCGAGACGGATGCGGCGAGCACCACGGCAACGACGAGCGCGGCTCCGGCACTCCTGGCCCTGGGCCGCGCGCGGCGGCAACCTGCGTCAGGCGAAAGGCGAAGCAAGATCCGGCGCGTAGCTACCCCGCGTAGATGTGGTCGCGCGTCTGCGGAAGCTCGAGCGCGCCGCCGGGAAGGGGCTTGCCCGCCAGCACCTGGTAGATCGACATCCAGCCGCGCTCGAAACCGAGCGCCGAGCCCGCCATGTAGATGCGCCAGATGCGGTAGAGCTTCTCGCCCACCGCCGCGAGCGCCGCCGCGCGGTTCTCCTCCAGGCGCTCCACCCAGTGCCATAGCGTTTTCGCGTAATGCGGCCGCAGGCTCTCCACGTCCCAGGACTCGAGACCCTGCGACGACAGCGCGTCCATGACGACCGAGATATGGGTAAGCTCCCCGCCCGGAAACACGTAGCGCTCGATGAACTCGCCGATCTCGCTGCCCAGCTCGTGTTGTCCCGGGGTGTTGTGGGTGATGCCATGGTTCAGCACCAGCCCGCCCGGCCGCAGCAGGCGGGCGATCTTGCCGAAATACGCCGCGAGGTTGTCGCGCCCGACGTGCTCGAACATGCCGACGCTCGCAATCTTGTCGAACGGCCGCTCTTCCGGCACATCGCGGTAGTCGAGCAGGCGCACCTCGCAGCGCCCTTCCAGGCCCAGCTCGCGGATCCGGGCGCGCGCGTAGTCGAATTGGTTCCGGCTCAACGTCACGCCGAGCGCCTGCGCGCCGTAGCGTTCGGCCGCCCACATCACGAGCGCGCCCCAGCCGCATCCGATGTCGAGGAAGCGCTCGCCCGCGGCGAGCCGCAGTTTGCGACAAATGTGATCGAGCTTCTGCTCCTGCGCGATTTCGAGCGCATCGTCGGCCCGGCGGTAGTAGGCGCAGGAGTAAACGCGACGCCGGTCGAGCCAGAGGCCGAAGAAATCGTCGCTGACGTCGTAGTGGCTGCGGACCGCCTTGCTGTCGTAGAGCCGCGTGTGCCGCACCCAGCGCGCAAGCCGCCGCCCCGCCGCCAGGCTGGCGCTGTCGGTCGCGCCCGCAAGCGCCGTGCCCAGGCCGACCACGTCCCGGATCGGCCCGTCGACATCGATCTGCTGCTCGACGTAGCGTGCCGCGAGTCCGCCGGCGGTGGGATGCCCAAGCACCGCCAATGCGAGCGGATGCCGCACGGTAATCGTCACCTGCGGCTGCGGGGCGCCGGCGCTCGCGCCGTTCCACAGCCGCACGGCGAGCGGAAGCCCGCTTTCCTCGATACGGCGCCCGATGCTGGTAAGTATCCGGGAATCCTGCATACGCCCGGCGAGAATAGCACAAGCCCGGCGGGGCGGAATACCCGAGGCGCAAGGCCGGCCGGGGGCGGCGAGCTAGCCTGTGAGGTCGTTGACGAGCGAGGCGCGGACCGCGGGATCCACCGCCCCAATCGCGTGGCTGTATTCGGGATGATCGACGCCAACCGCGAGCGCAGCCCCCTCCTTCAGCGCCCGCACCATGGCGGGGTCGAGCTCGAACCGCAGGAAATGCACCGCCGAGGTCTTCTCCGCGGTGTCGCGTTCGAGATCCTCGTCGGCAATGGCGCTCACCCGGGCATGGCCCGCGACCTGAACCCAGACCCGGTCCTCGATGCCGATCAGCCGGGCGAGCATGCGGCGGCGCTCCTCCACGTCGGGATACTCGATCATGAGCGTCGCCTTCCAGTTGGCACCGTCGGGAATGAGCGGGTTGTAGGCATCGAGCTCGTCCTGGATGCCCGCCTCCTCGAACGTGCGCTCGGCGCGCAGCATTTCCTGGACCTGGTAGCGGACCGTCAGCTCGTCCTCGAAGATGAGCGTCAGGTGTTCGCCCAGCTCCAGCGTGCGGTTCTGCTTGTGCGCCATGACCCGGGCGCGGAACTGCGGTCGCGCCCTGGCATAAGCTTCGAGCGTCATCAGGCTGTCGCGGGTGATTGCAGGCATAAATGGGTGAGTAGTAAGTAGTGAATGGACTTAATTCGCAGGTGGTGGTTTGCAGAATGGGGGTTCAGTCCACTCACCACTCACCATTGACGGACTTAAAGGCCGTAGGCGATGCGAATCAGCGTGAGCGGATGCTGCTTCCGTGCGCCGGTCTCCCCCATCCCCTGCAGGATATGGCGGCCGGCGATGGCGCAATCGGAGCTGACATAATCCGGCGCCGCTTCCGCCATCTGGCGGAATACCGGGCGGCCGATCTTCATCGAGTTCTCGAAATATTCCGCCTTGACGCCCCAGGTTCCGTCGTGGCCGGCGCAGCGCTCGACCGTGGTGACCCGCGTATCGGGAATCATCTCGAGCAGCTCTCGCGTCTTCTGCCCCATGTTCTGCACGCGCAGGTGGCACGGCACGTGATAGGAAACCTTGCCGAGCGGCTGCTTGAAATCGGTCTTGAGCAGCCCGTCCTTGTGGCGCAGCACCAGATATTCGAACGGGTCGAACATGGCGTCCGCCACGGACTTCACGTCAGGATCGTCGGGAAACATCAACGGCAGTTCCTGCTTGAACATCAGGGTGCACGATGGCACGGGCGTGACGATCGCGTAGCCCTCGCGCGCGAGTCGCGCGAGCACGGGAATGTTGGCCTCCTTGCTGCGCGCGACCGCTTCGAGATCGCCCAGTTCCAGCTTTGGCATGCCGCAGCATGCTTCCTTCTCGACCAATGTCGCCGGCACCTCGTTGTGCGCGAGCACCTTGAACAGATCGTGCCCGATGCCGGGTTCGTTGTAGTTCACGTAGCAGGTGGAGAACACGGCAACCTTTCCCGGCGTGTTCTTCCCGTCGCGCGCCGGGAACGAGGTGTTGGCCTGCGCGCTGCCGCGGAACTTTGCGGTGGCATATTCGGGCAGGATCCGGTCCTTGTGTATGCCCAGCGTCTTCTCCATGACGCCGCGGACGGCCCCCGACTTGTTGGCCGCGTTGACGAATTGCACGACGACGGGGATCGTGGAGAGCCGGCCGAGCGCGTCCGTGCTCGATAGCAGCCGGTCGCGAAATTTTGCGCCCCCCTTGCGGAACCTGGCTGCCTTGGCGCGCAGCATGAGGTGCGGAAAATCCACGTTCCAGGCGTGCGGCGGCACGTACGGGCACTTGGTCATGTAGCACATGTCGCACAGGTAACACTGGTCGACGACCTTGCCGTAGTCGGCTTTGCTGACCCCATCGACCTCCATGGTCGCGCTCCCGTCCACCAGGTCGAACAGAGTCGGAAACGTGGTGCAGAGGTTCACGCAGCGCCGGCAGCCGTGGCAGATGTCGAAGACGCGCTCGAGCTCCTTGTCGAGCTTTGCCTCGTCATAGAAATCCGCGGATTTCCAGTCGAGCGCATGCCGGGTGGGCGCCTCCAGGCTTCCTTCACGTACGGTCATTTGCCGCTCCGGGGGATGAGGGATCAAAAAAAGCGGAAGGCAACCCCGCCTTCCGCCTTCGTTGCGCAGGCTCCAATCAGTCCGCGAGCCCGTCGAGCGCCTTCTGGAAACGGTTGGCATGCGAGCGCTCCGCCTTGGCGAGCGTCTCGAACCAGTCCGCAATCTCGCCGAAGCCCTCGGTGCGCGCGGCCTTGGCCATTCCCGGGTACATGTCGGTGTACTCGTGCGTCTCTCCCGCAATTGCCGCCTTCAGGTTGTCGCGCGTCTTGCCGATCGGCAGATTGGTCGCCGGATCGCCGCAGGCTTCGAGGTACTCCAGGTGACCGTGGGCATGACCGGTCTCCCCTTCCGCAGTGGATCGAAACACGGCGGAAATGTCGTTCTGGCCCTCAACATCCGCTTTCGCTGCGAAGTAGAGATAGCGCCGATTGGCTTGCGATTCCCCCGCAAACGCGTCCTTCAGGTTTTGATGCGTCTTGGAACCCTTGAGTTGCATATTTATCTCCTTTAAATCAGAAACTTGAATCATAACGGCGCGATCCCGGCGAGCGCTTACTCACCTCCGCTGCCGAAGCATTTATTAGACTGAGTCTAATAGCTTAACGTAGTATAAACAGCATCGCCAACAGCTGTCAACAACTACAGCGCTTCTGTCCTAAAGAGATCCTGAAGACCGGTCAAGATTGCGATATGAGAAGAAAGTCTGCGCCTGGTTTCGTCCCCCGGTCTTGACCTGAATCAAGCAAGCCCAAATGGCTTCCTCGAGGCCCGCGTGGCGTGGGACGGTGGAGCGAGGAGCGCTTAACGCGCCTGCATCGACGCGATCGTCGCGAGGGGTCGCTGATGCGCAGTGGCCTCCGGGAATGCGCGGCCGAATCCCAGAGCCTAAGTTCCCGCCCTCCGCGGGTAACCGGCTCCACTTTGCGGGTGCGATTACCCCAGCTCGGGGGCGCCAGCCGGTTTCACCTGGTGGGCGCGTCTGCCGCGCGCCCCGCCCCGGGGACGCCGTTTCAGATAGGGCGCCAGCTCCTCGAGCGCCTGCTGATAGACCCCGCGCTTGAACTCGATCACCGCGTCCATCGGCATCCAGTAATCGCTCCACCGCCAGGCATCGAATTCGGGCTTGCTGGTAGCGCGCAGGCGCACGTCGCAGTCGCGGCCGACGAGGCGCAGCAGGAACCAGATTTGCTTCTGGCCGCGGTAATTGCCGCGCCAATCGCGCCGCAGCCAGCGCTCCGGGACCTCGTATCGTAGCCAGTCGCGCGTGCGCCCGAGCACCCACACGTGCTGCGGCGCGAGCCCGACTTCCTCCTGCAGCTCCCGATACATCGCCGACTCCGGCGTCTCGCCCCGCTTGATGCCGCCCTGCGGAAACTGCCAGGCGTGCTCCCGTACCCGCTTGCCCCAGAAAACCTGGTTTTTCCAGTTACATAGGACGATGCCGACGTTCGGGCGATAGCCATCGCGGTCGATCATCGAAATCCCCTGAAGCTGTTGGTCATGTCAATTTTTTCACAATTCGCACGCAAGCGAAACCCTGTTCGGAGGCATCAAGGCGCGAGTCGCAACTCACGCTTGCTCAGAGATATAGAGTCGCTCGGCGTCCCAGCGGTTCATCCTGCGCAGCCCGGACACGAATCTACCGAACTCGAGTGCGTAGCGCGTCTCGAGCGTCCGGGCATCGCGCTCCAGCTCGTCCCACCGCAGGGCAGCCGGGGGATCCCGGAACCCGAAGACGATGACGTTGCCCGGCTTCTCCGCCGGCAGGCACAGGGTGCTGCGCGGGAATACGCCCTCGATGCGCGCCAGGTAGTCGTCGAAGCGGCGGTCCGATCCCCACAGGTTCACCACCAGCACGCCGCCACGCCCGAGTCGCCGCCGGCACCCGCCGTAGAATGCCTCCGTCGCGAGCTCCGGGACCTGCGACTCGCCGTCGTAGCCGTCGACCAGAATCGCATCGAAATCGTCCCCGTCCGATGCGACGAACTCCGCCGCGTCGCAGATCCGCACGATGAGGCGCGCATCGGCCGGCGGCAGCTCGAACAGACGGCGCGCGACCGCTACCACCTGCGGGTTGACCTCGATTACCTCGGTCACCGCCTCCGGTATCCGGTGGTAGATGAACTTGGCCAGGGAGCCGCCGCCGAGGCCGACCAACAGGACGCGGCGCGGCGGCGGATTGAACAGCAGGAATGCCATCATGCTGCGGGTGTAGGCAAGCTCGAGATCGTTCGGGCGCGCGAGTCGCATCGAGCTCTGGATGGTGTCGGTGCCGATATGCAGCGAGCGCACCCCGAACCGCTCGGTTACGTACACCGAATCGGCGCCATGGGCGGGTTTGCGCAAGCGCCAGTGCGCGAAGAAGTTCATGCCGTTGTTCTGGACCAGGCAGCGTTCGGTAGAATAGCGGCTTTCGCCGTTCCGCGACAATCATGCGCGTCTCGCAATTCCTCCTTTCGACGCACCGGGAAACGCCGGCCGAGGCCGAGGTGGTAAGCCATCGGTTGATGCTGCGCGCCGGACTGATCCGGCAGCTCGCCCGCGGGATCTACACCTGGATGCCGCTGGGGCTGCGCGTGCTGCGCAAGGTGGAACGTATCGTGCGCGAGGAGATGAACGCGGCCGGCGCGATCGAGCTCGAGATGCCCGCGGTGCAGCCCGCCGAGCTGTGGCAGGAGTCGGGACGATGGGACGAGTTCGGCCCGGAGTTACTGCGCCTGAAGGACCGGCACCAGCGCGATTTCTGCATCGGGCCCACGCACGAGGAGGTGGTGAGCGACATCGTGCGCCAGGAAGTGAAGAGCTACCGCCAGCTGCCATTGAACCTCTACCAGATCCAGACCAAGTTCCGCGACGAGATCCGGCCGCGCTTCGGCGTCATGCGCGCCCGCGAATTCGTCATGAAGGACGCCTACTCCTTCCACGCCGACGCAGCGAGCCTCGAACGGACCTACCGCGCCATGTTCGACTGCTATACGCGCATCTTCACCCGGCTCGGCCTCAAGTTCCGCGCGGTCGCGGCCGACCCCGGCGCCATCGGCGGCACCGGCTCCCACGAGTTCCACGTGCTCGCCGATTCCGGTGAGGACGCGATCGCGTACTGCCCCGACTCCGACTACGCCGCCAACGTGGAGCTTGCGGAGGCCCTCTCCCCGGGGCCGCGCGGGAAGCCCGCCGCGGCGCTTGCGCGAGTGCATACGCCGGGCGTCAAGACCATTGCCGAGCTGTGCGCGTTTCTCGGCATTCCCGCGGCGCGCACCGTGAAGGCAGTGGTGCTGGAGGGGGCCGACGGCAGCCCCGTCCTGCTGATGGTGCGCGGCGATCATGAACTCAATCTCGCCAAGGCCGCCAAGCTCGAGCAGGTCAAGAAGCCCGTGGCTTTTTCTTCAGGCGAGAGCATCCGGTCCCGTTTTGGGGCGGGACCGGGCTCCCTGGGGCCGGTCGGGTTCAAGGGCGTGGTCATCGCCGATCGCACGGTCGCCGCGATGTCCGATTTCGCCGCCGGCGCGAACCAGGATGACTACCATTACACCGGCGTCAACATCGGCCGCGACTTCCCGGAGCCGCTGGTGGCCGACATCCGCAGCGTCGTGGCGGGGGATGCGAGCCCCGACGGCAAAGGCCGGCTCGAGATCGTTCGCGGCATCGAGGTCGGCCACGTCTTCCAGTTGCGCGACAAGTATTCCCGGGCGCTCAACCTGTCTTTTCTCGACGAGACGGGCAAGTCCCGGTTGATGGAGATGGGCTGCTACGGCATCGGCGTGACGCGCATTGTCGCCGCCGCGATCGAGCAGAACCACGACGAGCGCGGCATCATCTTTCCGCGCGCGATGGCGCCGTTCGAGCTCGCGCTGGTGCCGATCGGCGCGGGCAAGAACGCACAGGTGCGTGCCACCGCCGAATCCCTCTACACCGACCTCACCACCGCCGGCATCGACGTGCTGCTCGATGACCGCGACGAGCGCCCGGGCGTTGCGCTTGCCGACATGGAGCTGATCGGCATCCCGCATCGTGTCGTCGTCGGCGAGCGCGGCCTGAAGACGAACCAGGTCGAATACCAGGGGCGGCGCGGCCTCAAGGCGGAACTTTTTGCCTTGCAGGATGCCGCAAAATCCGTAAAATCAAGGGTGTGCGGGGACGAGTTCGTCTAATCTGGTGGGTGCTCACGTTGGCGCTGCCCGGGGCGGTTTGCGCCGGCTCGCAGGACTATGAGCCGCTTTCGGCCAGCGTGCGCGCCGCGCTCAACCGCTCGATCTCCGACGCGGCGACGCCTTTTCTCGCCTTCGAAACCGAGGCGGAAGCACGGCGCTGGCTCACCGTGATGTCGAAGCGGCTGGCCCCGCGCATCGCGGATCGCCTGCAGCGTGAGGAATTCCTGGTCTCGGTGCACTACGAGGCGAAACGCGCCGGCCTCGATCCGCAGCTCGTGCTGGGCGTGATCCAGGTCGAGAGCAACTTCCGCAAGTACGCGGTCTCCAGCGCCGGGGCCAAGGGCTACATGCAGGTGATGCCGTTCTGGGTCAAGTTGATCGGCCGCAGCGACGACAACCTGTTCCACCTGCGCACCAATCTGCGCTTCGGCTGCGTGATCCTGCGTCACTACCTCGATCAGGAAAAAGGCGATCTCTACCGGGCGCTCGGGCGCTACAACGGCAGCCTCGGCCATCCCGGCTATCCCACCCTGGTGGTCCAAGCGTGGGAACGCAACTGGCACTACACCACGCAGGCGACGGTGTCGGCGCCACGCGACAGCCGCAGCTGAGCGGCTGAACCAGCCAGCACCCCGTCTTCAGCTGAGCCGCAGGACGTTCGCGGCGGAGCGCTGGTCGCTGCTTCCCGCGGGCTCGCCGCCGGCAGCCGCCCGGCGGAACAGTTCCTCGAGGGACAGTCCCAGATTCTCTTCGACGCCGCCCGCGAGCTCGAGCGCGAGCCGATCGAGCTCCTGGCCAGACTGGCGCGCCGGCAACCGGGCGTCCTGCCTGAAAACGAGCAGTCGATAGACGTCGACGACACTCACCTCCGCGGCGTCCTTGATCAATGTCCAGCCGTTTGCCACCCTGCCGGTCCAGTGGGCGGCGCTCATCGCGTGCAGCGCGGCTTCGATCCGGTCGAAAGGGAGCTTCACGATGCCGTGCAGGCGGAGCGCGGTGACGACTTCCCCTCTGCGGTGCGCTTCCCACAGCACGCGCAGGATCTGCAGCGCGTCGAGGAATTGCGCGCCGGGAACGGCCTCGACCTGGGTAGCGCGCTCGCGCCACTCGGGCAGCACCGCGGCCGTTACCGCTCCGAACAGCACGACCATCCACGACAGATGGATCCACAGCAGGAAGAGGGGCACGCTCGCGAACGCACCGTAGACCAGACGGTAGGTCGGGAATTGCGTGACGTAGAGCGCGAAGCCTTGCTTCATGCTTTCGAAGGCGAGCGCCGCGAGGAACCCCCCGGCGAGCGCATCGCGCACCAGCACACGCCGGTTCGGAATGGCGATGTAGGCGAGCGTGAAGGCCGTCGCGGTTAAGAGTATCGGGACGACGTCCAGCATCACTTCCCCCGCAAGAGGTACGTCCTTCACCAGCCCCAGCGACTGGCTGATCAGCCAGGAGGTGAGTGAGAGGCTCGCCCCGACCAGCAGCGGCCCCACGGTGAGAAGCGCCCAGTAGATGAAAACGCGTTGCGCCATGCCGCGCGGGCGCGGCACGCGCCAGATCTGGTTGAACGCGCGGTCGATCGTGAGCAACACGATGATCGCGGTCACGAACAGAAACGCGAGGCCGACCGTGGTGAGGCGCGCCGCGTTCGCCGCGAATTGTTCTGCATATCCCGTGAGGGCGGCGGCCGACTCCGGCAGCATGTAGCGCACCAGGAAGTTCTCGACGTGCTGCAGCTGCTCGCGGAACACCGGGAACGCCGAGATCAGCGTCAGCGCGACCGTGATGATCGGCACGATCGCAAGCAGCGTGGTGAAAGTGAGGCTGGAGGCGATCTGCAAGCAGCGTTCCTCTCGGAACCGCCGCCACGCGAGGCGCGCGAACACGACCAGCGACGGGGGCTTTCTAGAATTTGGCACCGCGGGGTCTCCGCACGAGAGCTGATTTATATAATACTCTCACGTCATGAAGGACATCCTCGTCCTCTACTACAGCCATACCGGCGCCGTGCGGGAGATGGCGCAGCTCGTCGCGCGCGGCATCGAGGGCGTCGGCGGCTGCGCCGCGCGCGTGCGCACCGTGCCGCGGGTCACCGCCGCCGCCAGCGCCGCGGGTCCCGTCGTGCCGCAATCCGGCCCCCCGTACGCGGAGCTGAAGGACCTCGAGGAATGCATCGGAATCGCGCTCGGCTCGCCCACGCGCTTCGGCAACATGGCGGCCCCGCTGAAGCATTTCTGGGATTCCACCGGGGAGCTGTGGCTGAAAGGCGCGCTCGCCGGCAAGCCCGCGGCGTTCTTCACCTCGACCGCGAGCCTGCACGGCGGCCAGGAATCGACGCTGCTTTCGATGATGCTGCCGCTGCTTCACCACGGCATGGTGATCATCGGGCTGCCGTACACGGAGCCGGAGCTGATGAATACGCGCTCCGGCGGCGGCCCCTATGGCGCGAGCCACCATGCCGGAGCCGCCGGTGAGCTCGCCATCTCCGAGCACGAGCGCAAACTCTGCATTGCCCTCGGGCGCCGCCTCGCTGATATCGCGATCAGGCTCGCCCGGTGAGCCGGAATCGACCGCGGCGAGCGGACGCTCAAGCTCAGACCTGCGGGTTCAGCCGCTCCAGCTTCGAGTGCAGCTTGTTGAGGGCGTTGATATAGGCCTTGGCGGAGGCGACGACGATGTCGGTGTCCGCGCCCTGGCCGTTGACGATGCGCCCGTTTTTGGCGAGCCGCACCGTCACTTCGCCCTGCGCGTCGGTACCGGTGGTGATGTTGTTGACCGAGTAGAGCAGGAGCTCCGACCCGCTATTTACGATCGATTCGATCGCCTTGAACGAGGCGTCCACCGGTCCGCTGCCCCGCGCCTCGGCCCTGCGCTCGCGCCCGCTCTCGGTCATGACGACCTTCGCGTACGGAGACTCGCCGGTTTCGGAATGCGCGGTGAGCGACACCAGGTGGAAGTGCTCGCTTTCGAGGTGATCGGCCGCCTCCTCGCTGATGAGAGCCTGCAGGTCCTCGTTGAAGATCTCGTGCTTCTTGTCGGCCAGGTCCTTGAAGCGCTTGAATGCGGCGTTCAACGCCTCTTCGGACTCGATCACGATGCCAAGCTCGGTCAGCCGCGCCTTGAAGGCGTTGCGACCGCTGTGCTTTCCCAGCACCAGCTTGTTGGCGACCCAGCCGACGTCCTGCGCGCGCATGATCTCGTAGGTATCGCGGCTCTTCAGCACGCCATCCTGGTGGATGCCCGCCTCGTGCGCAAACGCGTTTGCCCCGACGACGGCCTTGTTGGGCTGCACCGGGAAGCCGGTGATGCCGGCGACGAGCCGGCTCGCCGGGACGATCTGTGTTGCGTCGATGCCGGTCTCGCACGGGAACATGTCCTGGCGCGTGCGCACCGCCATCACGATCTCCTCCAGCGCCGCATTGCCGGCGCGCTCGCCCAGGCCGTTGACCGTGCATTCGACCTGGCGCGCGCCGTTCATCACCGCGGCAAGCGAATTGGCGACCGCCAGTCCGAGATCGTTGTGACAGTGCACCGACCACACGACCTTGTCCGAGTTGGGCACGCGCTCGCGGAGCTGCCGGATCAGCCTTCCGAAATGCTCCGGCAGCGTATAGCCCACCGTGTCCGGAATGTTGATGGTGGTGGCGCCGGCCTTGATCACCCGCTCGAGAATCCGGCAGAGAAAGTCGGTGTCGGAGCGGCCGGCGTCCTCCGGCGAGAACTCCACGTTGTCGGTGTACTCGCGCGCCCATTTGACCGCCCGCACCGCCTGCTCGATTACCTGCGAGGGCTCCATCCTGAGCTTCTTCTCCATGTGGATCGGCGAGGTCGCGATGAACGTGTGCACGCGCGGGCTCTTCGCCCCTCGCACCGCCTCCCCGCAGCGCCGGATGTCAGATTCGTTGGCGCGGGCGAGCCCGCACACCGTGCTCTCCTTGACGATGGAGGCGACCGCGCGCACCGCGTCGAAATCGCCGTCGCTCGCGGCGGGGAATCCGGCTTCGATCACGTCAACGCGCATGCGCTCGAGCTGGCGCGCAATGCGCAGCTTCTCCTCCTTCGTCATCGAGGCGCCCGGGCTCTGCTCCCCGTCGCGCATCGTCGTGTCGAAAATGATGAGTTTCTCTTTCGTCATGGGTGTCTCCAGTGCCTGCTACGGCTCCCGGCGCGATCAGGGCGCTGGAAGCGCGTGCTTGATAAGTCTTCCCGCCGCGGTCTTCACCGCGCCGGACCAACAACAGATTGTGGAATGGGGGAGTGTGCGCCTTAGGGGCGCAGCAGCAGGCCGGCCAGCAGCAGGCCGGTACGGAGGCGGAGCGAGTCGGACCGCGTCAAGTGATGCATGGCGGGAGAATATAGCGGCTTTGCGCGCTCGACGCAACTCAGACGCCCGCCGGGGGCGGAGGCGGTGCCCGGCCGGGCCCTTTCCCCTTCACCAGTTCGTAGCCCCAGATCACGTAGCCCGAGAGCCCGTAGCTCGCGAAGAGCAGGAACAGCATTTCCGGCAGCGTGCTCGAGAACATGAAGAGGGCCACCAGGCCGAAGGTGATGCCGACCACCACCGAGAACGATACGCTTTTTCTCAAATTGATGTCCTTGCCGCTGTAGAACTTCAGGTTGCTCACCATGGTGAGGCCGGCGATGAGCGTGAGCGCCCACGCGAGCCACTTCACGTCCCGTCCCTGGATCTGGTATTCGTTCAGCGCCCACACCAGCCCGGCAACGACACATGCCGCGGAGGGGCTCGGCAAGCCCTGGAAGAAGCGCTTGTCCGCAATATCGAGCGTGGTGTTGAAGCGCGCGAGCCGCAAAGCTGCGCACGCGCAGTAAATGAAGGCAGCGATCCAGCCGAGCTTGGTGGTGAGCCACGGCCCGAGCCACGCCAGGGTCTGCATGCTGGCGAAGTCCTTCAACGCCCACACGTACACTACCAGTGCCGGGGCCACGCCGAAGGACACCATATCGGCGAGGCTGTCGTACTCGGCTCCGAACGCGCTCTGGGTGCGCGTCAGGCGGGCGACCCGGCCGTCGAGCCCGTCGAACACCATCGCGATGAAGATCGCCATCGCAGCCTGCTCGAAGCGGCCGCTCATCGCCTGCACGATCGAGTAGAAGCCGGCGAAGAGCGCGACGGTCGTGAAAAGATTGGGCAGCCAATAGATCCCGCGCCGGGCAAAGCGCGACTTGATGAAGAGCTTGTGCTCGCGCGAGTCTTGCATCAGGGCAGCATTGCCAGCAGGCTTGCGGTGGCGTAGACCTTGTCACCCACGGCCGCGACCGGCCGCGCTTCCGGCGGCAGGTAGACATCGAGGCGCGATCCGAACCGGATGAAGCCGTAGCGCTCGCCGCGCGCGAGGCGCTGCCCGGGCACGGCATAGCAGAGGATGCGGCGCGCGATGAGTCCCGCGATCTGCACGCAGGTGACGTCGGCGCCACCCGAGGTCTGGATCCACAGCGCGTGGCGCTCGTTCTCCAGGGATGATTTCGAGAGCTCGGCGTTGAAGAACTTGCCGGGATGGTGCCAGGCGTCGCGGATCTCGCCGTCCACCGGGCTGCGGTTGGAATGGGCGTTGAACACGTTCATGAACACGCTCAACTTGAGGGCGTCGCGCTCGAGATAGGGATCGCGCGCGCGCTCGACCGCGACGATCCTGCCGTCGGCCGGCGAGAGCACCGCCTTGGGCTCTCCCGGGACCGCGCGCGGCGGATCGCGGAAGAACTGCACCATGAAGGCGACGACGAGCCACAGGGGGAGCGCCCACCACGCACCGGCAATCCCGTGCACCGCAAGCGCAGCCGCAACCGACGCAGCAATGAACGGCCAACCCTCCCGCGCGATAATCGGATGCGGGTAGCGAGGCGCGCCGCCGGGCGTCAGGCGTGATGAATCGGGCGGCCCCGCGAGAGTCTTTGACTCATCACTCATCACCCATCACCCATCACTAGTTCTTGGACTGGTCCACCAGCCGGTTCTTCTTGATCCAGGGCATCATGTCGCGCAGCCGCGCGCCGACGACCTCGACCGAATGGCCCGCCGCCATGCGCCGCATCGCCTTCATCGTCGGCGCGTTGGCCTGGTTCTCGAGGATGAACTCCCTGGCGAACTGGCCGGTCTGTATCTCCCGCAGGATCTTCTTCATCTCGGCGCGCACCTGCTCGTTGATGATACGCGGGCCACGCGTGAAATCCCCGTACTCGGCAGTGTTCGACACCGAGTAGCGCATGTTGGCGATGCCGCCTTCGTAGATGAGATCGACGATCAGCTTCACCTCGTGCAGGCACTCGAAATACGCCATCTCGGGGGCGTAGCCGGCCTCGACCAGCGTGTCATAGCCGGCCTCGATCAGCGCCGTGAGGCCGCCGCACAGCACCACCTGCTCGCCGAAGAGGTCGGTCTCGCACTCCTCGCGGAAGGTGGTCTCGATCACTCCCGCGCGCGCCGCGCCGATCGCGGCGGCGTAGGACAGCGCGACATCGCGCGCCTTCTTGCTCGGGTCCTGGTAGACCGCGATCAGCGACGGCACGCCACCGCCCTGGGCGTAGGTCGAGCGCACCAGGTGGCCGGGTCCCTTGGGCGCGATCATGATGACGTCGAGGTCGGCGCGCGGCTCGATCTGCTTGAAGTGGATGTTGAAGCCGTGGGCGAACGCAAGCGTCGCGCCCTTCTTGATATTGGGCTCGATCTCGTCATGGTAGACGCGGGCGTGATGCTCGTCCGGAAGGAGAATCATGATGATGTCCGCCCCTTTCACCGCGTCGCCGACGGATTTCACCGGCAGGCCAGCCTTCTTGGCCTTGGCCCACGAGGCCCCGTCCTTGCGCACGCCCACGCTCACCTTGACCCCGGAATCCCGGAGGTTGTTCGCGTGAGCATGCCCTTGAGAGCCATAGCCGATGATGGCCACGTGCTTGCGCTTGATGAGCGAAAGGTCGGCGTCTTTGTCGTAGTAGATCTTCATCATTTCCTCGTTGTGAAGGGGGAAGGGGGAAGGGCGAAGGGAAACGGCGCGAGGCCAGGAAAAACGGCTCTTGCCCTTCCCGCGTTCCCCCTTCTCTAGACTCTCAGTACCCGCTCGCCGCGCCCGATGCCGGAAGCGCCGGTGCGCACGGTCTCCAGTATCACGCCGCGGTCTATGGCATTCAGAAAAGCGTCGAGCTTGGTGCCGGTGCCGGTCAACTCGATGGTGTAGTCCTTGTCGGTGACGTCGATGATGCGGCCGCGGAAGATGTCCGCCATGCGCTTCATCTCCTCGCGGTCCTTGCCCACCGCGCGCACCTTGACCAGCATCAGCTCGCGCTCGATGTGATCGCCCTCGGAGAGGTCGATCACCTTCACGACATCGATCAGCTTGTTCAATTGCTTCGTGATCTGCTCGATCACCTCGTCGGAGCCCGCGGTGACGACCGTCATGCGCGAGAGCGTCGGGTCCTCGGTCGGCGCGACCGTGAGCGACTCGATGTTATAGCCGCGCGCGGAGAAGAGCCCGGCAACGCGCGACAGCGCGCCGGCCTCGTTCTCGAGGAGCACTGAGATGATATGCCTCATACCAGAATCATCTCCGAGAGCCCCTTGCCCCCCGGCACCATCGGAAACACGTTCTCGGTCTGGTCGGTGATGAAGTCCATGAAGACCAGCTCGTCCTTGCGCCCGAACGCCTCGCGCAGCGCCGGCTCCACGTCCTCCGGCTTTTCGATTTTTATGCCCACGTGGCCGTAGGATTCGGCGAGCTTCACGAAATCCGGCAGCGCGTCCATGTAGGACTCGGCGTAGCGGTTGCCGTGGAAGAACTCCTGCCACTGCCGCACCATGCCCATGTACTTGTTGTTGAGGTTCACGACCTTGATCGGCAGCCGGTACTGCTTGCAGGTCGAGAGCTCCTGGATGCACATCTGCACGCTCGCCTCGCCGGTGACGCAGGCGACCTTTGCCCCGGGATGCGCAAGCTGCACCCCCATCGCCGCGGGCAGTCCAAAGCCCATGGTGCCGAGGCCGCCGGAATTGATCCAGCGTCGCGGCCGGTCGAACTTGTAGAATTGCGCCGCCCACATCTGGTGCTGGCCGACGTCGGAGGTGACGAACGCATCCCCGCCGGTCACCTCGTAGAGCTTCTCGATCACGTATTGCGGCTTGATGATGGGGCTCGCGCGGTCGTACTTGAGGCAGTCGCGCGAGCGCCACAGCTCGATCTGCGTCCACCAGGTCTTCAGCGCCTCGCGGTCGGGGTTCTCCTTCGCGGCGTCCAGATACTTGATGAGGTCCCGCAGCACCTCGCGCACGTTGCCGACGATCGGGATGTCCACCTTCACGCGCTTTGAGATGGACGACGGGTCGATGTCGACGTGGATGATGGTGCGCGGTTCCGCAAAGAAGTGCTTGGGGTTGCCGATCACGCGGTCGTCGAACCTCGCGCCGATCGCGAGCAGCACATCGCAATGCTGCATTGCCATGTTGGCCTCGTAGGTGCCGTGCATGCCGAGCATGCCGAGGAACTGGCGGTCGGTCGCGGGATAGGCGCCGAGCCCCATCAGGGTATTGGTGCAGGGGAAGCCGAGCCGGCGCACGAGCTGGGCGAGCTCCTCCGCGGCGCCGCCCAGAATGACGCCGCCGCCGGTGTAGACCATCGGGCGCTTCGCCTTCATCAGTGCCTGGATCGCCTTCTTGATCTGGCCGGCGTGCCCCTTGACGACCGGATTGTAGGAACGCATCTCGATCGTCGCGGGGTAATGGAACTCGGCCTTAGCAGTAGTCACGTCCTTGGGAATGTCCACCACCACCGGGCCGGGGCGACCGGTCGCCGCGATGTAGAACGCCTTCTTCAAGGTGCGGGCGATGTCCTTCACGTCCTTCACCAGGAAGTTGTGCTTCACACAGGGGCGAGTGATGCCCACCGTGTCGCACTCCTGGAACGCGTCGAGCCCTATGGCGTGCGTCGGCACCTGGCCGGTGATCACCACGTGCGGGATTGAGTCCATGTACGCTGTGGCGATGCCGGTCACCGCGTTGGTCACGCCGGGACCGGAGGTCACGAGCGATACGCCCACCTTGTCGGTGGAGCGCGCGTAGCCGTCGGCGGCATGCACCGCGCCCTGTTCGTGCCGCACCAGGACGTGCTTGACACGGTCCTGCTTGAACAGCTCGTCGTAGAGAAACAGCACGGCGCCGCCGGGGTAGCCGAACACGTATTCGACCCCCTCCTCTTGGAGGCAGCGCACCACGATTTCCGCGCCGGTGAGTTCCATGGAATGCTCGAGGCAAATCGGAAACGTGTAACGTTACCGGTTGCCGCCCGCACGGTCAAGCAAAATATCCCTTTAAACAGCAGGATAGAGCGAGGTTTTCGATTCGGGGAGGCGTCGCTTGCGCGCCCTTCGCGATTTGCTAAGATGCCCCGGACCCGGTGCGCGAGCGCGCAGGAGGCGCTCTCCCAGCCGCACCCCGGCAGCCGGGCGTCCCGAACAAGGCGAGACCCCTGGCAACCCAGAGAGAACTTTCGGATTTCCTTGCCGGGGTCGAGCGCCGCGCTTACAAGCAGGCGCTGTTCGCAGTTCGGGATGATTCAGTGGCTCTGGATATCGTGCAGGACGCCATGCTCAAGCTCACCGAAAGATATTACGCGCGTCCCCCCGCCGAGCTGCCGTTGCTGTTCCAGCGCATCCTGCAGAACACCATCCGCGATCACTTCCGCCGCCAGAAGGTGCGCTCGATATGGACGCTGCCGATCTCGAGTTTGCTGGGGGGCGACGCCGATGAGGACGCCGACCCACTCGAGACCCTGGAAGTGGCTGACGAATCGCGCTTTTCGGCACCCCCTGCCGAGCAGGTAGAGCGCACTCAAGTCCTTGCTTTGATTGAGAAAGCGCTGGAGAGGCTGCCGGCGCGTCAACGCCAGGCCTTCCTGCTGCGTTATTGGGAGGAACTGGACGTCACGGCAGCCGCGAAAATAATGGGTTGCTCCGAGGGAAGCGTGAAAACGCACTGCTCGCGGGCAAGCCGTGCGCTTGCCGTGATGCTGGCGAAACAGGGGATCAAATTATGAACCAGCCGGAACACGATCTGGCGCGGAAGCTCGTCCGCTACCTGGATGACGGCCTGGATCAGCTTGACCCGCGCGTGCGCGAGCGGCTCGACGCAGCGCGCAGAAACGCGTTGGCGCGTTACCGGGAGCGGCCCGCGACCGTGTTCGGCCTGGTCTGGGTCGGGGAAGCGGTGGCCTGGATCACGCAACACCGTCTGCTGATTGCAGCAGCGGCGCTCGTGCTCGCGACAGGGGGGGTCGTCTACTGGCAGCAGGGCACGCGGCCGACCAACGGGGTCAGCGACATCGATTTCTATCTGTTGACCGACGAGCTGCCGATCAACGCCTACCTCGACAAAGGTTTCGATTCATGGCTCAAGCGCTCGTCGCGCTGATCGTCTCGCTCTCCCTTGCTGGACCGGCGGCTGCGGCGCAGGTCAAGGCGGACACGAAGAAACCCGTCAGGCCCGCCTGGTCCGAATTGAAGCCCGAGCAGCAGAAAGTCCTCGCTCCGCTCGCCTCCGAGTGGGATCGCATGGATGCGGTACGGCGCAAGAGGTGGGTCGAGATCGCGGACAAGTATCCCAAGATGAAGCCGCAGGAGCAGCAGCGGCTGCAGAAGAGAATGGTCGACTGGGCCAAGTTGACGCCCGAGCAGCGCACGGCCGCGCGCAACAAATACCAGGCGCTGAAAAAGCTGCCTCCGGACAAACGCAAGGAAGTCACGGCCCAGTGGCAGCGCTACCAGCGCTCGCTCGCGCAGCAACCCGACTTCTCGCCTTCCGATCCGCCGGCGCCGCCCGACCCGCAGAGCACAGAGGAGGCAACGGCCGTGGCCACCCCGGCGCCCTCCGGCACGAAGCCACCCGGCACCGCCACCGCGGCAACGCCTGGGCCGGCAGCGCAATAGCCCCGCACGCTGCGCAAGGCACGTCATGGACTTAGCCGGCGAGCTCCAGGCGCCGCCTGAGGCGCCTTCTGCAAGCCTCGCGCGGCGCGCCCTCGCTCTGGTCTACGAGGCCTTGCTGCTGGCCGCCCTGTTCCTCGTGGCCGCCCTGCCCTACGTCCTGGCGACGCATACCGCGGACGCGATCGTGGCGCGCCCGCTGTTCCAGGTCTATCTCATGGCGATCGCCGCCGCCTACTTCGTCTGGCAATGGCATCGCGGCGGCCAGACGCTCCCGATGAAGACCTGGCGCATGCGCATCATCACGCGCGCGGGCGCTCCTCTCGGCCTGCGTCACGTCCTCGCGCGCTTCCTGTTCGCGCTCGCGGGCTGCGCGCTCGCGGGTGCCGGGTTCCTGTGGGCTCTGGTCGACCGTGACGGCCAGTTCCTGCACGACCGACTTGCGGGAACGCGGATCGTCAAGGATGAAGGATGAAGGATGAAGGCGGAAGGATGACCTGACAGCTCCGCCTGAAGGATGAAGGCTGACCAAGCCTAGATTCCTGCTACGCGGGGGTCATCCCTCATCCTTCATCCCTCATCCCTATCTTCTCTCCTGCCACCAAATCATCCCGATCGCGAGGGAAAAGAAGATCACGGTGGGCATGATCGCGGTTACCAGCGGCGACCAGCTGTTGAGCAGGCCCAGATGCGAGAACAGCCGGTTCATGAAGTGGAACACGAGGCCCAGCATGATGCCGGTGAAGATCTTGGCGCCGACCCCCGCCTGCCGGCTCTGGATGTGGGCGAACGGCAGCGCCAGCACCATCATCACGACCACCGCGAGGGGATAGACGAACTTGGCCCACAGCGCGATCTCGTAGCGCAGCGCCTTCTGCCGGTTCTCCTTCAGGTGCTGCGAGTAGGAATAGAGGCTCATTGCCGACATCTTCTCGGGCTTGACGAGCAGCACCCCGATCAAGTCCGGGTCGAGCACGGATTGCCATTCCATCTCCGCGATCTTTCGCACCGAGGTCCTGGTCTCGTCGAACTGCGTCTGGACGACGTCCTGTAGCAGCCAGCGGCGCCCGCTCTGGTAGCGCCCGCGCTGGGCGAAGCTGACCGAGACGAGCCGCGACACCCTGTCGAACTCGTAGATTCGCACCCCGCGCAATGTCGTATCGGGCAGCACCTCGATCACGTTGACGAAGTTCAGGTCGTCCTTGATCCACAGTCCCGAGCGGAATTCCTGCGCCACCACCCCGGTGATCGCCTGGGATCGCACCCGCTGCGAGAGCTGCTCCGCGGGCGGCGCGATGAACTCGCCGAACGCGAAAGTAAGCGCCGCGAAACCGAGGCCGATCAAGGCGAGTGTCGCCGCGAAGCGTGTGCTCGACACGCCGGAGGTCCGCATCACGGTGTATTCCGACCCCGCCACCAGCTGCGCGAGCGCAAACAGCGTGCCGATCAGGGCGGCGACCGGGAACAGGTCATAGGCGTGGTCCGGCACCGACAGCAGCACGTAGATCACGATGCGGCGCATGTTGTAGGCGCCGCGCCCGAGATCCTTGATCTGGTCGAGCAGGTCGAAGAATGCGAACAGCATCACGAGCGCGACCAGCACCATGGCGGTCGCCGCCACGATCTCTGTCGCGAGGTAGCGCCTGAGCGTCCTCATCGCACCAGCCGGAACAGCGAGAACACCATGAGGCGCCGGTAGAAGAGCACGAGCAGGAGCAGCAGCATGACCGCGTGCACGCCCAGCAGCCCCGCCAGGGGCGCGACGCGCGACTGCGCGATGGAGGCCTGGGTCATCGAGAGGAGGTTGCTGTAGACCATGTAGATCAGCAGCGCCAGGATGAGGTTCAGCGAGCGTCCCGCCCGCGGATTGACGAAGGACAGCGGGATCGCCAGCAGCGAGAGGATGAGCGTTGCCGCCGGCACGCCCAGGCGCCACGACAGCTCGGCCAGGTTGCGCGGCGTCGGATCGCGCAGCAGCTCGAGGGTGGAAAGCGACTTGGTGGAGGGCGCGCGCGGCGCGCGCGACTCCGCGGTCTCGATGCGCATCGCGTAGCGGTCAAATTCGTAGATCTTGTACTCGAGCGAGCCCGGCTCACCCTCGTAGCGGCGGCCGTTCACCAGGACGAGAAAGCGGTCGCCGTTCTCCGCGGTCTCCTGGAACCCGCGGGCCGCCACCATGACGCCCTGCCGCCCGTGCTGCGTGGAGCTCACGAACACGTTGGCAACGAGGTTCGTCGCGCCGGCGACTTCCTCCACGAAGTACACGCGCTCCGCATGGCGCGACTCGCGGAACACCCCGGGGGCGATCGTCGTCATGTCGCTGCGGCTGTCCATCTGGCGGCGGACTTCCTCGCTGCTCGATACCGCCCACGGGGAGAGCACCAGCGAGAGCAGCGCGATCACGACCACCAGCGGCGAGGCGAATACCAGCACCGGCCGTATCCATTGCGTGAGGCTCATGCCCGAGGAGAACCAGACGATCATCTCGGAATCGCGGTAGCTGCGTGTGAGCGTCATCAGCACCGCGATGAAAAGCGTAAGCGAGAGCAGCACCGGCAGGTAATTGATCAGGGCGAAGCCGAGGAGCGCCACAATGCCGGAGGACGTGATGGCGCCCGCCGCCGCCTGACCGAGCAGCCGCACCAGCAGCGTGGTGATGACGATGCCGACCAGGACGAAGAAGGTCGCGGCCGCCATGGCCACGAGTTCGCGCAGAAGCGCTGCTCGGAAAATCATCTGCTAGTGCCGCTCCAACTTGCTAGAATGCGCAATGAATCAGAGCTCTAACTCGGAGGCGAGCGGACGGTGGAATTTAGCATAAAAAGCGGCGTGCCGCAGACCGGAGCGAACGGTTGCATCGTGGCCGGCGTGTTCGAGACGCGCCGGTTATCAGGCGCGGCGGCGGCCCTCGATCGCGCGGCGCGGGGATACCTCACCAAGGTTGTGCGGCGCGGCGACATGCAGGGCAAGCTCGGTTCGACGTTGCTCTTGCATGACGTGCCCGGCGCGACCGGGCGTGTATTGCTGGTGGGGCTCGGCCGCGAAGGCGAGTTCCGCGACAAGCAGTACCACGAAGCGGTCGCTGCGGCAGTTGCCGCGCTCCGTGGCACAGGCGCCGAGGAAGCCGCGCTCCATTTGACCGAACTGCCGCTCGACGGCCGCGACGCGCAGTGGAAAGTCGCGCATGCGGTGGCGGTGGCGGGTGCGTCCGCATATCGCTTCACGCGGATGAAGAGCAAGAGCGATGACAGCCGCCCGGCGTTGCGGCGCCTCGCGCTCTCCGTCGACCGCGCCGCACACAAGGGTGCCGCCGCCGGCCTCGAGCAGGGCCTGGCGGTGACGCATGGCGTCGCCCTCGCCCGCGACCTCGGCAATCTGCCGCCCAACGTGTGCACGCCGTCCCACCTCGCCGACGAAGCGCGCGAGCTCTCCCGGCGCTACCGCATGAAGTTGACCGTGCTCGGGCGCGAGGACATGGCGCGCCTCGGTATGCGCACGCTGCTGTCGGTCGCGCAGGGCAGCGCCGAGCCGCCGCGGTTCATCACTCTCGAGTACCGCGGCGGTCCCAGGAACCAGAAGCCGGTCGCGCTCGTCGGCAAGGGCATCACCTTCGACACCGGCGGCATCTCGCTCAAGCCCGCGGCCGAAATGGACGAAATGAAGTTCGACATGTGCGGGGCGGCCGCCGTCCTTGGCACGCTGAAGGCGGCAGGCGAGATGCGGCTGCCGGTCAACATCGTCGGCGCCATTCCGTCCACCGAGAACATGCCGGGCGGCCGCGCCAGCCGCCCCGGCGATATCGTGAAGAGCCTGTCGGGGCAGACCGTGGAAATCCTCAATACCGACGCCGAGGGCCGATTGATCCTGTGCGACGCCCTCACTTATGTCGAGCGCTTCCGGCCGGCCGCGGTGATCGACATCGCCACCCTGACCGGCGCCTGCGTCATTGCGCTCGGCCACGTCGCCACCGGCCTCTTCGCCAACGACGACGCGCTCGCGCGCGAAGTCATCGCGGCGGGCGAAGACGCCCGGGACAGGGTATGGCGGATGCCGCTGTGGGACGACTACCAGGAGCAGCTGAAGAGCAACTTTGCCGACTTCGCGAATATCGGCGGGCGTCCCGCCGGATCGGTAACCGCGGCGTGCTTTCTCGCACGCTTCGCCAGGAAATACAAGTGGGCGCATCTCGATATCGCCGGCACGGCATGGAAAAGCGGGAAGGAAAAAGGCGCGACCGGACGCCCGGTGCCGCTGCTCACGCAGTTCCTCATCAACCGTGTCGGGAGAAAGTGACGTGACGCAGATTGACTTCTACACTCACACCGAGGACAAGCTCAAGACCGCGTGCCGGCTCGCGGGCAAGGCGTTCGCGCACGGGCTCAGGGTCACCGTGTACTGCCCCGACCGCGAAGCCGTACAGCGCTTCGACCGCGCGCTGTGGATGACGCCCGCGATCGGGTTCGTGCCGCATTGCGCCCCTGACGACCCGCTTGCCGCGGAAACGCCCGTGATCGTCGACTGCGAGGGCGAGCGGTTGCTGCACGATGAGGTTTTGCTCAACCTGCGTCCCGAGTGGCCGCCGTTCTTCAGCCGCTTCCAGCGCCTGATCGAGATCGTCAGCCTCGATGAGCGCGATCGCGTAGACGCGCGGGAGCGCTTCCGGTTCTACCGCGAGCGCGGCTACGACATCCGCACCCACGATCTCAGCAAGAATCGTGAGCAGTGAGGAGTCAGCAGTGGGCGGAAGCCAAGGCCGCTCGCCGGTCCGCAACAGCTTACCGCTCACTGCTTACCGCTTACCGTTCATATGGCCGAGCAACCTAACCGCACAGACGAAAGCGACGAGCTGCTGAAACGCGCCGATGCCCTGCTCACGCGGCTGCGCGGAGCGCCGGCGCCGGCTGCCGCAGCGGAGTCGCCCGAGGTTCCGACGCTGACGGAGCCGGTGGGGCCGCAGGGTGCGGAGCCCGGCATTCCCACGCTGACCGAAATCGTGCCCGCGGAACGGCTGCTCGCCGCCTCCGGAGAAGTCATCTCGCGGGTGCAGGCCCAGAATCTCGAGCACGCGCTCTACCAGAAGCTCAAGCGCGACCTCGACCAGCAGATCGCCCAGGTCGTGCAGGACCGGTTCATGCCGGACATCGGAGCCGCGCTCGATGCAGCGCTGGCAAGGATCAGCATGGATATCAAGGCCGACATGAACAGCATGGTGCGCGCCTCGACGCTCGATGCAGCGCTTGCAAAGATCAGCCTGGATATCAAGGCCGAGATCAACGGCATGGTGCAGGCTTCGATCGAGGAGACGCTGCGCGCGCAATTGAAGAACCTGCGCGTCGCGGAGGACGCCAAGACGGCGCTGAAGGAGGCAGCGGCGGCGGCCGAGAAACCCGCATCCGCGGATTCCTTCTTCCCGGCGGCGGTGCTCGCCAAAACCTTCGAGCCGGCGGCGATCGAAACCCGGTGGTACTCCACCTGGGAGCAGAACGGCTACTTCCGGGCCGGCCTCGACGAGTCCAACCCGCGCCGCTACTGCATCCTGCTGCCGCCACCCAATGTCACCGGCACGCTGCACATGGGGCACGCCTTCCAGCACACGCTGATGGACGCACTCACGCGCTATCACCGGATGCGCGGCTACAACACGCTGTGGCAGCCGGGCACCGACCACGCAGGCATCGCTACCCAGATCGTGGTCGAGCGCCAGCTCGAGGCCGAAGGCACTTCACGGCGCGCGCTCGGCCGCAGCGCATTCGTCGAGCGCGTCTGGCGCTGGAAAGGGGAGTCGGGCTCCGCCATCACGCGCCAGATGCGCCGGCTCGGGACCTCCTGCGACTGGGCGCGCGAGCGCTTCACCATGGACGAAGGGCTCTCCGCCGTGGTGACGGAAGTGTTCGTGCGGCTGCACGAGCGGGGACTGATCTACCGCGGCAACCGCCTCGTCAACTGGGACCCGGTGCTGAAGAGCGCCGTGTCCGACCTCGAGGTCGAGTCCGAGGAGGAGAGCGGCACCCTGTGGCACATCCGCTACCCGCTTGCCTCCGGCGCCGACTTTCTGGTGGTCGCCACCACGCGGCCCGAGACCATGCTCGGCGACGTCGCGGTCGCGGTGCACCCCGGCGACCTCCGCTACCTGGCATACATCGGGCAGCAGGTGCTGCTGCCCCTCACCGGCCGCAGGATACCGGTGATCGCCGATGAGGCAGTTGACCCGGAATTCGGCACGGGCTGCGTCAAGATCACGCCGGCTCACGATTTCAACGACTTCCAGATCGGGGGGCGGCACAAGCTCGAATTGAGGGCGATTTTCACGCCCGACGCACGTATCAACGACAATGCGCCCGCCGCCTACCGCGGGCTCGACCGCTACGAGGCGCGCGAGAAGGTGCTCGCGGACCTGAAGGACCAGGGGCTGATCGCGGAGGCGACGCCGCACAAGCTCAAGGTGCCGCGCTGCGGGCGCACCGGCGCGGTGGTGGAGCCGATGCTGACCGACCAGTGGTTCGTGAACATGCATGAACTCGCGAAAGCGGGACTGGACGCAGTCGCGAGCGGCAATGTCCGCTTCGTCCCGGAGAACTGGACCGCCACCTACAACGACTGGCTCAACCGGATCCAGGACTGGTGCATCTCGCGACAGCTGTGGTGGGGACACCGCATCCCGGCGTGGTACGACAGCGAGGGCAACATCTTCGTCGCGCGCACGAAACAGGAAGCGCAGGCGCGCCATCGGCAGGCGATGCTCGAACGCGTGCGGGCCGGCGCAAAAGTCACGTCTTCGGAGCTCAGGCAGGACGAGGACGTGCTCGACACCTGGTTCTCCTCCGCCCTGTGGCCGTTCTCGACCCTCGGCTGGCCCGCGGACAATCCGGCGCTGCGCCTGTATCTCCCTTCATCGGTGCTGGTGACCGGATTCGACATCATCTTCTTCTGGGTCGCGCGCATGGTGATGATGACGCTGCCGTTCACCGGCAAGGTGCCGTTCCGCGAGGTCTACATCACGGGCCTCGTGCGCGACGCCGAGGGCCAGAAGATGTCGAAATCCAAGGGCAACATCCTCGATCCGCTCGACATCGTGGACGGCATCGGGCTCGAGGCTCTCCTCGAGAAGCGCACCGCGAATCTCCTCGACCCGCGACAGGCCGAAGGCATCGCCGAGACGACGTGCCGGCAGTATCCGAACGGCATTCCCGCATTCGGCACCGACGCGCTGCGCTTCACGTTTGCGAGCCTCGCTTCGCACGGGCGCGACATCAAGTTCGACCTCTCGCGCTGCGACGGCTACCGCAACTTCTGCAACAAGCTGTGGAACGCCGCGCGCTTCGTGCTCATGAACTGCGCGGGGCGCGACACCGGGATCGACGAGCAGCTTCCGCTCGAGTTCTCGGTCGCCGACCGCTGGATCGTGAGCCGGCTGCAGCGCGCCGAGGCCGAAGCGGAGCGGGCGTTCCGGGAGTATCGATTCGACAACCTGGCGCGCGCGATCTACGAGCTCGCGTGGGACGAGTACTGCGACTGGTACCTGGAGCTCGCCAAGGTGCAGCTCGCGGCAGGGGGCGAGGCGCGCAGCCGCGCCACGCGCCGCACCCTCGCGCGCGTGCTCGAGGTGATCCTGCGGCTCGCGCACCCGGTGATCCCGTTCATCACCGAAGAGCTGTGGCAG
>DATICE010000202.1:0-2006 GCA_035456985.1 Burkholderiales bacterium | reverse complement strand
ATCCACCACCGCCTTGGCGGTCTCCACCGAGACCATGGGCGCGTCGGCCTTCACCTCGTCGCCGACTTTGACGTGCCACTTGACGATCTCGGCTTCCTGCAGTCCTTCACCGAGGTCGGGGAGTTTGAATATCTTCATGTCCTTCAGCCGAAGGCGAGCGCTTTTTTCACCGCGCCGACGATCCGTCCCTTGCCCGGCATGTAGCGATGCTCCAGGCGCGGCAGCGGCACCACGACATCATAGCCGGTGACGCGCTGGACCGGGGCGAGCAGGCTGAGAAGTCCTTCCTCGGCGAGACCGGCGGCAATCTCCGAAGCGAAACTGCAGGTGTGTGCGGCCTCGGTGACGATCACGCAGCGCCCGGTCTTGGCGACCGAGGTAAGAATCGTGTCCATGTCGAGCGGCTTCAACGTTGCGACGTCGAGCAGTTCGGCCGAGACGCCTTGCTCCGCGAGAGCGTCGGCCGCGGCAAGCGACTCGTGCACCATCGCTCCCCAGGCGACCACGGTGACGTCGCTGCCTTCCCGCACCGTATGGCAGGCGTCGAGCGTCAGCGCCTTGCCGTCGTCAGCGACCTCTTCCTTGAACAGTCGATAGAGCCGCGTCGGCTCCAGGAACACCACCGGGTCGGGATCCCGGATGGCGGCGAGGAGCAGCCCGTAGGCACGGCGCGGCGACGAGGGGTAGACCACGCGGATGCCCGGGATGTGGGCGAACATCGCCTCCGGGCTTTCCGAATGGTGCTCGGGAGCGTGTATTCCAGCTCCGCACGGCATGCGCAGCACCAGCGGACAGGAGAGCCGCCCCTGCGTGCGATGGCGCATGCGCGCGGCGTGGTTGAGGACCTGGTCCAGGGTCGTGTAGGCGAAGCCGGAGAACTGGATTTCCGCCACCGGCTTCAAGCCCTCCACCGCCATCCCGATCGCCATGCCGGCGACCAGCACCTCGGCGAGCGGCGTATCGATGACCCGCTCCGCCCCGTAGAGATCGATGAGTCCGAGTGTCGCGCGGAACACGCCGCCGTCCACGCCCACGTCCTCGCCCAGCACGACGACGGCGGGGTCGCGCTCCATCTCGCGCTTCAACGCGAGGTTGATGGCTTCAACAAGGGTGATTTGCGCCATAACCCGTCAGTCGCCGTCCGTCAGTCTTCGCCCAGCGCGGCGGCGCGTTGCTTCTGCAGAGCCGCTGGCAGCTGCGCGTAGAGGTGGTCGAACATCTGGGCCGGCGGGGGCGGTGGCGTATCGAGATAGGCCTGGGCCGCGGCCTGGACCTGCTCGTTGCATTCCTTGAGCAATGCGTCCTCCGCCGCCTTGTTCCACGCGCCGCCGGCCGTAAGGTAGGCGCGCAGCCGCACGATGGGGTCGCACTTCCACGCCTCCGCCACCTCGTCCGGGCTGCGGTAGCGCGTGGCGTCATCCGCCGTCGTGTGATCGGAGAGCCGGTAGGTGAGAGCCTCGATCAGCGTCGGGCCGGCGCCCGCGCGCGCGCGCTCGAGCGCACCGTCCATGGCGTGGCGCACCGCGATGACGTCATTGCCGTCGACCTGGAGGCATTCGATGCCCGCCGCGATCGCCTTCTGGGCGAGGGTCTGCGCCGTGCTCTGTTTCGCACGCGGCACTGAGATCGCCCACTGATTGTTGGCGACGGCGAACACCACCGGCAGCTTCCAGGCGCCAGTCGCATTGATCGCCTCGTAGAAGTCACCCTTGGAGGTGGCACCGTCCCCGAGCGCGCAGACGGCGGCGCGCCGCTCGCGCCGCAGCTTCATCGCGTAGGCAACGCCGACGGCGTGGGGGGCATGGGCGGCGATCGTGATGCAGATCGGGAAATCCCTGCGCGGGCCGGCGTAGTCCGATCCGCGTTCGTCCCCGCCCCAGTAGAGAAACAGCTCCTTCAGCGTCACCCCGCGCATGAGCTGCACCCCGTTCTCGCGGTAGGTCATGAGGAAAACGTCGTCCTTGTGCATCGCCGAGCCGATGCCGGCGTTGACGGCCTCTTGCCCC
>DATICE010000201.1:0-5028 GCA_035456985.1 Burkholderiales bacterium | reverse complement strand
CTGGGGTCGCTGCTCGGCGGCAAGCGGTAGGCGCGCAGCGGGAGGTCGCGAGCGGGGATGCTGTTATCGTAGCGGCATGCTCGGCGTGCCGCTCGACGAACTTCTCCTCCTCGCCGCGGCCATCATGGCCGGCGGCGTGGTGGCCGGGCTGCTCGCCGGCATGTTCGGCGTCGGCGGCGGCGTGGTTGCGGTGCCGGTTCTCTACGAAATGTTCCGCCTCCTCGGCGTGCCGGACGCGGTGCACATGCAGCTCTGTATCGGCACCTCGCTCGCGATCATGGCGCCGACCAATATCCGGTCGTATCTGGCCCATCGCGCGAGCGGTGCAGTGCTCACGGATGTCGTGTGGCAGTGGACGCCGGGCGTCATCGTCGGCATCGCCATCGGTTCGGGCATCGCCGCGGTGGCGCCATCGCCGGTCTTCAAGATCGCCTACATCGTCATCGCGACCATCATCGCCGGCAAGCTCTTGTTCGGCCGGCAATCGTGGCGGTTGGGGGACGACCTGCCGAAGCATCCGCTGACGCGCCTTTTCGGCCTGGCGGTCGGGCTGATGGCCTCGCTCACCGGCGTCAGCGGCGGCTCACTGTCCACCATGGTGCTCACGCTCTACGGGAAGCCGATCCATCAGGCGGTCGCGACCTCCGCCGGCATCGTGGTGCCGATCGCGCTCGCCGGCACGCTCGGCTACATCTTCGCGGGTCTGCCGCACCAGGAGAATTTGCCTCCGCTGTCGGTCGGCTTCGTGTCGCTCATCGGGTTTGCGCTGATGGCACCGGTGTCGAGCGTCACCGCGTCCTATGGCGCGAGAATGGCCCACGTCCTTTCGCGGCGCGCGCTCGAATTGGCGTTCGGGATGTTCCTGCTCGCCGCGTCGCTGCGCTTTCTCGCGAGCCTCGTGTGGTGAGGGCGGGAGGTGGCGAAGTCTGTTTCGATCTCCCGATCACCCGATTACAGGGCGGGCTTCGTGCCGTCCCCGACCGGCGGCACCTCGAAGGCGTTCACGATCAGGCTCATCATCGCGACATAGCCGACCGCCACCGCGATCTGCACCGCCGGCCGCCGCGCTGATTGCAAGTTGTATAGAATCCGGCATTCCGCGGAGGAGGACATCGTGAGCAATGCCGCCAACGTGCGCTTCATCGCCGGCTCGGTCTCGCCGCTGGGCGACGAAAGTCGCCCGATGCCGAAGCCGGAGCCGCTGCTGCCGCCCGATGTGAAGAGAATCTCGTGCTCGATGGAGATCTCGGACTACACCGCCGAGGGCGTGGACGAAGCGATAAGTAACCGCTACTGGGGATGCGTGGACGAGCTGGTGAGACAGGGGGCGAAGCGCATCACGCTCACGGGCCTGCCGATCTCCTCGCAGCTCGGCCGGCCGCGCGTGCTGGAGCTGCTCGAGGAAACGACCCGGCGCACCGGCGTGCCGGCCGATTCGCACGCGGAGGCAACGATCGCCGCCATGCGCCACCTGGGCATGCGGCGCATCGCCGTCGCAAGCCGCTGGTCGGAAGAGCTCAACCGGAAGCTTGCGGCATACTTCACCTCGGCTGGCGTGGAAGTTCTCGTGGTGACGAGCGCCGGACAGTGGGCCAAGCAGGCGGCGTCGATGAGCATCGAGGGCGGCGTGAGGCTCGCATTCCAGCTCGGGCGCGAAGCGATGCGCAAGGCCCCCTCAGCCGACGGCCTGCTGCTGCCGGGCGGCGCGTGGCGCAGCCTCGCGGCCGTGCCGATTCTCGAAGAGGATTTCGGCAAGCCCGTCGTGACCAACCCCATCGCGGAGGTCTGGCGCCTCATTTCGCAGGGCATCGCGCCGCCGGTGCAAGGCTGGGGCCGCCTGCTCGCGACGCCTTGAGGACGGCGCGGAACCGCATGACGACAGGCCAGGCCGAAGCGCAGCAACAGCCCGACGCAGAAATCGCAGCGATCGCCGATTACGTGCTGGACGGACCGGCGCCGAGCGCGCTTGCCCGCGAGACCGCGCGCTACTGTCTCATGGACACGCTCGGATGCGGCCTGGAAGCCCTGTCCTACCCGGCGTGCACCAAGCTGCTGGGCCCGGTCGTGCCGGGCGCGGTGCTGGCGAACGGCGCACGGGTGCCCGGTACGGAGTTCGAGCTCGACCCGGTCACCGCGGCGTTCAACATCAGCGCGATGAACCGCTGGCTCGATTTCAACGATGCCTGGTTCGGCAAGACGGGCGCTCACCCTTCCGACAATCTCGGCGGAATCCTTGCCATCAGCGACTACCTGTCGCGCCGCGCGGTCGCCGCGGGCAAGGCGCCACTCCACATGCGCGACGTGCTGACCGCCATGATCCAGGCGCACGAGATCCAGGGGGTGCTCGCGCTCGACAATGACTTCATCGGGCTCGGGATGGACAACGTCATCCTGGTGAAGATCGCTTCCTCGGCGGTGGTGACGCGCCTGCTGGGCGGCACGCGCGAGGAAATCATCAATGCCCTGAGCCACGCGTGGGTCGACGGCCATCCCATGCGCCTTTACCGCGTCGCGCCCACGATAGGCACGCGCAAGTCGTGGGCCGCCGCCGACGCGACCGCGCGCGGCGTGCGGCTCGCTCTGATGGCGCTGACCGGCGAGATGGGCTACCCCACCGCGCTTACGGCTCCGACCTGGGGTTTCTACGACGTGCTGTTTCGCGGCCAGCGGCTGAGCGTCCCTCGCCCCTATGGCTCGCACGTGATCGAGAACGTGCAGTTCAAGATCGCATACCCGGCAGGCTTTCACGGGCAGACCGCGGCCGAGTGCGCCCTGCTGCTGCACCCGCGGGTCAAGGACCGGCTCGACGCAGTTCAGGCAGTACGCATGTGGACGCACCGCTCGGCGCGCCACCTGATCACCAGCGGCGCCCTCCGGAACCCGGCCGCGCGCGACCACTCGCTGCAGTACATCGCCGCAATCGGACTCATCTTCGGCAGGCTGACCGCGGCCGACTACGAGGACGGCGTCGCCGCCGATCCGAGAATCGACGCGCTGCGCGACAAGATGGCCGTCTGCGTCGAGGAGCGCTACACTGCCGCATTCCGCGATCCCGAGCAGCGCGCCAACCCGCATGCGATGGAAGTCGAATTCACGGACGGCACCCGCACCGACCGGGTCGAAGTGCTCTTCCCGCTCGGCCATCCGCGGCGTCGGCAGGAAGGCATTCCGCTGCTGCTCGAGAAATTCAGGATCAACCTGGCGCGGCGCTTCCCCGCAAAGCGACAACGGGAAATCCTCGAGCGCTGCGTCGATCAGGAGCGGCTGGAGCGCACGTCTGTGAACGAGTTCATGGATTTGTTCGCAGCCTAGACTGCACGCCGGCAAAAGCGTGAGTCTCGACGCAATTTCAATAATGGTTCACCCACGGAGGAGGATGTTCATGCATATCGGAGTTCTGGTAGCTGTTATGGGTGTGCTGGCACTGCCCACGGCCGAAGCCGTGGCCCAGTCGTTCAAGCCGACGCGGCCGGTCGAGCTGGTCGTGCATACCGGACCGGGCGGGGGCTCGGACGTGTTTGCGCGTATCGTCAACAACATCTTCGATCAGGAACGGTTGCTGCCGGTGCGTGCAAACGTTGCGAACCGCAGCGGCGGCGGCGGCACCGTGGCGATGTCGTACCTCGCCGAGAAGAAAGGCAATCCTCACGTGATCGCCTTCTATACCAGCGTGTGGCTGACTGCGCCTCTCACGGCAAAGGAGGCGCGCGTGCAGTTCACCGAGCTGACCCCGATCGCCAACCTCATCTTCGACCCTTCCCTGATCATCGTCCGTTCGGACTCGCCCTACAAGACGATGAACGAGTTCGTGGAGGCCGCGAAGAAAAGCCCGGGGCAATTACTGCAGGCCGGCAGCTCGGTGCAGGCAATCGGCAACCTGATACGCCAGGTCATTCAGAAGCAGAGCGGCGCGACGTGGACCTACGTGCCGATGCCGGGAGGCAGCGAACGCATCACCGCGATACTCGGCGGGCACGCGCAACTCCTCATCGCCGACCCGTCAGAAGTGAAGGAGCAGGTGCAAAGTCGCACCATGCGCGTCATCGCCCAGATGGCCGAGCGGCGGCTGCCCGCGCATCCCGATGTTCCGACTCTGCAGGAGGCGGGATTCAAGATGCCCAACATCCGCACGGTGCGCGGCGTGGTGGCGCCACCGGGGCTGACCAAGGATGAAGTGGCGTACTGGGAAAGCGTTTTCGAGCGCCTGGTCAAGACCGACAGCTGGCGCAAGTACCTCTCGGAAAGCCAGTCCGAGGACGGTTACGTTACGGGCGAGCAGCTTCTGCGGCTCGCCGAGGAGTCACTCGCCGCGCGGCGCGAAGTGTTCAGGGATGTCGGCATCAAGATTGTGAGATAGCGGGCGCGCGCCTGCACGGGGCGAGTGCGCTAGGTCGCCTTCGGCGACCAGCGGTAGGCCTTCGCGCAGGCGCCGCCCATCAGCATCGCGCGTTCACTGTCGCTCAAGCGCTTGGTCTCGAGGAAGGGCTTCACGGCCTGCTCGTAGTTGACGACCGCGAAAGCGCGGGTCCAGTCGGTGCCCCACAGGCAGCGCTCGAATCCCCAGGCGTCGAATATGCGCGCAAGCGGGTCCCAGATGTCCGGGAAGGGATACGGCTTCTGCGACAGCGTGCAGGCGCCGCTCACCTTGATCACCGCGTTCTTGCGCTTCGCGAGCTCCAGCACTTTCGGCAGATCGGCCCAGGGCTGCGGCGGCGCGGGCGGCGTGCGCGGCTGCAGGATGGCCAGATGGTCGACGATGAATCGCGTATCGGGGTGGCGGTCGATCAGCATCGTGCCCGCTTCCAGGTTGCCCCAGAACAGGACGTTGACGGGGAAGCCGTGCTTGGCGGCCGCGCGGCAGATCCGGTCGAGGCCCGGGTGGGAGGGAGGGCGGTCGCGCCCCGGCTCCTTCGTCATCATGATGCGCACGCCGACCGCGCCCGGCGTCTTCTTCCAGTCGGCGATGACATCGGCGACCGCCGGATCGTCGGGATCCACGGGCTTCACGATGGCAAACCGGCCGGGATG
>DATICE010000200.1:0-10396 GCA_035456985.1 Burkholderiales bacterium | reverse complement strand
TCGAACCGGGTGCCGCAGCCCTCGCCCAGGTGCTTGAGGATGTACTCCATGTCCTTGAACGTGTTCCGGAAGATGAAATCGCGGCTCGCCTCGAGGTACTGCGGCTCCCAGTCGTACTTGAACTGCTTGTACTTGTCGAGGTTGGGATAGAGCCCGAAGTTCATCGAGCCCATGTTGAACGAGCACATCTCGGGCTTGCACTGGAGCGGCGCCGCGAGCCGCTCCTGCACCGTCATGTTGTGGCCGCCGCCGGTGGTGATGTTGATGACGGCATCGGTCCCGTCCTTGATCGCCGGCAGAAACTCCATGAACACCTTCGGGTCCGGCGTCGGCCGCCCGTCTTTCGGGTCGCGCGCGTGGAGATGGATGATCGCCGCCCCTGCCTTTGCCGCGGCGATCGACTCGTCGGCAACCTGCTTCGGCGTGATCGGCAGATGCGGCGTCATCGTCGGCGTGTGGATCGAGCCGGTGACGGCGCAGGTGATGATGACTTTTTTCGATGGGGTCGCCATGGCTACTTGATGGCCTGCGGATTGATCGGAGATCCCACCGCTCCGGTGATGGGGAGCGGCGGCCCGACGAACATGAACTCGTACACGCCGTCGGCCGCACAGTCGTCGGCGAGATCCTTCAAGTAGAAAATCTCTCCCATGGTGATGCCGACCATCGGAATGATGATCCAGTGCCAGGGCTGGAACGCCTCGGTGCTCTCGTTCGGGCGCACCTCGCAGCCCCAGGTATCGAAGCAGATCGCGGCGATCTCTTTCCGGTGGATCCACTCGCAGGTCTCGAAGCGCAGGCCCGGCGCGTCGCCCGCCGCATACGCACCCCAGTCGCCCTGCGCGAGGCAGTGCTCCATCTGGCCGGTACGCACGATCACGAAATCGCCGCGCCGCACCTCCACGCCCTGCGCCTTCGCGCAGGCGTCGAGCTCGGCGTTGCCGACGCCGAAGCCGTCCTCGAGGTAGTCTCCGCCAAGGGAGCGCGGGATGTCGAGCAGCACGCCGCGCCCGACCATGCGGTCGCGCGTCTTGTGGATGCCGTTCTTCTTCGCGCCGGTGGAGTCCACCAGCCGCGCGTCGTAGCCGTTCCACATCCTGTCGCCGTAGAAGATGTGGCCGAGCGCGTCCCATTGCGTGCCGCATTGCAGCGGCATCGACACCATGTCGTCGGCGTAGCGGATCTTCCCGCCATCCTGGGTTCCCGCCACCGCATCGGTGCCGGTCGCGAGCATGGTGTGGATCGGGTTGAAGCGTCCGCCCCAGCCGGTCCGCTGCGGGCCGTTTGAATTGAAGTCGAGCCCGAGCGCGAACGCCTTTCCCTTCTTCACCAGCGCGGCCGCCTTGACGATGTCCTGCGGCGTCACGAAATTGAGCGTCCCGAGCTGATCGTCGGATCCCCACCTTCCCCAGTTCTTCACGCGCGCCGCCATGCTCTCGAGCGTCTTCAGCGTGACGTCCTGCTTGAGCGGGCGCTTGGGCACCATCTTCATCGGCAACGACGGTTTTCCTGCCATGGCTCCTCCCTTAGAGCAATTCGATTCCGGATTCCTTGATCACCTTGCGGAACTTTTCCACCTCGCTCTTCACCACCGCGGCGAATTCCTGCGGAGTGTTGGCGATGACGACGAAACCGAGCGTGGCGAAACGCGCCCTGACTTCCGGCGCGTTGAGCGCCCGCACCGCCTCCCGGTTTACCGCGTTGATCACTTTGTCCGGAACGCCCCGGGGCGCGAACACCCCGTGCCAGATCTGGAAGTCGTAGCCCTGCACCCCCTGCTCCCCGATGGTCGGGACCTCCGGCAGCACGGGCGAACGCTGAGCGCTGGTAATGCCGTACGCCCTCAGCTTCCCCGCCTGGACGTGTTGCCGAACGGCAAGCGGCGTCAGCAAGGCGACGTCCACTTCGCCTCCCAGTATCGCAAGCTCGGTGGGCGCGCTGCCCTTGTAGCGCACGTTGTTCATCTTGACCTGCACCTGCGCCCACAGCGCGTCGCCCGAGAGCTCGCCGGTCGCGCCGGCGATGCCGACGTTGATCTTGCCCGGCTGCTTGCGCGCGAGCGCGATGAAGTCCGCGAGGGAACCCGAGCCGACCTTCGGATTCGCGACCACCACCATCCCGCTCGTCACCATCTGGACGATCGGCGTGAAATCGCGCACGGGATCGTACGGAAGCTTGCGGTAAAGGCTCGCATTGATCGCATGTGTGCCACTGTTTCCCACCGCCAGTGTGTAGCCGTCGGGCGTCGCCTTCGACGCGATGTCCGTGCCCGCGACGCCGTTGGCGCCCCCGCGGTTGTCCACGATCAGCGCCTGCCTGAGCCCTTCGGAAAGCCGGGGGAGGATCAGGCGGATCGCGGTATCGGACGGCCCGCCCGGCGGCGCCGGCACCAGCACGCGCACCGGCCGGCTCGGAATGCCCTGCGCGCCGGCAAGCACCGAATACAGCGCGAAGCCCGCGATTACTCCCAGGAGCTGGAATGGTTTCATGGCCGCCTCCCCTTCCCGCGACTCGTGAACCGCAAAGCTTACGCTCGCTGCTCGCCGCAAGTCACGACATTTTGACCACGACCTTTCCGAGCTGCGCGTTGCTCTCGACGTAGGCCTTGGCGGCCAGCAGCTCGTCGAAGGAAAACACCTTGTCGATCACCGGCACGATGCGCCCATCGGCGAAGCCGGGCAGCATGTCGCGCACGAAGCCGCGCATCGCTTCGGCGCGCTGCGCGGGCGGCAGCAGGGCATTGGAGACGCCGAAGATCTGCAGCCGCTTGCCGTGTACGGTCTCGAGGTCGATCTCGGCATGGTGCTGCCCGTCCACGTAGCCGATGATCGCGAGTCGCCCCTGGTTGGCAAGCGAGCGCACGCAGTCGGGGAAGGCGCTACCGCCGACGAGATTGATCGCGAGATTCACGCCCTGGCCGCCGGTCGCAGCCAGCACCTTGTCGGCAAAGCCGCCGCCGGCCGCGGCGATCCCGATGTCGAGGCCCGCGGCCTTCAGCTTTTCGAGCTTGGCCGCCGAGCGCGAGACGCCGATCACCTTCGCCCCCAGGAACTTCCCGATCTGAACGCCGACGACGCCCACGCCGGAGGCCGCGCCGACCACCAGCAGGGTTTCCCCCGATTTGAGCTTTCCATATCCGAGAATCGCCTCGTAGGCCGTGATGGCCGAGATCGGCACCGTCGCCGCCTGCTCCCACGACAGCCGCTGCGGCACGAGCGCGGCCTGCTGGACGGACATCGCGACGAATTCGGAAAAAGAGCCGCGCGCGCGTCCCAGGACGCGGTCGCCCGGCTTGAAAGCAGTGACGCCCTCGCCGACCGCATGCACCTCGCCTGCGCAGTCCCCGCCCGCAGGGTGGGGCACTTCCGCACTGTGAAGGCTGATGCTGGCGAGGATCTCGCCGCGGTTGAGCGAAGCGGCGCGCACCTTGACGAGGATTTCGCCGGCTTTGGGCTGCGGCACCGGCACTTCGCGCGGCTCGAAAACGGTTCTTCCATTGACGGACTTGATGTAGTAGCTCTTCATCGTCATTTCCTCATGAAGTCAGCCTGCGCGGAGATCACGATCTGGGTCTGGGTGACGATCGCGACCACGCCGCGGTCCGCATTGCGGATCGTGGTCTGCCACACCATCGTGGTGCGGCCGATGTGCAGAGGAATCGATACGGCCCGCAACACGGGGTGCTCCCCCGCCCGGAAGAAATTGGTCTTCGATTCAAGCGTGCCGGTGCGGTGGCCGGGCGGCAGATTCGCGACGGTGCCGGCGGCGCCGATCACGTCCGCGAAAGCCATGATGGCGCCGCCATTCACGCGGCCGGAGCGGTTGATGTGCATGTCCTTCACGCGCATCTCCGCCACTACGCGCTTCTTCGTGAGCGAGACGAGCCGCACGCCGAGCGCGCGCGGCATGCCGCTCTTCACGACCTTCCGGGCCGCCGCGAGGCCGGTGCCGAGCGTCGCAGGTGCACGATTGCGGGGTTTCTTCATTGGCAGAGGCGGATTATCCGTTTCCGCTCCGGCGCTGGCAACGCGATTGCGCTCCCTGCCCCGGTTGACCGGGTCCCGCCCCTGCGCTAACTTCGCGACGATGGCCGGACACGCGATCAAGATTCTTCCTCCGCCCGACCCGAACCCGATCAAGCCGAAGTACGCTCCGCCGCCGCGCGCGTGCGACGGGCACTGCCACATCTTCGGGCCGGCGGACCGCTTTCCCTACGCTCCCGAGCGCCGATACACGCCCCAGGACGCGGGCCGCGAAACTCTCGCCGCGCTGCACCGCCGCCTCGGGCTCGAGCGCGCAGTCCTGGTGCAGGCAAGCTGCCACGGCACCGACAACCGCGCGATGGTCGACGCGATGAAATGGTCGAAAGGCGCGTGGCGCGGCGTCGCGATGGTGACCATGGACGTCACCGACCGCGAGCTCGCGGGGCTGCACGAGGCCGGCGTGCGCGGCGTGCGCTTCAATTTCGTCGCGCATCTCGGCGGCGCCCCCGACCTGAAGAACGTCGAAGCCGTGATCGCGCGCGTGACGCCGCTCGGCTGGCACATCCAGCTCCACCTCGACGCCGAAGACATCGAAACCTACCGCGGTTTCCTGAACCGCCTGCGCGTGCCGTTCATCATCGACCACATGGGGCGGGTGGAAGCAAAGCACGGGCTCGACCAGAAGCCGTTCCGACACCTGCTCGAGCTCATGAAGAACGAACTCGCGTGGATCAAGGTGAGCGGTCCGGAGCGGATCTCCTCCTCCGGAAAGCCGTTCCACGACGCGATCCCGTTCGCGCGCGCACTGATTGCGGCTGCCCCCGATCGCGTGCTGTGGGGCACCGACTTCCCGCACCCGAATGTGAAGTGGATGCCGAACGACGGCGAGCTGGTGGATCTCTTCGCGATAATGGCCGAGGACGAACCGACGCGGAAAAAGATCCTTGTCGATAATCCGGCCAGGCTGTACTGGTCCTGATGGCATCCTATCCCGAGCTCGCGGGCCGCGTGGTCGTGGTGACCGGCGCGGCGCAGGGCATCGGCGCCGCTACCGCGCGCGCGTTCGCCAACCAGAAGTCCCGGGTCGCGGTGCTCGACATCGACGGGGCAGGTGCAAAGAAAGTGGCGGAGGCAATCTCCGTCGGCGGCGGGCAGGCGCTCGCGATCCAGGTCGACGTGACCGATGAGTCGGCGGTCGCGCGCGCAATCGCGAGCGTTGTTTCCGCGCTTGGCGGGTTCGATGTGCTGATCAACTGCGCGGGCGGCTACGGTCGGCTCGCCACGGTGGAGGACATGCCGGTCGACGAGTGGGACCGCACCGTGGCGTTGAACCTCCGCAGCGTGTTCCTGGTTTCGCGCGCGGCGATCCCGCATCTCAAGCGCTCGAAAGCCGGGCGCATCATCAACGTTTCTTCCATCTCGGGCCGCCAGGTGACGGTCGCCTCCTCCCCGGCCTACGGCTCGGCCAAGGCCGCCGTGATCCAGCTGACCCGCTTCCTCGCCCAGAGCCTCGGCCCCGCCGGCATCACCGCGAATGCGATCGCGCCGATCACGACGCTGACACCGCGCGTAGCGGCGCTGCGCACCGAGGCCGAAATCGAGCGCATCGCATCGCTCGTGCCGCTGAAGCGTCTCGCCGAGCCCGAAGACCACGCCCAGGCAATGCTGTTCCTCGCGTCCGACGCCGCAGCCTACATCAACGGCATCACGCTCGACGTCAACGGCGGCCGCGTCATGATGTAAACAGCCGCTGCGTCGCAATGCGCGCGCCTTCAACGAGCGCGCGCAGCTTGGCAAAAGCGACGTCCTCCGCGACCCGCCCCTGGCCGGCTGTCGAATCGAAGCCGCAATCGGTGCCGGCGAGCACCCGGTGCGGATCGCCGACCGCAGCCGCGACGCGCTCCAGCCGCTCTGCGACCACTTCGGGATGCTCGACGATATTCGTGAGCGTATCGATCACGCCCGCCACGATGATCTGGTCGTCGGCGAGCGGCATCCTGCGCAGGACGTTGATCTCGTGCGCATGCCGGGGGTTGGCAAAGGGCAGCACGTAGCCGCCCACGCGTGCCTTGCGAACGACGGGCCAGATCGTCTCCAGCGCGATATCGCAGTCATGGGGGCCTTCGTAATTGCCCCAGCAGATGTGCATCCGGACGCGGTCGCGCGGGACGTCGCGCAAGCCGTGGTTCAGCGCCGCGACGATGCGCTCGACGAAACCAAGGAAGCTCGCTTCCGGCTGGCCGTGATACGACCGGTGCCACTCGAGGGCGAGGTCGGGGCAGTCCACCTGGAGCACGAAGCCATTGCGCACCACGGCCTCGTACTCAAGCCGCAGCGCCTCGGCGAGCGCCTCCACGTATGCATCCTCGCTCGCGTAGTGCTCGTTCCGGCATGCCGCCGCGATGATTCCCGGAGACGGCGCCGTCAGGAACGCCTCGGAAAACCCGCTGCCGATTTCCGCGAGCGCCGCGCGAAATTCACGCGCCTCGGCGTCTGCCTCGGCGGGGTCGCGGTAGCGGATTGCGCCGACAACCCGCGGCGGCAGCTGGCTATTGACGCCTTCACGCGCAGACTCACGCGCCGCCACCATTTCCCGGAACAGGGGATAGCGCTCGTAGTCGCCGCGCGGCCAGCGCTTCCAGGTTCCGCCAAAACCCGTCATGCGGCGCTGCACGTAGAGAAAAAAGCCCTCGCGCTCCTGCTCGCCGTTGTTGCCAACGTCGATGCCGCATTCGATCTGGCGCTGCACGGCGCTGCGCATCGCTTCTCGCCCGGCGCGGGCGATCGCCGTCTCGTCGACCGGCTCGCCGCGCGCGCGCCGATCGTACATCTGCAGCAGCGGGCGCGGCCGGGGCAGGCTCCCGGTATGGGTCGTCAGAATGCGGTCCGTGCTGCGCTTCACCCGGCGATCATAGCGATTTTCCGCGCGCCCGGGGGCGGGAACTCGACACCGGGGCTGGATCGAAGGCAAAATCGCCGATGCGTCGGGGAGCCGGTGACGCCAGGGGAGGATGCGACATGAAGTCGATACTGATCACGGCCGCGCTGGGGATGTTGCTGCTTGCAGGCGAATCGCTCGCCCAGGCGTTTCCGAACAAGACGATCAAGCTGGTGGCAACCAGCAGTCCGGGCAGCCCGGTCGATCTCTTCAGCCGCGCGATCGCGGATTACCTGGCGCAGTCGACCGGCCAGACCGTCCTGGTCGAGAACCGCGCCGGCGCCGGCGGCACGCTCGCAGCCGGCTACGTGCTCGGCGCCGAAGCCGACGGCCATGTCGCCCTCGTCAATACGTCGGCCCAGGTGATTGCCCCGTTCACCTACACGAATCTCGCCTTCGACATGCGGCGCGAGTTTACGGGCGTCGCGCCGCTCGCGGTATTGCCGAATGTCCTGATCGTGCCCCCGCAGCGTCCCTGGAAAAATCTGAAAGAGTTGATCGCGGCCGCCCAGGCGAAACCTGGCGCGCTCAATTACGGGACCGGCGGCAGCGGCACCGGGACCCACATGAGCGCCGAGCGCTTCCGGATCAGTGCCGGGATCAATGCCGTGCAGGTGCCCTACAAGGGCTCGCCGGAGGCGCTGATTGAGGTCATCTCCGGGCGCATCGACTGGTCGATCCTGCCGATGTCGACGGTGCTGGCGCACGTGAAGGACGGGCGCGTGCGCGCCATCGCGCTGAGCGCCGAGCGCCGCTCGGCGCAACTGCCCGACCTGCCGACGATCGCGGAGTCCGGGCTCGCCGACGCCGATTTCCCATTCTGGGTGGGAATGTTCGTCTCGTCGAAGGTGCCGCGCTCCGCGGTGCGCAGGCTGCACGAGATCACCCAGAAGGGGATCCAGACGCCCGAGGTGCGCGCGCGCTACGAGAAGCTGGGTGCCGAGCCATTCCTCATGACCTTGGAGGATTTCGACGCCTTCGTGCGCGCCCAGGCGGAAGTCGCCGGCGCAATCATCAAGGCGGCAAATATCCGCGCCAACTGACGCGGCAAGGAGTCCGCGTGAAAGCGCCGCAATTCGCCTACGTCCGGGCCCGCAGCCTCGCCGAGGTGTTCGAGCTTCTGGCCGCGCACGGCGACGGCGCGAAGCTGCTCGCGGGCGGGCAGAGCCTCATTGCGGCGCTCAACATGCGGCTCTCCTCCCCGCGATTGCTGATCGATATCACGCGGCTTACGGAGCTCTCCGGCATCCAGCTGCGTGACGGCGTGGTGCGCATCGGCGCGCTCACCACCCACGCCGAGATCGAGCGCTCGCCGGAAATACGCAAAAACCTGCCGCTGCTCGCGCAGGCCGCCCCGCACATCGCGCATCCTGCTATTCGGAATGTGGGCACCCTCGGCGGCAGCATCGCGCTGGCGGATCCGGCCGCCGAATGGCCCGCCTGCTGCGTCGCCCTGGATGCGCAGTTCACAATTGCGGGCAAGACGGGCACGCGCCGGATCGCGGCGCGCGACTTCTTCAAGGGGCTCTACGCGACGGCGCTCAAGCCGGTCGAGGTCCTCACCCACGTCGAGATCAGGATGCCAGGACCGGATTACCGCAGCGCGTTCGTCGAGCTCGCCCAGCGGCGCGGCGATTACGCGATCGCCGGCCTGGCGGCGGTCGCGAAGCGCGCCGGCGGAACGCTGACGGACCTGCGGCTCGCCTTTCTCGGCATGGGCCAGGCGCCAGTGCTCGCCCGCGGTGCGATGGCGGCGATGGAAGGAAGGCGCGCGGAGGCCGATTCGATCGCCGCTGCATCGCAGGCGCTCACTCGCGATCTCGACCCTGCGCCCGATCTCTACTCGTCGGCCGCCACGAAAATGCATCTTGCGCGCGCGCTGACCGGGCGCGCCCTCGCCGCCCTCGCCGCATGAGCCCGATCATGGAGCAGGCAGTCGAGACCACGCTGACCGTCAACGGCACGCCCGTCACGCGGCGCATCCCGGCGCGCCAGCACCTGATCGATTTTCTGCGCGAGGAGCTGGGCCTGACCGGCTCGCACGTCGGCTGCGAGCACGGCGTATGCGGCACGTGCACGGTGCGCGTGGACGGCAAGATCGTGCGCGGCTGCCTCATGCTCGCGGTACAGGCCGACGGCCGGCGCGTGGAAACGATCGAGGGACTGTCCGACTCCGGCGAGCTCGCCGCGCTGCAGGAGGCCTTTCATCGCAGGAACGCGCTGCAATGCGGGTTTTGCACGCCCGGCATGCTGATCGCGGCGCAGGAACTCGTCGCGAACGAGCCCGGCGCCTCGCGCGAGCGGATCCGCGAGCACCTCTCGGGCAATTACTGCCGCTGTACCGGCTACCAGGCGATCGTGGACGCGATCGAGGACGTCCTCAGGAAATGAGCTACATCGGGCAAAGCGTTCCGCGGGCGAACGCGAAGCGGCTGTTGCAGGGGCGCGGCGCGTACGTGGACGACCTGCGGCTGCCGCGCCTCGCGCATGTCGCGTTTTTCAGGAGCCCTCATGCCCACGCGCGCATCCGCAAGCTCGATTTCGCGGCCGCGCAGGCGATGCCGGGTGTGATCGCGGTGGTGGACGGCCGCGGACTGGCAAAATATTGCAAGCCGTGGGTCGCGGTCCTCGGGCACTTGAAAGGCATCAAGTCCCCGCCCCAGCACGCGATCGCGATCGACCGCGCCTGCTGGCAGGGCGAGGCCGTTGCGGCAGTCGTCGCCGAGACGCGCGCGCAGGCCGAGGATGCCGCCGAGCAGATCGACGTCGAATGGGAGCCGTTGCCGGCGGTGATCGAGATGGAGGACGCCCTCGCCGGGCGCCGCGTGATCCATCCCGATCTCGGCGACAACATCTGCTTCAAGCGCGACCTCGACACGGGGGGCGTGGACGAGGCGTTCGCGAAAGCCGATCTCGTCGTGGAGGAAACCTACGACTTCGGCCGCCACACCGGGGTGACGCTCGAGCCCCGCTCTATCCTCGCCGACTACAACGCGGCCGAGCACGCGCTGACCGTCTACCACTCGACGCAGGCGCCGCACATGATGCAGGACATCTTCTCGCGCCACCTCGACATCCCCGAGGGAGCCGTGCGCGTCATCGCGAAGGACGTCGGCGGCTCTTACGGCATCAAGGTGCACGTGTACGCGGACGAGATGGCGACTGCCGCGCTTTCCGTCATGCTGCGCCGCCCGGTCAAGTTCATCGCCGACCGGCTGGAATCGTTCCTCTCGGACATCCACGCGCGCGAGCACCGGGCGAGGGTGCGGCTCGCATGCACGAAGGCGGGCGACATTCTCGCCTTCGACCTGGACGATCTCACGGCGATCGGCCCCTATTCGGTTTATCCACGCACCAGCGGCATCGAGGGGAACCAGGTCGTGAACCTGACCGGCGGGCCCTACAAGCACCAGCAGTACCGCGCCAAGATGAATGTCGTCTTCACCAACAAGAACGTGACCTGCCAGTACCGCGC
>DATICE010000199.1:0-21544 GCA_035456985.1 Burkholderiales bacterium | reverse complement strand
AGTTCCTGATTGTACCGGCGCACTTCGTCGAGCGACTTGAGTTCGGTCTCGCTCATTGCGGTTATGTGCCGTACCGCATCGTGGCGGGAGGACGGTAACAAACCTGATCGAATTATTCAACACCGGACCGTTCTCCATCGGAAACGCCAATGAGCGATAATTAAGCGCTTCCGTCCCGATGATCATGAACCACACTTCCCCCTGCAGGAGGCGCGCATGGCGCTGAACGTCCCGGAAGCGCTGAAAGCAGGCCTCTCCGGCACGGCGGAGATCGTCGTCGGCACGCGCGACACCGCGCCGCACGTAGGCAGCGGCAAGATCGGCGTGCTCGCCACCCCGATCATGGTGAACGTGATGGAGGCAGCCGCGTTGCAGGCGGTCGAGCGATTCATGCCGCCGGGATACCAGACGGTGGGTACGCACCTCGACGTCAGGCATTTCGCGGCGACCCCCGTGGGGATGCGCGTGCGCGCCCGCGCGGAGCTGGTGAAGGTCGACGGGCGCACGCTGACGTTCAGGATCGATGCCGAAGACGAGCGCGAGAGAGTGGGGGAAGGCGTGCACGAGCGGCTGATCATCAATGTGGAGCGGTTCGATCAGCGCATGCAGAAGAAGCTTGCGAGGTGACACATGAAAATGGCGTTCATCGTCCACAACGAATACTTCACGCCGCGCATGATGCAGCTGCTCAAGGACGCTGGGATTGACTACTACACCCGCTGGGAGCGCGTGCAGGGCAAAGGCCACGGCACCGAGCCGCATCTCGGTTCGGGCGGCTTCGGCAGCACCAACGCCGTGTTGATGATCGCGTTCCGGGACGAATCCGTGCTCGAAGGCCTGGTGCACCGGATCAGCGCAGCGAACGCCGAGATTACGCGCGCCGACGACAGGATCCGGCTGTTCCAGGTGCCACTCGATCTCATCGTGTAGGTTTGCGACGCGGAGAGCGCCCGAGAGGACCTGCAGCGGAGGGCATGACGGCCGATGAGAGGACTGATGGCGTTTCTGGCGGGTGCATTGCTGGTCGCCGCGGCCCGGGGGGCGGAGGACCCGGCGGTACGCGCGTTGCAGCAGCACCAGCTGCAGCGCCAGCAGCAGCAGGAAGCGCTGCAGCTGCGCATGCTCCAACAACAGCGCAACGCCCAGAATCCGCCCGCCGATGCGCAGCGGCAGCAAGCGACCGACCTGCAGCAGGCCGATCAGCTGCAACGGCAGCAGCGCGCAAGGGAACAGTTACAGATCGATCAGCAGCAACGCCAGCAGCAGCTGCATTTCCGGCAGGGCGTCGAGCCGGGCAGCGCCCAGCCGACCGAGGACGCGGCCGGGCAGCAGAACAAGGCGCAGATGGAGCTGCGCAAAGCGCAGGAGAGCAGCCAGCAGCAGCTGCGGCGTTTCGAATCGGAGTTGCAGGTGAAGCCCGGAGCCGATCCGGCCCGGTCCCCCAAGCTGGATTGACGGCTGCGGCCGACTACTTGCCCGGCCTCCTGGGCCAGGGCGTGTCCAGCGCGACCGAGAACGTGACGCGGTTCTTGCCTTCGGACCACGAGTAGCTCACGTCCTTGCCCAGTTCCCTGACCAGCACGATGCCCAGCCCTCCCACTCTGCGGCTTGTCACCGTGCGCTTGAAATCGTCATCGGTCTCGGACTGGCCGAAGGCGTCATGCTTCGGCGCGTCGTCCTCGTAGTGGACGGTCATCGGGTGCCTGCCTTCGAAATCGACCGTGATGGTGACCGACGCCGGTGCCGCCCCCCGCCGGCCATACTTCACGGTATTGCTGAAAAGCTCCTCCACCACGAGCTGGACGCGCGTGCTCTGCCCGGGAGAACAGCCGGCCTGCCGGCAGGCGCTGTCCAAGAATTCCCGCAGCCGCGGGTATTCCCGATCATCGGCGGCGATTGTCAGATATGTGGGGGAGGAGGGTGCCGCCATTCGAGAAAGAATACATTATCCGGGCGTGCCGATTGTGCCATCATAATGCCGCACCGGCCGTAACTGGCAATAAGTCACATACGCGTATTCGGAAAGGAGAACCCTATGGCCGCACTACGCAGCATCATCAGGTTCCTGGCATGTGCCGCGCTCGCGGCGGCAGCCTTCGCTGCCGCCCCGCTGTCGGCGAACGACATCGCCCAGATCAAGACGCTGAGCGGCACCGTAATGGTCGAGCGCGGATCCCAGCGCATCCTGGCCAGCGCCGGCTTGAAGCTGAAGCAAGCGGACGTCATCCGCACCGGCATAGACGGCTCGGTCGGCATCACTTTCGTCGACAACACGATCATGTCCGCCGGCCCGAACAGCTCGCTTACGCTCGACAAGTTCTCGTTCAACTCGACCACCCATGAAGGCAGGCTCGACGCTTCCGTTCGCAGCGGCACGCTCTCCGTGATCTCGGGAAAGATCGCGAAGCAGTCGCCGGAGGCGATGACGGTGCGGACACCGGCCGCGATCCTGGGGGCGCGCGGCACGGAGTTCTTCGTTCAGGTCGTTCCCCTGAACTAGCGATTCACGCACATGCGGCACACGATGCGCGCCGCCGCGATTGCCGCAGTCGTGGTCATCCTCGGCGCATGTGCCGCACCACCGAACACGCGGGAGTTCGTGGTGCTCGTGCCGGACCCGGGCGGCACGACGGGCGCAGTGGTCGTCACCAATCCCCGTGGCGGCAGCGCAGTGCTGGACAAACCCTACACCGCGGCGCTTCTCGAGAAGGGTGATCCGGTCGCTCCGCCTCCCGTAGGGCGCGAGCAGGTGACGAAGCTCTTCACGCACGCCATCTCGGCGCAGCCGGAGCGCCCGATCTCGTTTCAGCTCTATTTCCTGGAAGACTCCGACGAGTACACGTTGGTATCGAAGGACGCGTTCGAGAAGGTGTTCGTGGAGATCGCGCGGCGGAAGGTGGCGGAAGTCGCGGTGATCGGCCACACCGATCGGGTAGGTCCCGTCGAGTACAACGACACGCTGTCCCTCAGACGCGCCGAGCGCGTTCGCAACGATTTCGTCGCCCGCGGCATTCCCACCAGCGCGATCAATGTCGCCGGGCGCGGCGAGCGCGAGCCCGTCGTACCGACCGCCGACGAGGTCAGCGAGCCCCGGAATCGGCGGGTCGAAATCAACGTCCGCTAGGCGCGGGCCCAGCGCACCACCAGTACCGTCACGTCGTCGGCCATTTCCGTCCCCGCGGAGAACCTGCGGACCTCGTCGTTCACTGCCTCGACCTGCGCCGCAGCGGATAGACCTGCCGGAGCCGTCGCCAGCAGTCGGTCGAGCCGTGCCCGCCCGAAAAACTCGCCGGCGGAATTCATCGCCTCGGCCACGCCGTCGCTCACCAGAATCAGCGACTCGCCCGGCGCCATGCGCGCGCGTTCTGCCGCATACGGGTAGTTTTCCAGGGTGCACAGCGGCGGTCCCGCGGCCTTCAATTGCCTGGCGTTTCCGCCGCCCGCGCCCAGCAGCTGAGGCGGCTCGTGTCCGGCGTTGCAATAGGCGAGCTCCCCCGTCTCCACATCGAGCATGCACGCAACCAGCGTCACGAACAGGAGTTCCGGGTTCTCCCGCGTGATCTCCGTGTTGGCTTCGATCATCGTGCGGCCGAGGTCGGGCAGGCTGCGCAGCGCGGCGCTCTTGTAGAGCGCCTTTGACAGCGCCATGAAGATGCTGGCGGGCATGCCCTTGCCCGAGACATCGCCCACCATGAAAAACAGGTGTGACTTTCCGATCATGTAGAAGTCGTAGAGATCCCCACCCACTTCGCGCGCAGGCTCCATGCTCGCGTGCAGATCAAAGCGCCGCTCGCTTCCGAACACGAGGTCCGGTACCGGCAGCATGCCGATCTGCACGCGGCGCGCGGCCTCCAGTTCGCCCGCCATCCGCGCGGCCGCCTCGCGCTCGGCATTGAGTTCGCGCTGCAGGCGCTGCCGCTGGTGCGCGGACTCGGCAAGCGTCGCGCGCAGCAGCCCGCCAAAGAGGATGTTGAGGTCGATGATCGGCGCGGCGGCATCGAAGAGCACGCCGGCGAACTGGAACAGCGCCGCGCCGAGCGCAAGCAGCGCCCCGATCCCGGCGGCAAGGACGAGCGAGGAGCCCACTGGCGAGAGCGCCGGCACGGCGAAGACAAGCAGGGCGCCAAGGATCATGATCAACGCGGACTCCGACCAGCGTGTCCAGCGTGGGCGCCCGAGCAGGCTGCCGTCGAAGATGTTTTCCAGGACCTGGGCGTGGACCTCGATCCCATTCATGCGCTCGCCGAGCGGAGTCGCCTTCTGGTCGAGAAGCCCGATGCCGGTCAAGCCGAACAGCACCAGCTTGCCCGTGATCCTTTCGGCGTCGACCGTGCCGGCGAGGACATCCGCCGCCGACACGAAGCGCCCGGGGTCGTGAGGGCCGAAGCGCACCCAGAGGTGACCGTCGGGCTCCGGCCGGATGCGAACATCCCCGATTCCGATCGACTCGATGCCGTGCGCGCCGGTGCGGACCGTGAACGCCGCTTCCCGTACGCCGACACGCAGGGTTTCCAGGCTGAGCGAGGGCATGGGCGCGTCGCCGACGGCGGCAAGCAGGGGAACGCTGCGCACGATGCCGTGGCGCACGTCCGCGCTGATCAGGGCACGGCTCCTCGCCGCGGCGTCAATCGGGCCGATGCTCGTTAGCGCGGATGGAAATTTCCAGAGATAGGGCAGCGGATCGCCCTGCATCCGGAACACGGCCGCCGACCGGGGCACCGCTCCGTCGGTGGGCTCGTAGACTCCCGCGACCCCAAGCACCGCCGGCAGCCGGCTGATGGCGGCGGCAAGCACTTCGTCGTTGCTCAAGAGGCTTCTCAGCTGCAGCGCGAGGGTGCGCCCGATTTGGGGGTGCAAATCGGCGATCGCGCCCGGCGAGAGCCGGTCGGGCTCGGCAAAGATGACGTCCACTCCCACCGCGAGCGGGCGGTATTCCGCAAGCCGGTCGAGCACGCGCGCGACCAGGGTGCGCGGCCACGGCCATTGCCCGAGCTGCGCGAGGCTTTTCTCGTCCACGGCGACGATGACCGCCGGGGCCGACACGCGGCTCCGCGGCATTACCGTCTGATAGGCGTCGAACCAGGAGTTGCGCAGCCACGACTGCACGGGCGTGTCGGCGAAAAAATGCAGGCTGGCAAGTGCGGCCGCGAGGACGCCGCCCAGGAACCGCGGGCGCCGCAGCCGCTGGTTCCACGCGGGCGCCTCCAGTGCTGCCTGCGGCTGGGCGCTCACGCCTTCACTCGCTCACGTGTGCTGCGGCGCTCACACGGCGATCTCCAGGCCGTCGTAGGCGCTGGAGATGCGCAGGGTATGGCCCGTTCGGGTGATTTCCTCGAGCCGGAGGGTCTCCTGCAGCACCGAGGCGATCTTTGCGTCGCTGTAGACCGGCTCGTGGTGGTAGATGCAGAGATGCCTGGCGCGCGCGTGCTGGCACAGTTCGACGCCGACGATGTTGCTGGAATGTCCCCAGTCCTCCTTTACCGAGACCGCGTCTGCCAGCGAGTACATGGCGTCGAAGATCACGAGATCGGCATTGCGGAAGAACTCGACCACCTCGTGGGTGGAAGCGACGTCATCGGTCTTGTGCTCGGCGTCCGTCGAATAGACAACGACCTTGCCGCCGTGCTCGAAGCGGTAGCTGTAGGAGTCGCCGCTGTGCTGCTGCAGCTTGGGCGTGACGTCGAGCCCGGCGTGGCGGACGCGCCGGCCCGGCTCGAGCTTGACGAACTCGATTTTCGCGGAGAGTCGGGAGAAATCCACCGGAAAGCACGGCGCGGCGTTCTGCCTGCGGAAGGCCTCTTCGATGCCGGCGTGGCAGCCGTAGATCACAATCCGGTTGCCCGGAAGGTAGGCGTGGGGGAAGAACGGGAACCCCATGATGTGGTCCCAGTGCAGGTGGGACATGAACACGTGGAAGGTGCGCGGCGTGCGCGGCCCTTTCCGCGCAAGCACGTCGAGCCCGAAGAGACGCACGCCGGTGCCGAGGTCGCACAGCACATGTTCGTCGCTGCCGATGTCGAGCTCGATGCAGGAGGTATTGCCGCCGTAGGTATGCGAGATCGCGAACGGCAGATCGCGCCCGACGAACGCCTCGATCTCGTCCCGGGTTTTCAGGTTCCGACCCGCCGCCGCGATCAGCGCCTCGACGATCTTGCCTTTGATGTCCTCCGCGGAAAGCGAGACCGGCAGCGAGCCGCGCGTGCCCCAGAAACGTACGCGCATCGCCGGCTATCCGGTATGGGACATGGACGCCGCCTTCGGGGAAAGGGCGCGCAACGCATCCTGCACGGAGTCGAAGAGATCGAACACCAGCGTAAACCGGCTGATCTCGAAGATCTCGCGCACCACCGGCTGCAGCGACACCGCGACGAGCCGGCCTTTACGTGGACGGACCTCCTTCGCGGCGATCATCAACACGCGCAGTCCCGCGCTGCTCACGTACTCGAGCCGCGAGAGGTCGAGAACCACCTGGTCGCGGCCCGGCGCGCAGTTCACGAGATGCGGCAGCAGGGCCGCCTTGAATTCCTCGGCGTTCATGTAATCGATGCGTCCCTTGACTGCGACCACGAGGACGTCCGCGTAGCGTACTGCGCTGACTTGCAATTCGTGTTCTCCTCGCCGGCGGCGCGGAAGTAGCCGGTGCCGCGTCCGCGGGCACGCGCTGCGTGGCGTGATTGTATCCGATCAGGGGCCGCCCGCAGGAGCCGGGCGCTTCAGGCACCGGGAGGCAAGCGGGGATCCTGCGGGCGCTCGCGCTCAATGACCTCGTACTCGGTTGTCAGGTAGCTTGCTTCCTCCTCCTGCTTGATCCTGCGCCGCAGCCACCATAACCGGATCAAAAAGAACGCCGCCAGCACCGTGCCCGCAACCAGAGCCGCAGCAAGGAAAAAGAAACCAAGTACGATCAGCGCCAGCGCCAGAACGCCAATGATGATCCGCTCCACGATCTCGGCGGCAGACGGCAGCGGCCGCCGCGGGGCGGCATCGGGATCATCTCTTGTCATCGTGATCGGGGGTACGCGGGTTCAGGACTCGGGCGTGATGCTCTTGATGATCACGCCGCCGGATTTCTCGTCGTGCTCGAGCGTGAGGAGCTTGCGCGTCTCCGCCTCGTCGAGGAGCTTCCCGAAGGAGCGGAAGCCGTAATAAGACTCGTTGAAGCCCGGCTGGCGGCGCTTGAGCGCCTGCTTCACCATCGAGCCCCAGATTTTCTCCTCGGGACCGCGCTCGCTGACGAGGGCCTCGACGGTTCCCAGCACCAGGTCGAGCGCCTCCTGTTTCTTGTCGCCGCCATCCGCCGGGGCAGCCTGTGTCGCGCCAGGCGCCGCGGGCGCGGGCTTTCTGCGGGAGGGCTTCCTCGGCTTCTCCCGCACCAGGTCGTCGTAGTAGATGAACTCGTCGCAGTTCGCGATCAGCAGGTCGGACGACGACTTCTTGACGCCGACGCCGATCACGGTCTTGTTGTTCTCCCGCAGCTTGGAGACCAGCGGGGAGAAGTCGGAGTCCCCGCTAATGATAACGAAGGTGTCCACGTGCGACTTGGTGTAGCAGAGGTCGAGCGCGTCCACCACCATGCGGATGTCGGCCGAGTTCTTCCCCGACATGCGCACGTGGGGGATCTCGATCAGCTCGAACGCCGCCTCGTGCATGGCCTTCTTGAAATCCTTGTAGCGATCCCAGTCGCAATAGGCCTTCTTCACCACGATGTTGCCCTTGAGCAGCAGCCGCTCGAGCACTTTCTTGACATCGAACTCCGCGTAGCGGGCCTCGCGCACGCCGAGGGCGACGTTCTCGAAGTCGCAGAACAGCGCGAGGTTGGTGGTTTCGGTCTGCGCGGCCATTTGAGTTCCCCGGTATTGAATCGCTCATTATCCCTCATCGCCCATCCTTCCGCCTGTCCCGAGGGGCGTCGAAGGACCTGTCCCTCGCGGATTCGCCGCCCGAGGCGAGCCGGTGCGCCCAGCGCGTTGTCTCGGGCAGCCGGAACCGGGTAGTGCAGGCCATCACGTAGCGCACCGCCGCGGCCAGGCTCACACGGTGCCCGATGGAAACGTAGATCGGCCGGGTGCCCGCCCGGGTGCGCAGCACGGCGCCGATGGTTTCGCCCTTGTCCCGCAACGGAACCCGGGCGCCGCGCCGCTCGCCCGGCTCGGAGTGCTCTCCGATCAGCCGTGACTTGGCGACGCCGATCGTCGGCACGCCGCAGATGACTCCCAGATGACAGGCGATGCCGAAGCGGCGCGGGTGAGCGAGCCCCTGCCCGTCGCAGAGTATGAGATCGGGCTTGACCCTGAGCTGGTCCAGCGCCGTCAGCAGCGCCGGTATCTCGCGGAACGAGAGCAGGCCCGGCACGTAGGGAAAGCGCACTGGCTGCCGTGCCACGGCGTGGTCCACCAGCTCGAGCTGTGGAAATGACAGCACGACGACTGCGGCGCGCGCGACCCCGCCGCCGCGCGCAAAGCCGACGTCGGTGCCCGCCACGGTGCGCACCTGCCGCGGGCGTCCGAGCCGAATGACTTTGGAACGAAGCCGCTGCTGCAGGGCAATCGCAGCGCGCGGCGTGAGGTTCCACGAATGCCTGATCTTTCTCATTCGGACCGAGAATCTTCCGCGGCGAATCTGGTCGAATGACCCATCACCCATCACCCATCACCCATCACCCATCACCCATCACTTATCACTGTAGTACTATGCCCCAATGCCCGAGGACCCGTTCGAAATCCCACGGCAGCAGATGATCGCCGAGATCGTGGCGGAGGCCGCGCTCACCGTCGGCCATACCGGCCGCGCCGCCTTCAGCGAACGGGTGATGCGCGTGATCGGGAGCATGCCGCGCCACGAGTTCGTGCCGGTGGAGCTGCAGCCTTATGCCTACCTCAACCGCCCCCTGCCGATCGGCTACGATAAAACGGTATCGCAGCCGTTCATCGTCGCGCTCATGACCGATCTCCTCGCTCCGGAAGCGGACGATGTCGTGCTGGAGATCGGTGCCGGAGCGGGTTACCAGGCCGCGATCCTGGCCCAGCTTACGAAGCGCGTCTACACGGTGGATATTGTCGAGGAGCTCGCGCGCGGCGCGGAACGGCGGCTGAAGCGCCTGGGCTACGAGAACGTGGAAGTCGCGGTCACGAACGGCTACTACGGCTTGCCGCAACACGCGCCCTACGACCGGATCATGGTGACGGCGGCCTCCGATCTCATCCCGACGCCGCTGCTCGCCCAGCTCAAGCCGGGTGGGCGCATGGTGATCCCGACCGGCATCCCCGACAAGCAGACCCTGATGCTGGTGGAGAAGTCCGCCACCGGGAGCCTTTCCGCGCGTGAAATCCTGCCGGTGCGGTTCTCGGAGCTGGAGGATCCCGGCGAGATGGTGGGCGCCGCCTGAGTCAGGGCGGAAGGCAAACCGTTGCCGCCCGCAATCCATTCGATCCTGCTCGCCAGGGACGGAAAGCGCACCCGTCGCCGCGGGTGATTCGTGACATGTGACACGCTTTGCACCGGGGGTGATGTGAGAGTGCAACGCGAGCCCTTGACCGGTCACCCGTCACAAGGTATTGCCGCGAGCCGCGATATAATCGCGGCGCATGACACGCCAGAAGCACAACCTCGCGGTGATGTTCGCTGACATCAGCGACAGCACCAGCCTTTACCAGAAGCTCGGGGACGGCGCCGCCCGCAACATCGTCAATGCCTGCCTTGAAGTAGTGAACGGCGTGCTGGCGCGCTACGACGGGCGGCTGGTGAAGACCATCGGCGACGAGGTGATGTGCGTCTTTCCGGACGCCGATCGCGCGGTGCTCGCCGCGAGCGACATGCAGGCGCAAGTCAGCGCGACCAAGCCCGGCAATTACCCGGTCTCCATCCACATCGGCCTTCACTGCGGCCCGGTGCTGGTCGAGAACAACGACGTGTTCGGCGACACCGTGAACGTCGCCGCTTACCTGCGGGCGGCGGCGACAGCAGAGCAGATCCTCACCACCGACGCCGTAGAACGCTGCCTGTCGGCCGCGCTAAAAACCTGTGTGCGGCCGATCTTCAATACAGTACTGAAGGGCAGCGAGCACGAATCGAAAGTATTCCAGGTGCTCTGGCGCAGCGACCGGACCGACCTGACCGACGTCAACCTGCAGCCCAGCAAGATGATACCCGGCGATACCGGCGCCCTGCTGCTCACGCTCGACGAGAAACGCGTGCGCGTGGACCAGTGGCGCAGCGGGATCGTCATCGGACGCGCCAACGATTGCGACCTGGTCGTGTCGGACATCTACGCCTCACGGCGGCACCTCTCGATCAAGCTGGTGCGCACGCATTTCTACCTGTTCGACCACAGCATCAACGGCACCTTCGTTTCCCTCGGGAGCGGAGAAGAAGTGCACGTGCTGCGGCGCGAGCTGCTTCTCGACGGCACCGGCCATATCCACGTCGGGCGCAGCCGCGCGGAACGGCCACCGCGCGTCATCACCTTCGAGCCCGACCGGCGCTCGATGTACCGGGTTTGATGAGGCGTGACTGAAAGGGCGTGACTGATAATTCGTGACTGATAAAGCGTGGTCTTTGGGTTGGCCGCGTTACCGGTCACGCCTTACCAGTCACGCCGTACCAGTCACGCCGTATCAGTCACGCCGTATCAGTCACGCTTTTCCTATTTGTTGTCGGCGATTTCCCGCGTAACGTCCAGGCCGCTGCGGCCTTTCTTGCGCGCTTGCTCCGGGCTTTCCTTGCCGAGGGACGTCGCGGCAACCATGGCGTAGACGTCTGTTGCGCCTTCAAACATGCGCGGCGTGAGACCGAGCTCGCCGAAGGTCCTGGCAATCTCCTGCATCTCCGGCACCCAGCGGTAGGCCTTGGGCGGCATGCCCGCGATGTTCTTCATCTGCCACTCGAAGACGTCGTTGCGGCTCTCGCGCAGCTCCTTCTCCAGCGCCTGCTCGACGCCGAGCTTGCGAGCCGCCACCAGCAGCTCCACGGCGAGCGCCGTCGTGCCCTTGGTCATCGCGGCATAGCACATCTTGACTCCGGAGGCGTCGCCGACGCGCTCCGACAGCACCCGCAACACGAGATTGGGGTGGCTGATGCTCTCGAGCAGATAAGCGTCCGGCCCCGAAACGTAGATGCGGGGCCGGTCCTTCTCGCCGCGCGGTGGCGGCCCGATGATGCCGCCGTCGATGAACATCCCGCCCGCATCCCGGATCATGCGGTCCGCATCGCGCGCGGTCTGCGGTGAAACCGCGTTGAGATCGGCGAACGCGATCTTGCGTCCGGTTTTCCTCATTGCGGCCGCCACCTGGCGTGCGACCGTGAGCGCTTCTCCGGGGTTGATGACGGAAATTACCAGCTCGCAGGCCGCCACCAGCTTCTCCAACGAGCCGCAATCGGTGAGGCCGGCCTCGCGCGCAAGCGCCCGGGTGCGCTCGCTGCGGCCGTCGAGCGCAGCGAAAACGTTCAGGCCGCTTTCGCGGAGTCGCCCGGCGATCGCCTGTCCCATGTCACCCGGACTGACGATGCCGACATTCTTGATCTGCATGCGTGCTCCTTTTGCAATGGATCTGCCGGTTGCGGGGAGGGCGCCGCCGCCCGCGCTAGAATAGCGCGCGCTGACTTGCTGCCCTAGGCATTTCCCGCCGCCCATTCGAGCGTGATCTATCTTATCTTATTTCTCGGCCTGCTCAGTTGGATGAGCTACATGAGCAGCCGCGTGCTGATGTCGCTCTACGCGATCGAGCTCGGCGCCTCCGCCGCGGCGATCGGTCTGCTCATCGGTCTCTACGGCCTCGGACCGCTCCTGCTTTCGGTCCACGCCGGAAAGATTTCCGACCGCTACGGAAGTTACTGGGCAATCGTGCTGGGTTCCGCCGGAATCGCCCTGGGGCTGGTCATTCCCTACTTTGTCCCGGGAATCGAGGTGCTGTACATATCGGCGCTGGTGATGGGCGTTGCGCTGGTGTTCCTTAATATTGCGCTTCAGCATCTGGTCGCTTCGTTCGGCGGCGCCGAAGAGCGCACCCGCAACGTGAGCCTGCAGAGCCTGGCCATAGCGCTCGGCGGGGTGATCGGACCGCTGCTGGTAGGCGTTTCGATCGATTACCGGGGTCACGTGCTGACGTTTCTGTACCTGGCGTTGATCGTCGCCGTCTCGTGCGCAGCATGGGTCGTCTGCCGCCGCGTGATTCCGCACTCGCAGCGGGCGGCGCGGCCCAAGGAGGGCGGCGGCGTGCGCGAGCTGCTGGCACAGCCGGATTTGCGCCGAATCATCCTGATAAGCGGGCTCGTGGTCGCCGGCATCGACCTCTACACCTTCTATATGCCGATTTACGGGCACTCCATCGGCCTGTCCGCGACCATGATCGGGATGGTGCTCGGCGCCCTCGCCGCCGCGACCTTCGTGGTCCGCACCTTGTTGCCGCTGCTGGTGCGTCGCTGGGGCGAGGATGCGGTGATGACGGTTTCCGTGCTCCTTGCAGGCATCACGTTTCTGCTGTTCCCGTTCGTGCAGAACGTCGGGGGCCTGCTCCTGCTGTCGTTCGCGCTCGGGCTGGGACTCGGCATCGGCCAGCCGCTCTCGGTCATCATGACTTACAACCGATCGCCGCAGGGGCGGGTGGGGGAGGCGCTTGGGCTGCGCTTTTCGTTCGTGAATCTGACCCACATGGTCATTCCGCTCGCGTTCGGGTCGGTCGGGTCGGCGTTCGGCGCGGCGAGCGTGTTTCTCGCCAACTCCGTGCTCATGCTGATCGGCGGCTACGCGCACCATCGCGGTTCGCTCCCGAACCGGCAGGACGCGCATCGAGGGTGATTATGCCGCTCTGGCCGCTCCTGCTGATCGTGCTGATGAATCACACTACGTTAAGGGCGAGCAAGGTGCTGATGTCGCTGTTCGCGATCGATCTCGGCGCAAGCCCCGCGACAATCGGCGTGCTCTACGCAATGTATTCCGCGCTCCCCGTCCTGCTCGCCGTCTACGCCGGAAAATTCTCCGACCGCCACGGCTTTCGCCTGCCGGCGCTGATCGGCTCCTGTGGGATGCTGGCGTCGCTCCTGCTGCCGTTCTTCCTCCCCCGGCTCTCGATGTTGTTCGTTTCGGCGGCGCTCGCCGGCATGTGCCACATCTTCTACGTCGTCGCGATCCAGCATCTTTTCGGCTCGATCGGGGAGGGCGCGAACCGCACGCGCAATTACAGCCTGTTCTCGATCTGTGTCGGCGTGACCACGCTGGTCGGCCCGATGGTGAGCGGCTTCGGCATCGACGGCGTGGGTCACCGGGCGACGTACCTGCTGCTCGCGGGGTTCCCGACGGTCGCCGCGGTCGCGCTGATGCTGGTCCCGTCCCTGCATGCCAGGTCGCTGCCGTCCGGGAGACCGGCCGGGCAGCGGCGGCTCGCGGATCTTTTTGCCAACGCGCCCCTGCGCCGCGTGCTGATCGCGACCGCCCTGCTTGAAACCGGGGTGGAGGCGTTCAGCTTCCTGATGCCGATCTACGGGCATTCGATCGGGTTGTCGGCGTCTCAGATCGGGATCGTGATGGGGTCATTCGGCATGGCCTTTCTCGTGGTGCGCACGGTGTTGACCGCGCTGGTGCGGCGGTCCGACGAGGCACGGGTCTTCAGTTACTCGCTGGCGCTCGCCGGCGCCGCGTGTGCAGGGCTTCCCCTGATGGTGGATTTCGCGCCGCTGGTCGCGGTGTCGTTTGTGCTCGGGCTGGGACTGGGCTGCGGGTCGCCGCTTTCGATGACCCTGTGCTACAACCGGGCGCCGGCGGCGCGCGCCGGCGAGGCGATCGGGCTGCGCCAAACGGTCGCCAAGGCGATCGAATCGTCCGTGCCGGTCGTCTTTGGAATGGCGAGTGCCGCCGTCGGCGCATTGCCCGTTTACTGGTTCGGCGCGCTGATGCTCGCTCTCGGCGCCTGGCTCATGCACGCCGATCAGGCGCCGAAGGGCAGGGCGACGTAGGTCTCCGCCAGCGCCGTGGAGTCCGGCGAGAGGGTAAAATACGCGCCCAGGCATGAAGGACGCGAAGCTGGTGCCGCTGTGCGGCGTGTCGGATGTGGCCCCGGGCTGCGCGGTGCGCGCGGAAAGCGGTGGCTGCGTCTACGCGGTGTTCAACGTCGAAGGCGCCATTCACGTGACCCAGGACGAATGTACCCACGGCCCGGGATCGCTGTCGGAGGGCTACGTACTCGACGACGAGGTGGAGTGCCCGTTCCACCAGGGGCGGTTCCACATCGCCAGCGGCCGCGCAACCTTCGCGCCGGCGACGGAACCGCTCAAGGTGTGGAAGGTCCAGATCGTCGACGGCAAGGTGTGCATCGATCCCGCGGAGCACGGGTGATCAGACAGGGAATGAGACGAAGGAGCGAGAAATGGCATTGACCCACGAACAGAATGAACAATTGACGCGCACCGGGCCCGGAACGCTGCTGGGGGACCTGTTACGGCGCTACTGGATCCCGGCGCTTCTTGCAGAAGAAGTTGCGGAAAAGGATGGCGCGCCGGTCCGGGTGCAGCTCCTGGGCGAGAAGCTGGTGGCGTTCCGCGACACTGATGGCCGTATCGGCGTGATCGATGAATTCTGCGCGCATCGCGGCGTCTCGCTGTGGTTCGGGCGCAACGAGGAATGCGGCCTGCGCTGCCCCTACCACGGCTGGAAGTATGACGTCACCGGGCAGTGCGTCGACCTTCCCTCCGAAGCGGAGGAATCCGGCATGCGCGCCCGGATCAAGCTCAAGTCCTATCCCTCGATCGAGCAGGGCGGCGTCATCTGGGTCTACATGGGCCCGCCTCAACTCAAGCCCGAGCCGCCCGCGCTGGAGTGGACGCTGGTGCCGGCCGCGAACCGCTTCGTCTCCAAGCGGCTCCAGGAATGCAACTATCTCCAGGCGATCGAAGGCGGCATCGACTCGAGCCACGTGTCGTTCCTGCACAGCGGCGCGTTGAACCGCGATCCCCTGTTCAAGGACGCCAAGGACCGTGCGAACCGCTATAACCTGACTGACCGCATGCCGCACTTTGACGTGGTGGAGTACGAAGGCGGATTGCTCATTGGCGCTCGCCGGCAGGCGGACAACGACCGCTGGTACTGGCGCATCACGCCTTTCATCATGCCATGGCACACGCTCATCCCGCCGCGCGCGGGGCATCCCATCGGCGGCCACGCCTGGGTCCCGATCGACGACGAAAACTGCTGGGCGTGGTCGATCAACTACCATCCGAGTCGCGCGCTGACCGCCACCGAGGTGAAGGCGATGGCGGACGGCAAGGGCATACACGTGAAGTACGTGCCGGGCACCTTCATGCCGCTCGCCAACAAGAGCAACAACTACCTCATGGACCGCGCCACGCAGAAGATCGGCACCAACTACAGCGGCATCGAGGGCATCGCCATGCAGGATGCGTCGCTGCAGGAGAGCATGGGGCCGATCCAGGACCGCACCAGGGAGAATCTCTGCTCGACCGACAACGGCATCCTCATGACCCGGCGCCTGCTGCTCAGGGCCGGAAGAGACAACCGCGAGGGCAAGCCGCTGCCGGGCCTCAACCCGGATTCGCAACGCGTGCGCTCCTGCGCGATCGAGCTGCCGAAGAACGTCAAGTTCAAGGACGGCGCGCGCGAAGGGCTGTTCCGCCCGCTCAACACCGATCCCGTCAGCGTTTGATGGAAGGATGAAGGCGAACGGACGAAGGACGCAACGGCGCGGCTGGCATCGCTAGCCGTCAGTCACCAGTCGTCACCCCGGGGGAGAACAAGAAGTGGCGAAGGCCAGGCTGCGCCTGACGCTGTCCATCTGGGACTACGACCGCACGCGGGCGCTCGCCGACGGCTCGGTGCGGCCGGAGGGCATCGAGCTGAACGTGCTCGAGCTGCCGGTCGAGGAGACGTTCTTCCGGATGGCGCGCTACCGCGAATTCGATGTCGCGGAGATGTCGATGTCGTCGTATACGGTCTCGCTCCACCGCGATCCGCAGCCCTTCATCGCGATCCCGGTATTCCCCTCGCGGTTCTTCCGCCATTCGTGCATCTACGTATCGGCGAAGAGCGGCATCCGCGAGCCGAAGGACCTCATCGGGAAGCGCATCGGCACGCCCGAGTATCAGATGACGGCGCCGGTCTGGATCCGCGGCATCCTGTCGGACGACTACGGTGTGAAAGTCACTGACGTCGAGCATTTTTCCGGCGGCGAGGAAGAGCCCGGCCGCGATGAAAAACTGAAGCTCGATTTGCCTTCGAACATAAGACTGAGGCCGATTCCGGGCGACAAAACCCTGTCACGGATGCTCGCCGAAGGCGAACTTGATGCATTGGTGACCGCCAGAGCGCCTTCGACGTTCCACAAGGAGCCCGACAAGGTCAAACGTCTATTCCCGAACTACGTGGAAGTGGAGAAGGAGTACTACCGGCGCACGAGGATCTTTCCGCCGATGCACACGGTCGTGATGCGCCGCGACGTCTACGCGAAGCACCCCTGGGTCGCGCAATCGCTCTACAAGGCATTCGTCGAAGCCAAGGCGAAGGCGTACGCGCTCTACAACCAGACCGCCGCCCTGCCCGCCATGGTCCCATGGCTCGTCGCCGAAATCGAGGAGGCGCGGCGGGAAATGGGCGAGGACTGGTGGCCGTACGGCCTGGAGCCGAATCGCAAGGCGCTCGAGACCTTCCTGCGCTACCACCACGAACAGGGCTTGTCGAAGCGCCGCTTTCAGCCCGAAGAGCTTTTTGCACGGGAAACGCTCGCGTCATTCAAAGTCTGATGGCTCTCTATCGAGGGATGGAGCGGGCGGCGCTCGACGCCGCCTACAACAACAGCGCCGCGGTCAAGGACAGCGCGCAGATCGTCGCTGAGTGGGAAGCGCGCAGCGCGCGGCTGCGCGCCAGGCATGCCGAGGGCATGAACCTGCGCTACGGGCCCGAGGAGCGCAACCGTATCGACTATTTCGCCGCGCGGCGCGACGGGCCGGTACTCGCCTTCATCCACGGCGGCTATTGGCAGATGCGCGCCAAGGAGCTTTTCGCCTTCATCGCCGAAGGCCCGCTCGCCTGGGGCATCAACGTCGCGCTTATCGGCTACACGCTCGCTCCGCAGAAGCGCCTCGACGGCATCGTCGCCGAGATCCATGCCGCGCTCGACTGGTTGAACTCGTCCATACCAACCCTGGGCGGGGATAGAGAGCGGGTATTCATTTCGGGCTGGTCCGCCGGCGGGCATCTCACCGCAATGGCGATGAGCCATCCCGCGGCCCGGGGCGGCCTTGCCATCAGCGGCATCTACGATCTCGAGCCGATGCGGCTTTGCTACATCAACGACAAGCTCCGGCTCGATGAGGACGAGGCTCGGCGAAACACCCCGGGCCATACCGAAAAACCGCTTGTCATTGCCTACGGTGCAGACGAATTGCCGGAGCTCTGCCGGCAGTCCGAGGAGTACGCGAAACTTCTAAGGCGAGAAGCGATTGCCGTTCCTGAAAGGAATCACTTCACCATATTGGAAGAACTTGCCTCGCCGCACGGCGCGCTGACCGCGCTCGCGCGAAGGCTGGGCTAGCCGCCGAAAAACACCCAGCCGAGCACGAGGGCGAGCGACAGCACGAGCAGCGCGATCGGGAGGCGGTCACTCGGGTCGCAAAGATCTTCTGTTTCACTCTCTTTCATTTGAACCCCACGACAAAGCAGTTTCCTTCGCAACGAGCCTCGCCGCCATGGCGGCGCGCAATCTGGCGCACGAGCGCGAGGCCGAGGCCGGTGCCGTGCTTCGAGTTGAAACGCTCGAAGATCCGCTCCCGATCGGCCTCCGCAACGCCGGGCCCGGAATCGCACACGCGGATCTCGCGATCTCTCACCGACACCCCGATCGGCGGCGCACCGTGGCGGCGTGCGTTCTCGAGGAGGTTGCGGATCATGCGGCGAAGCAGCCGTGGATCGCCGCGCATCATCGTCGGCTCGCCCTGTGCCTCGACGTCGTAGCGCGACGCCTCCTCAGCGGCGAGCGCGAGCAGATCGACGTCCTCGATGTTTTCCAGCGAAGACACCGCGTCGAGGCGGCTCGCGAGCAGGACCTCATCGATCAGCGCATCGAGCTCGGCGATGTCCTGCTCGACGGCGCGCTTGTCCTTGCCTAGCTCGAGCGCCATGCGGATGCGGGCAAGCGGCGTGCGCAGCTCGTGCGACGCGTTGGCGAGCAGCGTCTTGTGCGCGGCCACCAGCTCCTCGATGCGCGCCGCCGCGCGGTTGAAGCTCTCGGCAAGCTTCGCCACCTCGTCCCGCCCCTCGACCTTCACGCGCGCCGAGAGCTCGCCCGCGCCGAGCGCCTCCACGCCGTGCTGCAGCCGCTCGAGGCGCTTGGTGAGACGGCGCACCACCGGATAGGCGCCGACGCCGATGGCGACGAGGATGAGCGCGAACGCCAGAAGGCCGAACGCCGGCCCGCGCCGCTGGTGCGGCGTTCGCGCCGCCAGCCAGCGCCCGTCGGGTAGCTGTGTCGCCCAGTGGGGGCCGCCCGGTCCGCGTTGCCAGCCGCCGCGCTCTGGCGCGGGCAGCGGCGCGCCGACCGATCCCAGGCGCGCTCCGTCACGCGAGAAGAGCGCGTGGTCGGCGCGCACGTCGCGCGTGAGGCGCTCGAGCGCCGCCTGCTGCTCCGCCGGCGAAGCGCCAGCCGGCGGCACTAGGTTGCGTGCGACGAGCGCGCCGACCTCCTCCCCATGCGGGTCAGCGAGGGTGTGCCAGAGCACGCCCGCGGCGATGGCGAATACCGCGAGGCTCGCCAGCACCGCAAGGTAGATGCGCAGGTACAGCCTGCGCATCAGCCCACCGCCTTAAAGCCAGCGGCGCACGGAAGCCTTGTAATCCAAGTATTGGGCACCGAATCTTCGCTCCAGATACTGCTCTTCTCTCGGTATGACGACGAAGTGGATGAGCGCCACAGCGCCCACGAGTGTGGCCAGGAGCCACAGGCTGTTGGCCCAGGCCGCGATACCGAGCTGGAACAGCGAGAGGGCCAAATATATCGGGTTCCGGCTGAAGCGATACGGCCCCGTACGCACGATCGCGGTGGTTGGCTTTCGGGCGGGCACGGGCGTGCCGGCAACTCGGAATTTCGCAGTGGAGTACGCGAACAGCCCGATGGCGAATACGACAAGAGACGCGCCGAGCGGTAGAGCGAGCGTTCGCGGAAGAAATGGGTGGGGTGCGGCGAGTTGAATCAGCGCCCCTATGACGATCGAGAGCAGATACACAAGCGGTGGTCGAACGAGACCGAGTTTGGGAATATCCTGCAGCGCCTCGCTCATGGTTTGCGGAAGATCGCGCAATAGCTCGCGAATGGACCGCGGCCCGGCCAATCGTCGATCAACTGAAGCAGCTCAAAGCCGCTCCTCGTGACTTCGTCGACCACCACCTGCGCCGAAATGCCAAGAGAACCACGGTGCCCGGAAAACGGCGGCGGAAGGTCGATGACCGCGAGCAGGCCCCCCGGGCGCAAGGACTGCAGCAAGCTCGCATTCGTGCGTGCAGGGTCGGTCAAGTGGTGATACACGCGGCGCAGGACGATCGCGTCGCAGCAGTCAGGCGGCAGCCCGGTGTCGTCGCTGCGTGCTTCGACAATTGCCACGTGGCCGAGCCTGCCTCTGACGACCGTTTCGCGAAGCCGCGCCAAGCGGGCCGGATCGATCTCGCTCGAAAAGACGTACCCGCCGGGCCCTACCTCGCCGGCGAGCGCAAAGGTCAGCTCCCCCTTGCCGGCGCCGACATCGGCGACCACCATGCCGGCTTTGAGCGCCAGCGCCTGCCTGAGGCGCGGCAATTCGAGCCCGTTGGCGCGAAATCCGAATCCACTCCAGTCTCCACACCCGGCGCAGAGAGCGGCGGCGAGCGAGGTGATGGCGATTGCGCTGGCTCTGTACATCGGCGATCAGCATGTGCCCCTACCGTGTGCCGCGTGTTGCCGCCCGGTAAAGTTATGTTTGCTGTCTGGCAAAAACATATCCCGCACCGCGCACGGTGATGATGCGGCGCGGCTTTTTCGGGTCGTCCTCGATCGCGGCGCGGATGCGCGAAACGTGGACGTCGATCGAGCGGTCGAAAGCGTCGAGCTTCTGGCCGCGGATGAGGTCCATGAGCGCGTCGCGCGAGAGCACCCGGCCGGCGTTCTCGGCGAGCGCCACGAGCAAAGCGAACTGGAACGAGGTGAGCGGCTTTTCCTTCCCGGCGACGCGCACGGCTCGAGCGCCGCGATCGATCTCAAGGCGACCGAAACTGAGGACGGGATCCTTCGCCGCCCGCTTCCCTCTCCTCAGAATCGCTTTGAGACGGGCAAGCAGCTCGCGCGGCTCGAACGGCTTGGGAAGATAGTCGTCGGCGCCGAGCTCCAAACCCACGATGCGATCCATCGCGTCGCCGCGCGCGGTGAGCATGAGGACCGGGACGTCGGAGCGCGCGCGCAGCCGGCGACAGACCTCCAGGCCGTCGATGTCGGGCAGCGAGAGATCGAGCACCAGTGCGTCGTAGGGCTCTTTCGCCAGGCGCTCGAGCCCTGTCTCACCGCTCGCCGCGGTGGCCACCCGGTAGCCTGCTCCCGCCAGGTACTCCGACACCATCGCAGCGAGGCGGGAGTCGTCGTCGATCAGCAGGATCCGTTCGCCCACCCGCCGACTATAGCGTCAGGCGTGCCCCCAACGGCGCCTGCGCGCGAAGTGCGCCGCGAGCTCTTTGCGCTGCGCCGGCGTCAGCACCTCGGCTGCCTCGGCGATGGCACGCGTGAGCCTGCGCGAGGCCTGGTCAGCGAACTCAATGTGCTTCGCGCGCAGCGCCTCGAGCGCCGCCGGATCGACGCGCTCCTGCGCCAGGAGCTCCATCGCTTCGCGCCGGGCGGCGTGCAGGTTCTGGCGCATGGGCGCGAGCTCCTTGGCGGCCTGTCGGACGATGGGATCGAGCTTCTGCTTCTGCGCGTCCGTGGCATCGATCTCCACGTACAGGTGCTTGAGCATGCGCTCGACATGCCGGTCGAGATCCGCCGGATCGATCGGCCCGTAGCCGTGGCGCCGACCTTGGCCGAACGCCTTGAATCCAATGCCGGCAGCCACGCCGCCGGCCAGGGTTGCCAGAGTGATCCGCCTGAACTTGTTCATCGCTTCTCCTTGGAAAGGACGAAGCGAGTGTGCGAAGAAGCGGTAAGCCGAGTTTTTCCGCTACGTAAAGTTATGTAAATCAGCTCGCGGGCTCGAGGCGGGCGAGCACCGCGTGGCTCTGATCATTCAACAGGTACAAGTAACCGTCGGGTCCCATGCGCACGTCGCGGATGCGGCCGAGGACGCCTTTCAGCAAGCGCTCCTCCTTCACCACCTTCTCGCCATCGAGCTCGAGCCGCACGAGCATCTGGTCGCGCAGCGCGCCGACGAACAGGCTGCCCTTCCAGCGCGGGAAGCGCTCGCCCGTGTAGAACGCCATGCCCGAAGGCGCGATCGAGGGCACCCAGTAGTAGAGCGGCTGCTCCATCCCTTCCTTGCTCGTGCCCTCGCCGATCCTGGTGCCGATGCCATAGTTAACGCCGTAGGTGATCAC
>DATICE010000198.1:0-26995 GCA_035456985.1 Burkholderiales bacterium | reverse complement strand
GGGTGCAGCCTGCGGTCGCCGGTCGGCGGCGGCGCGGTCTGCAGCACTTCGTCCACCGTGGTGAGGCCGAGCGCCACCTTCGTCGCGCCGGCGATCCGCAGCGGCCGCATGCCGTCCTTGTACGCCTTGTCCTGCAGCGCGGCGATATCGGTCTCCGGCGTGATCGCCTTTCGCAGCTCGGGCGTCATCACCATCGTTTCGTAGATGCCGACGCGCCCCATGTAGCCCGTCATCCGGCAATCGAGGCAGCCCTTGGCGACGTAAGTCGAGCCTTTGGGCTTGGCGGCCTTCCAGGGCGACACCAGATGCTGCCACGAGGAATCGTCGAGCTCGTGCGGCTCCTTGCAGTTCGGGCACAGCGTGCGCAGCAGCCGCTGTGCCATGACGCCCAGTATCGTGGATTGCAGCAGGTACGATGGTACCTCGAGGTCGAGCAGCCGCGTGATCGCCGACGGCGCGTCGTTGGTGTGCAGCGTGGAGAGCACCAAATGGCCCGTCAGCGCGGCCTGGATCGCCATCTCGGCGGTCGCGAGGTCGCGGATCTCGCCGACCATGATGATGTCCGGGTCCTGGCGCATGAGGGTGCGGATGCCGCTCGCAAAGTCGACCCCGATCGAGGGCTGCACCTGCATCTGGTTGAAGGCCGGCTCGACCATCTCGATCGGGTCTTCCACGGTGCACACGTTCACGTCGGGTTCGGCGAGCTGCTTCAGCGTCGAGTAGAGCGTGGTGGTCTTGCCGGAGCCGGTGGGGCCGGTGACCAGGATGATGCCGTGGGGATTGACGACCATATGGCCCCACTTGCGCTCGTCGTCGTCGGTGAAGCCGAGCTCCTTGTAGTTCTTCACCAGGTTATCGGGGTTGAAGATCCGCATGACGAGCTTCTCGCCGAACGCGGTCGGCATGGTGGAGAGCCGGAGTTCCACTTCGTCGGCGTCCGGCGTCACGGTCTTCAGGCGGCCGTCCTGCGGACGCCGCTTCTCGACCACGTCCATCCGTCCCAGGATCTTGATGCGGCTCACCATCGCCGCCATCACCGGCGTCGGGATCTGATACACCTGGTGCAACGCGCCGTCGATGCGGAAGCGCACGTTGCTCACCTCGCGGCGCGGCTCGAGATGGATGTCGCTCGCGCGCTCCGTGAAGGCGTAATTGAAGAGCCAGTCGCAGATGTGAACGATGTGCTGGTCGTTCGCGTCGAGCTTGCCGCTGCGCCCGAGCTGCACCAGGTGCTCGAAATTGGCGATGTCGGAGATCGCGCCCTTGTCTTTCGTGGTCGCACCCTTGATCGAGCGCGCGAGGTTGTAAAACTCGACGAGGTAGGACTGGATGTCGAGAGGATTGGCGAGGACGCGCTTCACCTCGAGCCGCAGCACCTGGCGGATCTGGTTTTCCCATTCGCGCAGATGCGGCTCGCAAACCGCGATCGTCACCTCGCGCGTGTTGATCGCCACCGGCAGGATGCGGTAGCGCTCGGCGTAGGCGCTCGACATCGTCTTCGTCACCGCCGCGAAGTCGATCTTGAACGGGTCGATATGGAGGTAGGGAAGCTCGACCTTCTCGGCCAGCCATTGCGTGAGGGCCTCGAGGTGCAGGAGCTTGCGCGGGTTCCGTGGGTCCTTCCATTTCTGGTCGGCAATCACCACCAGGGGGTGCATATCGCCGCGCGCGAAGCGGCGGTTCGCCACCAGCTGGTCCGCGGCGTCCTTTGGCACCAGCCCGTCCGCCACGAGGTCGGCGACGACCTGGGTGAGCTCAAGCTTGCGGTCGGCGCTGGGCGGGATGGCCTTGGCGGTCGGTGTGGGTGTGGCCATGGGGTGGGACTGGCGTATCACTATAGCCGAGACCTATAATTCGCTCAATGAACCGGAGCAAATTCGCTGCCTGCGCGGTTGCCTGCACGCTGCTCCTCGCGGGCTGCGCCACGCGGGGCACCGATGCTGCGCAGGTCAAGGTGTTCGACGCGACGCAGTTGACGCTCGACCGCTACACGGTGGTGACGCGAGTCTGGACGCAGTCGTGGCGTTCGGCCCTCTGGGTGCCCGAGTACGGCACCGAAGCCGATGCCATCGAAGCGTTGACTTCGAAGGCAACCGGCGCGGGCGCGGACGGCGTCATCAACCTGCACTGCCTGTACGACAAGGACGGGTGGGGCGCCGGGCACCTCTGCTACGGCCTGGCGATCAAGCTTAAATAGCACCCGTCTTTCCCGCGGAGGCGGGTATCCCCTTCCCCCCTCGCGGGGGAAGGTAGGATGGGGGGCGGGCCTGGGTCCCCGCCTTCGCGAGGACGACGATTCGTCACCGCAGCGCGGCGTTGATTCGCTCCAGCGTCACGCTGCCCGGACACAGCTCGCGCTCGGTCAGCTGGCCGAGTGGGGGATCGACGGTATTCAAGTGCTGGTGGAGGTCGGCCGAGTTCGGCTGGACATAGAGCAGGCCCGTCACCACCTCGCCCGCGGCAGCGCGCTCCTGCAGGTAATTCATCACCTTGATGCGATCGGTCGGTTCGTAGTCCGGCGCAAGCTTGCGCAACCGAATCACCGAGCCGTCGTGCTGCGCGACATCGATCACCGTGCCCGCCGCGTAGTCGGCCGTAATCTCCTCGCGGGCCTCCATGAAGTCGAGCCGGTTGACCGCCTCGTTGTGCTCGCGCACGTAGTCATAGCTCTTGGTCGATCCCGGGTGGTTGTTGAAGGCGACGCACGGCGAGATCACGTCGATGAAAGCCGCCCCGCGGTGCTCGATCGCGGCCTTGATGAGCGGCACCAGCTGCTGCTTGTCGCCGGAGAAGCTGCGCGCAACGAAGCTTGCGCCCAGCAGCAGCGCCATCCCGATCATGTCGAGCGGCTCGTCGGTGTTGGCAACGCCGCGCTTGGATTTCGAGCCCTTGTCGGCAGTGGCGGAGAACTGGCCTTTGGTCAGGCCGTAGACGCCGTTGTTCTCGACAATATAGACCATGTTCACGCCGCGCCGCACGCTGTGGGCGAACTGGCCGAGCCCGATGGAGGCGGTATCGCCGTCACCCGAGACCCCCAGATAAAGGAGGTCCTTGTTGGCAAGGTTGGCGCCGGTCAGCACCGAGGGCATGCGCCCGTGCACGCTGTTGAAGCCGTGCGAATTGCCGAGGAAGTAGGTCGGGGTCTTGGACGAGCAGCCGATGCCGGAGAGCTTGGCGACCCGGTGCGGCTCGATATCGAGCTCCCAGCACGCCTGCACGATCGCGGCGGAAATCGAGTCGTGGCCGCAGCCGGCGCACAGCGTCGACACCGTGCCCTCGTAGTCCCTGCGGGTGTAGCCCACGCTGTTCTTGGCCAGCGTCGGATGGTGCAACTTCGGTTTGGCGATATAAGTCATTGCTCAGCCCTCGATCCTCAATCCTGGCGTCAGGCTCCGACCCGCTTCAGCGGCACCACGGTACGCGCTGCGGAATGCTGGGAGATCTGCTCGACGATGAAGCGCGCGGTGATCGGCGTGCCGTCGTAGTGCAGCACCGACAGCAGGCGCGATGCGTTCACCTTCGCCTCGTTCACGAGCAGCGTCTTCAGCTGCGCGTCGCGGTTCTGCTCGACCACGAACACCCAGGGGTGGGCGGCGACGAAATCCGCGATCTCGTCCTGGAACGGAAAGCCGCGGACGCGCAGCGCGTTGACGTGGATGCCGCGCTGCGCGAGGACGTCGAGCGCCTCCTGCATCGCCGGGCTGGTCGAGCCGTAGTAAATCGCGCCGAAGCGCGCCGGCTTCGCGGCCGGCCGCAGGAGCGGCCTCGGTATCAGCTGCTTCGCGGTCTCGAACTTGCGCACGAGCCGCTGCATGTTGTCGACGTAGTCCGGGCCGGCCTCGCTGTAGCGCGCGTAACGGTCCTTGGTGGTGCCGCGCGTGAAGTAGGCGCCGCGCGTCGGGTGCGTGCCCGGATAGGTGCGGTAGGAGATTCCGTCGCCGTCCACGTCGAGGTAGCGGCCGAACTCCTTGCCGGCCTCGAGATCGTCGTGGGTCATCACCTTGCCGCGGTCGTAGGCGCGCGAGTCGTTCCACTGGAACGGGTCGGTCAGCCGCGTGTTCATGCCGATGTCGAGGTCGGTCATCACGAACACCGGGGTTTGCAGGCGCTCGGCGAGGTCAAACGCCTGCGCGGAGAATTCGAAGCACTCGGTCGGATCCTCGGGAAACAGCATCACGTGCCGCGTGTCCCCGTGCGAGGCGTAGGCGCAGGACAGGAGGTCCGACTGCTGGGTGCGCGTCGGCATGCCGGTCGAGGGTCCGCCGCGCTGCACGTCGATCAGCACCACCGGGATCTCGGCGAAGTAGGCGAGACCGATGAACTCCTGCATGAGCGAGATGCCCGGTCCCGAGGTGCAGGTAAAGGAGCGGGCGCCGTTCCAGCCGGCGCCGATGGCGATGCCGATCGACGCGAGCTCGTCCTCGGCCTGGATGATCGCGTAGCGGTTCCTGCCGGTAGCCGGGTCGATGCGGTACTTCTGGCAATGCTTGATAAACGCCTCTGCGAGCGAGGAGGAGGGCGTGATCGGATACCAGGCGCACACCGTCGCGCCGCCGTAGACGGCCCCGAGCGCGGCCGCGGAGTTGCCGTCCACGAAGATCTTGTTGCCGACGTTGTTGGCGCGCTTGACGCGCAATCCGATCGGGCAGGTCAGGTTCTGCAGCGCGTAGTCGCGCCCCAGCCGCAGCGCCTTGATGTTCGACTGCAGCAGCGCTTCCTTGCCTTTGTACTGCTCCGAGAAGAGCTTCTCGATCTCGCCGGGGTCGATCTCCATCAGCGCGGAGAGGGCACCGACGTAGACGATGTTCTTGAACAGCTGCCGCTGGCGGGGATCGCTGTATGTGGCGTTGCAGATCTCGGTCAACGGCATGCCGATGACGTTGATGTCGTCGCGTAACTTCGACTTCGGCAGCGCCTTGGAATTGTCGTAGAAGACGTAGCCGCCGGCCTCGATTTCCTTCAGGTCCTGCGCCCAGGTCTGCGGGTTCATGGCGACCATGAGATCGACGCCGCCGCGCCGCCCCTGGTAGCCGGTCTCGTTGATGCGGACCTCGTACCACGTCGGCAGGCCCTGGATGTTGGACGGGAAGATGTTGCGGGGCGAGACCGGCACTCCCATGCGCAGGATGGAGCGCGCAAAAAGCTCGTTGGCGCTCGCCGATCCCGAGCCGTTGACGTTGGCGAACTTGATGACGCAGTCGTTGACGGACTCGATGCGTTTCATGCGGCCTTTCTCTTCTGCGTGCGGCACCCGGGACCGGCGTGCGTCATGTCGAGCAGGAACTTCTGCATGTCCCACGCGCCCGTCGGGCAGCGCTCGGCGCACAGGCCGCAGTGCAGGCAGACGTCCTCGTCCTTCACCATCACGCGGCCGGTCTTGAGGTTATCCGAGACGTAGAGGTCCTGGGTGAGTGTCGCTGCCGGGGCATTCAGGCGCCCGCGCAGCTCCTGCTCCTCGCCATTCTGCGTGAAGCTGATGCAATCCATCGGGCAGATGTCCACGCACGCGTCGCACTCGATGCAGAGCTTGCCGGTGAATACAGTCTGCACGTCGCAGTTCAGGCACCGCTGCGCTTCCGCGAAGCCGGTCTTGGCGTCGAAGCCCATCTCGACCTCGACCTTGATGTCCTTCAGCGTCACCTTCTTGTCGCGCCAGGGCACCTTGTAGCGCTGCGCGAGGGAGATATCGTTGTCGTAGCTCCACTCGTGGATGCCCATCTTCTGTGAGACGAGCGTCACGCCCGGTGCCGGGCGGCTGCGGATGTCCTCGCCGTTCAGGAGCTTGTCGATCGAGACCGCCGCGTCGTGGCCGTGCGCCACCGCCCAGATGATGTTCTTGGGTCCGAACGCCGCATCGCCGCCGAAGAAGATGTTGGGCAGCGTCGACTGCATCGTGAGCTTGTCCACCACCGGCATGCCGTGGCGGTCGAACTGGAGGCCGACGTCGCGCTCGATCCAGGGAAAGGCGTTCTCCTGCCCCACCGCGACCAGCACGTCGTCGCATTCGAAGTGCTGGTCCGGATCGCCGGTGGGGACCAGGTCGCGCCGGCCCTTGGCGTCGTAGACGGCCTTCACTTTCTCGAAAGTGATGCCGTTGAGCTTGCCGTTCTCATGCGTGAAGGCCTTGGGGACGAGATAGTTGAGAATCGGGATGCCTTCGTGCTGGGCATCTTCCTTTTCCCACGGCGAAGCCTTCATTTCCTCGTAGCCCGAGCGCACGATGACCTTCACGTCCTCGCCGCCGAGGCGCCGGCTCGTGCGGCAGCAATCCATCGCGGTATTGCCGCCGCCCAGCACCACCACGCGCTTGCCGATCTTGTCGATGTGGCCGAACGAGACGTTCGACAGCCAGTCGATTCCGATGTGAATGTGGGCGGCCGCTTCCTTGCGCCCCGGGATGTCCAGATCGCGGCCGCGCGGCGCGCCGCTGCCGACAAAAATCGCGTCGTAGCCCTCGGCCATGAGCTGCTTGAGGCTGTCGATCCGCACGCCCGGCTTGAAGTCGACGCCGAGGTCGAGGATGTAGCCGACTTCCTCGTCGATCACTTCCATCGGCAGGCGAAAGCGCGGGATCTGCGACCAGATCATGCCGCCCGCGCGCGGGTCCTGATCGAACACGGTGACGCTGTAACCGAGGGGAACGAGATCGCGGGCGACGGTAAGGGAGGCCGGACCGGAGCCGATACAGGCGATGCGCTTGCCGTTTTTCTGCTTTGCGGGCTTGGGCAGGCGGCCGCGAATGTCTTCCTTGTTGTCCGCGGCGACGCGCTTCAGGCGGCAGATTGCAACCGGCTCGGGCTTTTCGGCGTTGCGCTCTTCGACCCGGCCGCGGCGGCAGGCCGGCTCGCACGGGCGGTCGCAGGTGCGGCCGAGGATGCCGGGGAAGACGTTCGACTGCCAGTTGACCATGTAGGCGTCGCCGTAGCGGCCAGCGGCGATCAACCGGATGTACTCGGGGACGGGAGTGTGGGACGGGCAGGCCCACTGACAATCCACTACCTTGTGAAAGTAGTCAGGCGCACCGATGTCGGTGGGTCTCATCCCGATCCTGCTTATTTGCCCGTACCTGCCTTAACGTTGCAGCAGCCCCGCACGATGACACCGCCGGCCCCGCGAAAGGTGCGCAGATATTACGCCTAAGTGACCGAATTGAAAAGGCTTTCTTACAGCAAGCTTACGTCATTCCGGGGTCAACTTGAGGGTTTTCCGTGCTGCACAAAACACTCTTAAATATAGGCAGTTGCCGCCAGCGCTTGGTTCCCGGCGGGGTTGGCGGTCCAAAGCTGGGCCTGGGCGCCGTCGAGCGCGGGATTGCCGTTGACGGTGAAGCGCTCGAAGTGAAACAGCGGATGGAGCGCGCGGTATTCAATCCTTTTCACCGGTCGCGGCTCATTCCGCCGGGCAAGATCGAGGAGGAGGATGACCTGGAGCGGACCGTGGACGACGAGCCCCGGATAGCCTTCAACGTTGCGGCAGTAATCGAGATCGTAATGGATGCGCTGCCCGATGAAAGTCAGGGCCGAGTAGCGGAACAGCATCACCGAATCGGCGACGAGCTCGCGCCGCCAGCTTGCGTCACGGGGCGCGGGCGTGGGCGGCGGCGGAGCGTCCCCGGACTTTGCAGCCTCGCGATAGACGATATCGTGATCCTCGACGACGGCGAGCTCTCCGTCGGCGGACACCGAGTGGCGCACGGTGACGAAAACGAGGTTGCCGCTGCGGCCCTGCTTCGGTTCAATCGCCACGATCCGCGACTCGCGGCGGATCTTGTCGCCCACCCGCAGCGGCCGCCTGAACTCGATCCTGCCGCCCGCCCACATGCGCCGCGGCAGCTCCACCGGCGGCAGGAACCCGCCGCGCTTCGGGTGACCGTCCGGCCCGAGTTCCGAGGCGGGAGCGGCTTCGAGAAAATAGAGCCAGTGCCAGCCCGGCGGGAGCGCCTCCCCGGGCTTCGGCTCCGGGTCGTGGCGGTCGAGCGTCGCCGCGAGCGCAACGGCAGGCCATGCCGTCACCACGTCGGAGCGTGATTCCGTCCGGCCGATCCAGGCCTGCAGCCGCTCCGTGGCGATAACGTTTGTCCCGGCCACCCCGAAGAATTTCATGATTGATCGCTTTGGCAGCGACAGCAATAATCGCAAAGATAACAGAAAGAGGAGATGGTCCGATGGAATGGCTACTCGATCCGCACGCCTGGCTCGCGCTGGCGACGCTGACCGCGCTCGAGATCGTGCTCGGCGTGGACAATATTATCTTCATCTCCGTCCTGTGCGGGCGGCTGCCGGAGCACCAGCGGGCGAGGGCCCGGACCATCGGGCTTGCGCTCGCGATGCTCACCCGGCTGGCGTTGCTGTTCACGCTCACGTGGATCATGACGCTGACTGCCCCGCTGTTCGAGATACCCGTACTGGGGAAGGAAATATCCGGCCGCGATTTCATCCTGATCGGCGGCGGACTGTTCCTGCTCTGGAAGAGCGTTCACGAGATCCACAACGCGCTCGAGGGCGAGGAGGAGGACGAGCGGGGCGCCGCCGTGGTGGCGGGATTCGGAGCGGTGATCGCCCAGATCGCGGTGATCGACATCGTGTTCTCGCTCGATTCCGTCATCACCGCGGTCGGGATGGTGGATGAGCTGGCGATCATGGTGATCGCGATCGTCCTCGCTGTCGGCGTGATGCTGTTCTCCGCGGGACCGATCGGCGAATTCGTGGACCGCCATCCGACGATCAAGATGCTGGCGCTATCGTTCCTGATACTGATCGGCGTGGCGCTGATCGGCGAGGGGTGGGACCTGCACATTCCCAAGGGCTACATCTACTTTGCGATGGCGTTCGCGGTGGCGGTCGAAATGCTCAACATCCGGGTTCGCGCCCGCATGCGCGAGGCCGTGCACCTGCGCCGGCACGTGCCGGGAAAGCGCCGCAGGACGCGCTGACAGCGGCCGGGCTCAGCCGAACGCCGCGATTCCGGTCTGGGCGCGCCCGAGGACGAGGGCGTGGATGTCGTGCGTCCCCTCGTAGGTATTGACGGCTTCCAGGTTCATGACGTGGCGGATGACGTGAAATTCGTCGGCGATGCCGTTGCCCCCGTGCATGTCGCGGGCGGCGCGGGCGATGTCGAGCGACTTGCCGGCGGCGTTGCGCTTGGCGAGTGAGATCATCTCGGGCGCCGCGCGGCCCTCGTCCATCAGGCGCCCGATTCGCAGCGCGACCTGCAGGCCGAGGGTGATCTCGGTCTGCATGTTGGCGAGCTTCAGCTGAATCAGCTGGTTGGCGGCAAGCGGGCGGCCGAACTGCTTGCGCTCCATGACGTAGTTGCGCGCCGCGTGCCAGCAGAATTCCGCCGCGCCGAGCGCGCCCCAGGAGATGCCGTAGCGCGCCTTGTTGAGGCAGGAGAACGGTCCCTTCAAGCCTGACACGCCGGGCAGCATATTGTCCTCCGGCACGAACACCTGCTCCATGACGACCATGCCCGTGGGCGAAACGCGCAGGCTGAACTTGCCCTCGATCTTTGGCGTCGACAATCCCTTCATGCCCCGCTCCAGGAGAAAACCGCGGATCTCTCCGCTCTCGTCCTTGGCCCAGACCAGCAATACGTCCGCGATCGGCGCATGGGTGATCCACATCTTGCTTCCCTGGAGCACGTAGCCGCCGTCCGCCTTCCGCGCCCGGGTCACCATGCTGTAGGGATCGGAGCCGGAGTCCGGCTCGGTCAGGCCGAAGCAGCCGACCCACTCGCCGGTCGCAAGCCGCGGCAGGTATTTCTGACGCTGCGCCTCGCTGCCAAATTCGTGTATGGGGAGCATGACGAGGGTCGACTGCGCGGACATCGCCGAGCGGTAGCCGCTGTCCACGCGCTCCAGCTCGCGCGCCAGCAGGCCGTAGCACACGTGGTTCACGCCCGCGCATCCGTAGCCCGATAGCGTCGAGCCGAGGAAGCCGAGCTTTCCCATTTCGTACAGGATGTCGCGATCGAAGCGCTCATGCCGGTGTGCTTCCAGAACGCGCGGCATGAGCTTTTCCTGGCAGTAGGCGCGCGCGGTATCGCGTACCATGCGCTCCTCGTCCGTCAGCTGCTCCTCGAGCAGCAGCGGATCGTCCCACTGAAACGCCGGCTTGGTCGTGGGAATCGGTGCAGTCATACGCCGCTCTCCAGAAGGTAGGTCTATCTTACGCTTCGACTCGCATCGTAGCGCGACCATTCGTCACGAGCCACCATCCACGAGTCAGGTCTTCCTGGGCTGCTCGATCGTCCCCATGTGAAACGGAAAATCGCCTCTCCTGCGGTCCTCGTAGTAATGAACGAGCGCGTTGCGCACGCTGGCGAACGCGATCCGGTCCCACGGAATCTCGCGCTCCGCGAGCAGCCGCGCCTCGAGCGTTTCGGCGCCCGGCCGCACCTCGGCATCGAGCAGCCGGGCGCGGAACAGGATGTAGACCTGGCTGATGTGGGGAATGTTGTAGAGCGCGTAGAGGGATTCGATCTCCACCCGGGCGTTGGCTTCCTCCAGCGTTTCGCGGATGGCGCCCTCGAACGTGGTCTCGCCGTTTTCCATGTAGCCGGCCGGCACCGTCCACAGGCCATGGCGCGGCTCGATGCCGCGCCGGCACAGCAGGATGCGGTCCTCCCACTCGGCGATGCAGCCCACCACCATGCGCGGGTTCTGGTAATGGATGGCGCCGCAGGCGTCACAGACGTGGCGCGGGAGCGCGTCGCCGGCCGGGACCTTGAACGTGAGCGGTGCGCCGCAATTGCTGCAGAATTTCATTCGGGTAGGTTTTGCACCACTCTGGCACGGACGATAATACTACGGCGTAGCGCGGTGCTATGATGAAAAGCGATGCGCCCATCGCACATCTTCCAGATCCTCGAGCGGGAGTTCGCCAGCACGGCGGCGGCGGCGCACACCCCGGTCATGCTGTGGGGCGCGCCGGGAGTCGGCAAGTCTCAGATCATCGCGCAGATCGCCCGCAAGCACGGCGTGCCCCTGATCGATGTCCGGCTCTCGCAGATGGAGCCCACCGATCTCCGCGGCATACCGTTCCGCGTGGGCGACCGTGTCGAATGGTCGGTGCCGGCATTGTTGCCGGATGCGACGCGGCACGGGCCGAGCGGAATCCTGTTTCTGGATGAAATCACGTCTGCGCCGCCGACCGTCACCGCTGCGGCCTACCAGCTGATTCTCGACCGCCGCCTCGGCGAATACCGCGCCCCGGACGGGTGGGTGATCTTCGCCGCGGGCAACCGCTACGGTGATCGCGGGGTGACCTACGTCATGCCGACGCCGCTCGCCAACCGCTTCACCCACTTCGAAATCGAACCCCACCTCGACGACTGGGTGGCGTGGGCGCACGCCGCCGCGATCGATGCCCGCGTAATTGCCTTCCTGCGCTTCCGGCCCGACCTGCTGTTCGATTTCGACCTGGCGCGCAACCCCGTCGCGTTTCCCAGCCCGCGCTCGTGGGAGTACGCGCACCGGGCGCTCGTCAAGTTCGACGACAGCCCGGAGCTCCTGCTCGACGCGCTGCAGGCGTGCGTCGGTCCGGCCGCCGGGGTGGAGTTCAAGGCGTTCGTGGACAACATGCACGAGCTGCCGGATATCGACGCCATCGCGCGGGGCGAGAGCGCGCAGGTGCCGCGCGGCATCGACCTCCAGTACGGCGTCGCGGCGGCGCTGGTGCGGCGCGCGGTCCAGGTGCGGGACATGCCGCATGCGGCGGTGGTGCATGGCCACATCCTGAAGTACGCAAAATGCTTCCCGCAACGGGAGATGGGCGTGATGCTGGTGACGGACCTGCACCGCTCGATCGGCAGGCCGCTCATCACCGTGCCCGAGTTCTCGGAGTGGGCGGCCGGCATCGCCGACCTGATGCTCTACGACCTCAACGCGCGACCGCATTGAACGAGCCGCGCGACATCCTGACCAAACTCGGAGCGGCGCGGACGCGCCTGATCCTGGAGCGGCCGTTCATCGGCGCGCTCGTCATGCATCTCCCGCTCGTCGCGGTTGCGGCGGTGCGGTGCGAGACCGTCGCCACCGATGCGCGCGCGCTCTACTACAACCCCGCGTACGTCGCAGGCCTGACGCTGGCCGAGGTCCAGTTCGTGCTCGCGCATGAGGCGATGCACTGCGCGCTGGGACACTTTGCCCGCTGCGCCCACCGCGTGCGCCGGCGCTGGGACGTCGCGTGCGACCATGCCGTCAATCTGCTGCTGGTGGAGGAGGGGCTACGGCCGCCGCAAGGCGCGCTCGCCAATCCCGATTTCCGGGGACTGTCGGCGGAGGAGATCTATCCACTGATCCCGCACGAACCGATGGAAAGCACGCTCGATCGCCACCTGTTCTACGGGCACGAAACGGATGCACATCCGGGTGCGCCGGGCACGGACGGAGAAGAGCGCCCGCTCGATTCCGGACGCGCCGTCCTGCCGGCGCCCGATGCCGGGCTGGACGAGCGCGCGGAGCTGGCGCGTCGCTGGCAGAGCCGCATCGTCGCCGCCGCCCAGCAGGCGCGGCGCGCGGGGCGTCTCGGCGAATCATGGCTGCGGCGGGTCGACGGAGTGATCCAGCCGCAACTGCCATGGCGCATGCTGCTGGCGCGCTATCTCGTAAGCACTGCGCGGGACGATTACAGCTTCCAGCGGCCGTCGCGGCGCGAAGGCGATGCGCTCCTGCCGCGCCTTGCGAGCGGCGAAGTGGAGTTGTGCGTGGCGCTCGACACGAGCGGCTCGATCGGCGCGGAGGAGCTCGCGCAGTTCGTTTCGGAAGTCGACGCGATGAAGGGGCAGATCCGTGCCCGCGTCACGCTGCACGCCTGTGATGAGCGTCTCGATCCCCGGGGGCCGTGGGAATTCCAGCACTGGGAGCCCATCGCGCTGCCGCCTGCGATCGGCGGCGGAGGCGGCACCCGTTTCGTGCCCGTATTCGACTGGATCGCGGCCGGGCGCCGGCGGCCGGACCTTCTGCTCTATTTCACCGACGCCGAGGGCGAGTTCCCGCGCGAGGCGCCCGCATTCCCGGTGATCTGGCTGGTGAAGGGCAGGGGCAGGGTGCCCTGGGGCGAGCGCATACAGCTCAACTGAAGGCGTGATCCGATCCGGGCTTGTTCTCGTATTTGGCTTGCTCGTTGGAGCGGCGGGCGCGTGCGCCGCGACGCTCGCGCCGGGGGACCATGAGTTCACGCTGATCCACGGGCAGTTGCACCGCAGCTATATCGTGCACGTGCCGCCGCAGGCCCGTGGCGGCAAACCGCTGCCGGCAGTGGTGAATTTTCATGGCGGCGGCGCGCATGCGCAGGTCCAGAAGCAGTACTCGCGCATGGACGCGACCGCAGACCGCGAGGGCTTCATCGCGGTCTATCCCAACGGCAGTGGCGGAATCGGGGGCCGGTTGCTCACCTGGAACGCCGGCGCCTGCTGCGGCTTGGCGGCGGCGAGCCGCATCGACGATGTCGGCTTTTCGATCGCACTGCTCGACGACCTGGCCGGGCGCGTGGCACTCGATAAGGGGCGGATATATGCGACCGGATTGTCCAACGGCTCGATGATGGCGTACCGCCTTGCGGCCGAAGCGGCGCACCGGATCGCGGCAGTGGCGGGCGTAGCCGGCGCCATGACATTGCCCAAGTTCGAGCCCGCGTTGCCGGTGCCGGTCATGCACATTCACAGCGTGGATGACGAGCGCGCGCTCTACGACGGCGGTCTCGGCCCGGCGTTTCCCTTTACCAACACGCGGGTCTTCCACGCATCGGTGAACGCCATGCTCGAGAAGTGGATTGCACGCAACGGCTGTCCCGCGCAGCCGCAGGTGGGAGATCCATTGCGTGGCCGGCCCGGCGCCGCGGATGCCGCGCACACTGCCACGCGCCATGTCTATTCTCCATGCCGGGACGGGACGGAGGTCGTCCTGTGGAAGCTGACCGGTGCCGGGCACGTGTGGCCGGGAGGTGTGCAGGACTATCTTCCGTGGCTCCTCGGCCCCGGCACGGCGGTGATCGACGCCAATTCCGAGATGTGGCGCTTTTTTTCCCGCTTCCGCCGCCAGCAGCAGTGACCGTGCCGGATCGTTATTCGGCGCTGGTTCCTCGTCGCTCGTCACTCGTCGGCGCCGTCGCAGGCAATTTGTACGGGCTGCGGTCCTCGAGCTCGTCAACATAGCGTTCCGTCCCGCGCGCCTCGCGCGCGAGAAACTGCTCGACCGCCGCGGCGAACTCCGGATGGGCGAGCCAGTGCCCCGAGAGAATCTCGACCGGCATCAGCCCGCGCGCAAGCTTGTGCTCCCCGCGCGAGCCGCCCTCGAACGTCGCGATGCCGCGTGCGATGCAGTACTCGATGCCCTGGTAATAGCACGTCTCGAAATGCAGGGCCGGATGGTGCTGGAGCGCGCCCCAGTGGCGGCCGCACAGCCGGTTCGCAACGCGGACGTTGAGCGAGGCGGCAATCGGGGCGTTCTCGCGCTCGGCAACGATCAGGACGAGGTGCCGGGGCAGCGCGGCCCCGATGCGGCAGAAGAATTCCAGGTTGAGATAGGGCGTGGAGTGGTGCTCGCGGTAAGTCTGGCGGTAGCAGCGGTGAAAAAATGCCCAGTCCCGCTCGCGGATCTCGTCGCCCTCCAGCCACTTGAAGCGGATGCCGGCCGCGACCGACTTGCGGCGCTCCTGCTTCACCTTTTTGCGCTTGTCGTGGCTGAATTCACCGAGAAACGCATCGAAGCTGGCGTAGCCCCGGTTCTTCCAGTGAAACTGCACGGTGGTGCGCGGCATCATCCCATGCGCTTCCATGCGCTGCGCTTCGGGGCGAGTCGGAAACAGGCAATGCAGCGAGGAGACGCCGAGCGTTCGCGCCAGTTCGAGCGCGGCGCGGAGCAGTGTGTCCTGGTCCGCGTCCGCAGCGGCGAGCAACCTTGCGCCCGTGACCGGCGTGAACGGGATGGCGCAGAGCAGCTTGGGATAGTAGGCAAACCCGTGGCGGTAATAGGCATCCGCCCACGCCCAGTCGAACACATACTCGCCGTAGGAATGTTCCTTCAGGTAGAGCGGCATGGCGCCGGCCAGCGCCGCCCCCGACCTGAGAAGCAGGAACTGCGGGATCCAGCCCGTCGCGCTGCTGGCGCAGCCGGTTTCGTGCAGCGCCGAAAGAAATTCATGGCTCAGGAACGGATCGCCGCCGGCAAGGCGATTCCAGTCTTCCGCGGGGACCCGGGCGAGGGAATCGACGACTTCGATAGAACTCATGGGTAAGCGGTGAGCGGTAAGCAGTGAGGGAAGAATCGTTGAATCCTCCGCTTGCCGTTTACTGCTTACCATCGGCGGAAGTGGCGATGATATATTAGCGACGTGAAAATTGCGATTGCGCAGATGAACGCGACCGTCGGCGACCTCGCCGGCAACGTCGCTCGCATCGTGGATTTCGCCCGGCGCGCGCGCGGCCAGGGCGCGGACCTGGTCGTGACTCCGGAGTTGGCGGTGTGCGGCTATCCGCCCGAGGACCTGCTGCTGCGCGCGGACTTCATCGAGGCCTGCCAGCACGCGATGGAAGATCTCGTCGCGCGCGTGCGCGACGTCACCCTGGTCGTGGGTCATCCGCGGGTCGCGGACGGGAAATGCTACAACTCGGCGTCGGTGGTCCAGAACGGCAGGATCGCCGGCACCTACGACAAGCAGCGGCTGCCGAACTATACGGTGTTCGACGAGGAGCGCTACTTCGATCCGGGGACGGCGGCGTGCGTGCAGGCCGTGAACGGCGTGAGCTTCGGAGTCAACATCTGCGAGGACGCGTGGGGCGCGGAAGGGCAGATGGCGGCGCGCGCGCGTGGCGTCGCGCCCGGCGACCGCATCGGCATCAACATTTGCGCCGACTCCTGGCACGCCGATGCTCCGCTCGCGGCGCGGGCGGCCGGGGCCACTGTGCTGCTCGTGCTGAACGCTTCGCCCTACCACGTGGGCAAGCAGCGCGTGCGCCAGGAAGTGATGCGCGCCCGGGTGGCGGAAACCGGGCTCTCCGTGGTCTACGTCAACCTTGTCGGCGGACAGGACGAGCTGGTGTTCGACGGCGGCTCGTTCGTCCTCGGCCGCGATGGCGCCGTGACGCACCAGCTGCCGTCGTTCGAGGAGGCGCTCGGACTGGTCACGCTGACCGACGGCGAGCCGCGGGCGGGCGAGATTGCCGCACCGCTTGCCACCGAGGCGGAGGTCTACCGCGCGCTGCAGCTCGGCGTGCGCGACTACGTCGGCAAGAACGGCTTTCCGGGCGTGCTCCTCGGGCTCTCGGGCGGGATCGATTCGGCGCTGACGCTGGCCGTGGCGGCGGACGCGCTGGGCGCGGATCGGGTGAGGGCGGTCATGATGCCTTCCCAGTACACGGCTTCCATGAGCCTGGAGGATGCGCGCGCGGAGGCCGAGGCGCTCGGCGTGCGCTACACGGAAATCCCGATCCGGCCGGTTTTCGACGCGTTTCTAAAGGCGCTCGCCGCAGAGTTCAAGGGGCTGGCGGAAGACTCGACCGAGGAGAACATCCAGTCGCGCATCCGCGGCACGCTGCTGATGGCGCTTTCGAACAAGACCGGGGCGATCGTGCTGACGACCGGCAATAAGAGCGAGATGGGGACCGGCTACGCGACGCTCTACGGCGACATGGCCGGCGGCTTCGGCGTCCTGAAGGACATCAGCAAGCTGATGGTCTACCGGCTCGCCCATTACCGCAACGGGCTCGGGCGCGTGATACCCCAGCGCGTCATCGATCGCGCGCCCTCGGCGGAGCTGCGCGCGAACCAGACCGACCAGGACACGCTGCCGCCGTACCCCGTGCTGGACGCGATCATGGAAGCCTACGTGGAGGACGATTTGAGCCCGCTGGAAATCATCGGCAAGGGCTTCGGCCGCGCCGACGTCGAGAAAGTGGTGCGGATGGTGCGCGGAAGCGAATACAAGCGCCGGCAGGCTCCCATCGGCATCCGCATCACCCCGCGCGGATTCGGCAAGGACTGGCGCTTCCCGATCACCAACAAGTTCCGGCACCGTTTCGGCTAGTCTGCTGTGCTATCCTTACGGGCACGCACGGGTTCGGACAGGGGAGGGGCCCCATGAAAAAAATCGAAGCGATCTTCAAGCCGTTCAAGCTGGACGAGGTGCGCGAGGCGCTGTCCGAGATCGGAGTCAGTGGGCTGACCGTCACAGAAGTGAAGGGGTTCGGCCGCCAGAAGGGCCACACCGAGCTTTATCGCGGCGCCGAGTACGTGGTCGACTTCCTGCCCAAGGTCAAGGTCGAGGTGGTCGTTCCGAACAAGCTGCTCGAGGGCGCGATCGACGCCATCATCAAGGCCGCGCGCACCGGCAAGATCGGCGACGGCAAGATCTTCGTCAGCAGCGTCGACCAGGTGATCCGGATCCGCACCGGCGAGACCGACGAAGCCGCCATCTAGCCCTTCAGCAATACGATCACCGCACCGCCGCCGCCGTCGACCTGCCGTGCCTGGCAGTAGGCCAGGATTTCTTCCCGCCGCATCAGCCACCCGCCCACCTTGCGCTTGAGCACCGGCTCGCGATTCTTCGAGCGCAGCCCCTTGCCGTGCACGATCCGCACGCAGCGCAGCCCGCGGCGGATGCATTGATTGAGAAAGCTCACCAGCAGTTCGTGCGCTTCTTCGACCGTGAGTCCGTGAAGGTCCAGTTCGTCCTGGATGACCCAGTGGCCGCGGCGCAGTTTCCTCAGGACCTGGGCTCCGACGCCGTTGCGCACGTAGGAGAGCTCCTCGCCGGTCTCGATTCCGGCGTCCCATGGATCCTGGTGGCTGAGGCTCTCCTCCAGCGTCTGGCGGTTGTCGCGCAACCGCTGGGCGGGGATTGGCCGCGGAAGCGGGCGTTCGGGCCGCGCGCGGCCGTGGCCCGGCAGCGGGGTCACATCGGACACCGACGCGCGAAACAACTCCACCTCGTCGGGGGTGGCGGCCGCCTTGCGCGGCTTCCTCATACTGTGCTCGCTTCTGGAGAGGCGCGACGCGTCAGATCAAGCCGCGGCTCTCCAGGAATTTCTGCGCGTCGAGGGCGGCCATGCAGCCGCTGCCGGCGCTAGTGACGGCCTGGCGGTAGACGTGGTCCTGCACGTCACCTGCGGCGAAAACACCTGGCACGCTGGTTACGGTGGCGTTGCCGTCCAGGCCTGCCTTGGTGATGATGTAGCCGTTTTTCATGTCGAGCTGCCCCGCGAAGATCTCGGTATTCGGGCGGTGGCCGATGGCGATGAAGACGCCCTTCAGCTTCTTCTCCGTGGTCGCGTGGGTCTTCACATTCTTGACGCGCATGCCGGTGACGCCGGTGTTGTCGCCGACAATTTCGTCGAGCACGTGGTCCCACAGGATGTCGGACTTGCCCGCCGCGACTTTCTCCTTGAGCTTGTCGACGAGTATCGCTTCGGCGCGGAACTTGTCGCGGCGATGCACCACCGTCACGTGGCTCGCGATGTTGGACAGGTAGAGCGCCTCCTCGACCGCGGTGTTGCCGCCGCCCACGACCGCGACCTCCTCGCCCTTGTAGAAGAATCCGTCGCAGGTCGCGCATCCCGATACCCCGCGCCCCATGAACTTCGTCTCCGATGGCAGCCCGAGGTACATCGCCGAGGCGCCGGTCGCAATGATCAGCGCGTCGCAGGTGTAGCTGCCGTGGTCCCCGACGAGGGTAAGGGGCCGCTCCTTCAGCCGGGCGGTGTGGATGTGGTCGAAGATGATCTCGGTTCCGAAGCGCTCGGCATGCTTGAGAAAGCGCTCCATCAGCTCCGGTCCCTGCACCCCGGCAGCATCGGCGGGCCAGTTGTCGACGTCCGTGGTGGTCGTAAGCTGGCCGCCTTGAGCGAGTCCAGTGATCAGCACGGGCTTGAGATTCGCGCGCGCGGCGTAGACGGCCGCCGTGTAGCCCGCCGGCCCGGAGCCGAGTATGAGAAGGGACGCGTGCCTGGGGGATTGTGCCATGATGCCGGTATATTGGGATTAAATGCGGAAAAGCAACACTGTAGCAGCGGCGTCGCGGCGGTGTCGAGGCGGAAGCGCGGCGGTTTCGGTTCGCTGCGCCCCGGCGTTTCCGGGGTGGCCCCGGAGTGACGCCAGACGCTTGATCTGGCAGACTATAGGCTTGTGCGCGCGCGGCGCGACAGCGGCGCAGCGTTTCATAACAAGAACGTGGGGTGGGGACACATGGCAGCACAGTTTGCGTTGAATCCGCAGATCCTCAAGAGCGTTCCGCTGTTCTCCGCGTTCAGCGATGCGCAGCTCGCCCAGGTGCTCACTGCCGTGCAGCACCGCAGCTATCCGCGCGGCTCTTTCATCCTGCGCGCCGGCGAGGAAACCGACGCGCTCTACATCATCCTGTCGGGGCGGGTGAAGGTCCTCATTCCGGACGAGGAAGGGCACGAGGTGATCCTGTCGGTGATGGGGGCGCACGAATTCTTCGGGGAGATGGGACTGCTCGATGATCTGCCGCGCTCGGCCAGCGTCGAGACGCTCGAGTCCTCCGAGACGCTGCGCCTGTCGAAGGCGGGCTTCACCAACATGCTCAAGGACAACTTCGACCTGGCGATGCTGATCATCCGCAACCTCGTCAGGCGCCTGCGCGAAGCGGACCGCAAGATCGAGAGCCTCGCGCTGATCGACGTCTACGGGCGCGTCGCACGCCTCCTGATCGAGATGGCGCAGAACGTGGAAGGAAAATGGATCGTGGAGCACGCTCCGCCGAAGCAGGAGATCGCGCGCATGATCGGCGCATCGCGCGAGATGGTGAGCCGCGTCGTCAAGGATCTGCACCGCAAGGGACTGATACGCGCGGAGAAGCGCCGGATCCATATCCTCGACAAGCAGTCCATGCAGAAGCGGGCTTCCGCCCGCCACCAGGCCGAACGCCCCCCCAATCCCCATAGCTGAGACACGACGCTCCGCGGCTGCGGGGTGCCGTTTGCATCGGGAGGAGGGCAGCGTCGCGCGCGAGTCGCGTCGTCGCGTTTTGTCCTTTCGATGTACAATCAAAACCTTAAACGGACAACTTGATGTTGTTGAGCGAAAACAATCCGGCGCGCGCGGCCCGCAATCCGCTGCCGCCCAAGCTGGCCGCGCTGATCCGCGAGTTCCGGTGGCTGGCACTGCTGGGTCTCGCCCTATATATCGCGCTTTCCCTCTATACCTATGACCGGGCAGACCCGGGCTGGACCCACGGCCTAAGCGAGATCGGTCCGATACGCAACGCGGGCGGGCGCGTCGGCGCCTGGATCGCGGATCTCCTGCTGCTGCTGTTTGGCCTGTCGGCGTACTGGTGGGTCGTGTTCGGTGCGGCTGTCGTCTGGTGGGGGTTCCGCCGCATCGAAGGCGACGACGTCAGAGACCGGCGCTCCTTCGCCATTGCCGTCATCGGATTCGCCGTCGTGCTTGCGGCGAGCTGTGGCCTGGAATCGATACGCTTGCACAGCTTGAAGGCAGTGCTCCCGCAGGCTCCGGGCGGAGTGCTCGGCGCAATCTTCGGCGGATCGCTGGCGCAGGCGCTGGGCTTCACGGGCGCGACGCTCATCCTCCTGGTGTTCCTTGCGGCCGGGTTGAGTCTCTTTACCGGCGTGTCATGGCTGACGGTGATCGAGCGCGTCGGGGGATGGGTCGAGACGGCCTACGCGCTGGTGATGCGCAAGTGGCAGGAGCGCGAGGACCGGCGCGCCGGCGCGCAGGCCACGATCGAGCGCGAGGAGATCGTCGAGGTCAGCAAGAAGAAGCTGGAGATCCACGAGCCGATACGGATCGAGCCGCCCGCCATTGCGATTCCCAAGTCGGCCCGGGTCGAGCGCGAGAAACAGGTGCCGCTGTTCGAGAACCTGCCCGATTCGCTCCTGCCCCCGCTCAATATGCTCGATGATGCGGAGAAGAAGCTCGAGGTATTGAGCGCGGAAACGCTCGAGTTCACCTCGCGCCTGATCGAAAAGAAGCTCCTCGACTTCGGGGTCGAGGTCAAGGTCGTCGCGGCCTATCCCGGACCGGTCATCACCCGCTTCGAGATCGAGCCTGCCGTCGGCGTCAAGGGCAGCCAGATCATCAATCTCGTGAAGGATCTTGCGCGTGCGCTGTCGGTGGTCAGCATCCGCGTGATCGAGACCATACCGGGCAAGAGCCTGATGGGCCTCGAAATCCCCAATCCCACGCGCCAGATCGTGCGGCTGTCGGAAATCCTGAGCTCCGAGGTCTATGCCAGCGTCTCTTCGCCCTTGACGCTCGCCCTGGGCAAGGACATCGGCGGCAACCCGGTCGTCGCCGACCTGCAGCGCATGCCGCACCTGCTGATCGCGGGCACCACCGGCTCGGGCAAGTCGGTGGGGATCAACGCCATGCTGCTCTCCCTGGTCTACAAGTCTCCGCCGTCCCAGGTGCGGCTGATTCTGATCGATCCCAAGATGCTGGAATTGTCGGTCTACGAAGGCATTCCGCACCTGCTGGCGCCGGTCGTGACCGACATGCGCCAGGCCGCGAACGCGCTCAACTGGTGCACGGCGGAGATGGATCGCCGCTACAAGATCATGAACGCGCTCGGCGTGCGCAACCTGGGCGGCCTCAATCAGAAAGTGCGCGAGGCGGCGAAGGCGAAGAAGCCGATACTGGACCCGCTCGCGCCCGATCCGCAGACTGCGGAGCCGCTGCATGAGGTTTCACTGATCGTCGTGGTCATCGACGAGCTTGCCGACCTGATGATGGTGGTGGGCAAGAAGCTCGAAGAGCTGGTCGCGCGGCTGGCGCAGAAGGCGCGCGCGGCGGGCATCCACCTGATCCTTGCCACGCAGCGCCCGTCGGTCGACGTGATTACCGGCCTCATTAAGGCCAACATCCCCTCGCGCATCGCGTTCCAGGTGTCGGCGCGGGTGGATTCGCGCACCATCCTCGACCAGATGGGGGCGGAATCGCTGCTCGGGCAGGGCGACATGCTGTTCCTTCCGCCCGGCAGCGGCTACCCGCAGCGCGTGCACGGCGCGTTCGTCGCCGACCACGAGGTGCACAAGGTGGTGGATTACTTGAAGAAGCTCGCCCGGCCGCAGTACGTGGAGAGCGTGCTCGAGGGGCCGGAAACCGGAGAGGCCGAGGACGGCACCCTCGATGCGCCGGACGGGGAATCCGATCCCCTCTACGACCAGGCCGTCGCGATCGTGCTGAAGACGCGGCGCGCATCGATCTCGCTGGTGCAGCGCCACCTGCGGATCGGCTATAACCGCGCGGCCCGCCTGATCGAGCAGATGGAGCGGTCGGGACTGGTTTCGGCGATGCAGTCGAACGGCAATCGCGACGTGCTGGCGCCGGCGTCGGCGTCGGAAGAGCGCTAGCGCGGGCATTGAATTCGCGCGGCGCGGCGCTGTCTGAGCGTGCATTGTCTCCGCCGGACCCTCGACCATGAGATTGCTGATCGGCGTGCTGATGGCCATAACGGCGGGCGCGTGTGCTGCGGCTGAAACCTATCGCTGGGTGGACGAGAGGGGTGTGGTCAACTACGGCGAGAAGCCGCCGGAGGAGCGGCAGGCGAGGCCGGTGGATACTACGCCTCGCGGGACGATCGAGACCAGGGGCCAGTACGACCAGAAACCGGTTGCCGGGCGGCCGCGGCTGGTCGAGGAGCCGCAGATGCCGCAGTTCGTCTCGGCCCCGTTGCCCGCTCCGACGCTGCCGTCGGTGCGCGGCATGGATTTCGATACTTACATACGGTTGCAGCGCGGGATGACCGAGGGCGAGCTCCTGGTCCGCGCCGGCCGCCCCGACTACGAGTCGGTGGACAATCTGGTCGACTACGACCGCACGCTCTATTATTTTCCCACCGTGGCCAATCCCTTTACCACGGTGGTAAAGCTGCGTTCCGGCCGCATCGCCTACATTCAGCGCGTGAAGAAATTCTGATGGCCCGCGCGCTGCTGCTCCTCCTGTTGCTTCCGGGCGTGGCGCTCGGCGCCGCCACGGTCGAGGAGCTGAAGACCCTCCTGCGCGAGACGACGACCGCGCGCGCGCACTTCGCGCAGATCGTGCTCGACAGCAACATGAAGATGCTGCAGCAGGTGACCGGCACCATGCAGTTCGCGCGGCCGGGCAGGTTCCGCTGGGAATACGACAGGCCCTACGAGCAGACCATCGTCGGCGACGGCGCGCGCGTGTGGCTCTACGACAAGGATCTCAACCAGGTGACAGTGCGCCGGTTCGACCGCGCGATCGGCTCGAGCCCCGCGGCGCTGCTCGCGGGAAGCAACGAGATCGAGAAGGATTACGCGTTGACCGGATTGAAGAGCCGCGACGGACTCGACTGGCTTGAGGCGGTGCCGCGGAACCGCGACACCGCGTTCGAGCGCATCAACCTCGGATTCGGCAAATCGGGACTCGAGGCGATGGAGCTGCGCGACCAGTTCGGGCAGATCACGGTGATCAAGTTCTCGACCATCGAGCGCAACGCCAAGCTGGCACCGGAAGCGTTTCGCTTCACGCCGCCCAAGGGTGCGGACGTCATCAGTGAATAGGGAGCCGGTTCCACCCGCATCGCACCCGTGAGCAACCCTGACACAGGTTCCTTATTCGCGCGTAAGGAACCGCAGGCCCCGCTCGCCGACCGGCTGCGGCCTCGCACGCTCGAGGAATTCGTAGGCCAGGACCACCTGCTGGGTCCGGGGAAGCCGCTGCGGCTTGCGTTCGAGGCCGGCAAGCCCCATTCAATGATCCTGTGGGGGCCCCCGGGCGTCGGCAAGACCACGCTCGCGCGCCTGATGGCGAAGGCGTTCGATGCGGAGTTCATCGCGGTCTCCGCCGTCCTTGCGGGCGTCAAGGACATCCGCGACGCCGTTGCCCGCGCCGAGCTCACCCTCCAGCAATCCGGCCGCCGCACCATCCTCTTCGTCGACGAGGTGCATCGCTTCAACAAGGCGCAGCAGGACGCGTTCCTGCCGCATGTGGAGCGGGGATTGCTCACCTTCATCGGCGCCACGACGGAGAACCCTTCGTTCGAGGTCATCAGCGCGCTGCTGTCGCGGGCCGCGGTCTATGTCCTGCAGCCGCTCACCGCGGAGGAGCTCGCCCGGCTGTTCGAGCGCGCGCGGAGCGCCGTGCTGAGCGGCCTGCAGTTTTCCGGCGAATCGCGGGATTTGCTGCTGGCCACGGCCGATGGCGATGCGCGGCGGCTCTACAACATGCTCGAGCAGATCGGCATCGCGGCGGAGGAGGCGGGACGCGGCGAGATCGATGCGGCCTTCGTGCGCGAAACACTGGCCCAGCGCCTGCGGCGCTTCGACAAGGGCGGCGACCAGTTCTACGATCAGATCTCGGCCCTGCACAAGGCGGTGCGTGGCTCCGCGCCGGACGCCGCGCTCTACTGGTTGATCCGGATGCTCGACGGCGGCGCCGATCCCCTCTACGTCGGCAGACGGCTCGTCCGCATGGCAGTCGAGGACGTCGGGCTTGCCGATCCGCGCGCGTTGCGCGTGGCGCTCGACGCCTGCGAGACCTACGAGCGGCTGGGCTCGCCGGAAGGGGAGCTGGCGCTGGCGGAGGCGGCTTTGTACATGGCGGTCGCCCCGAAGAGCAACGCGGCCTATGTGGCCTTCGGGGCGGCGCAGGAGCTGGTGCGCAATGACGCGTCGCGCCCGGTGCCGGAGCGCCTGCGCAACGCTCCAACAAGCCTGATGAAGGCGCTGGGTTACGGCCGGGACTATCGTTACGCGCACGACGAGCAGGACGCATATGCCGCAGGCGAGAACTATTTTCCGGAGGGGATGAAGCCCCCCGAGTTCTATCGCCCGACCGACCGCGGCCTGGAAGCGCGAATCCGCGAGCACCTCGAGCATCTGCGCAAGTTGGACGCGGATGCCAGGACAAGAAAACGGTAATTCGTGTTCTGCGATAATGCGCGGTCGGCGCTTCAGCGTGCCGTGAGGGATCGGAAACCGGATGCTCGACGTTCAATTGCTGCGCGGTGACCTGCAGGCAGTCGCAAAGCGGCTCGCGGACCGCGGCTACGCGCTTCCCGTCGCCGACTTCGAGAAACTGGAGGCGAGCCGCAAGGCGGTGCAGACCGAGACGCAGGACCTTCAGGCGAGGCGCAACCAGCTCTCGAAACAGGTTGGCCAGCTGAAATCAAGAGGCGAGAACGCCGCCCCGCTGATGGAGGAGGTCAACGCGCAGGCGGACCGGCTGAAGGCGCTGGAACAGGAGCTCGAGTCGGTCCAGTCCCGGTTGAACGATTTTCTGCTCGGTGTCCCCAACGTGCCTCATCCGAGCGTACCGGCCGGCAAATCCGCGGCCGACAATCCGGAAGTGCGCCGGGTCGGCGCGCCGCGCACGTTCGGCTTTCCGGTCAAGGATCACGTGGACCTCGGTGCGGCACTGGGGCTCGATTTCGACGCGGCGGCCCGCATCAGTGGCGCGCGCTTCGTGGTGATGAAGGGACAGGTAGCGCGCCTGCACCGTGCGCTCACCCAGTTCATGCTGGACCTGCACACCCGCCAGCACGGCTACACGGAGATCTATTCGCCGTACCTGGTGTCGCCGGAAAGCATGCGCGGCACCGGCCAGCTGCCCAAGTTCCACGAGGATCTCTTCTACATCGAGGCCGACGGCTTCTACCTGATCCCGACGGCGGAGGTGCCGGTCACCAATCTGGTGCGCGAGAGCATCCTTCCGGGCGGGGAGCTGCCACTCAAGTTCGTCTGCCACACGCCGTGCTTCCGGCGCGAAGCCGGCTCCTACGGGAAGGACACGCGCGGGATGATCCGCAACCACCAGTTCGACAAGGTCGAGCTGGTGCAGATCGTGCAGCCGCAGAATTCGTATCAGTGCCTGGAAGAGCTCACCGGGCACGCCGAGGCGGTGTTGAAGCTCCTCGATCTGCCGTACCGCGTGGTGACGCTCTGCACCGCCGACATGGGCTTCGCCGCGGCCAAGACCTACGACATCGAGGTCTGGCTGCCGGGGCAGCAGGCGTACCGCGAGATCTCCTCGTGCAGCAACTTCGAGGCGTTCCAGGCGCGGCGTATGCAAGCGCGCTTCCGCAACGAGAAGGGCAAGACCGAATTCGTCCATACGCTCAACGGCTCGGGACTTGCGGTCGGGCGCACGCTCGTCGCAGTGCTCGAGAATTATCAGAACGCGGACGGCAGCGTTACTGTCCCGGAAGCGCTGCGGCCGTACATGGGCGGCGTGACCGCCCTCAAAGCAAGCTAGGCGGGCCCGGTGCACGTTGATAGAATCGCGCCTTCGCTCTGGATTCGAGTTCAGTCCTGTTTTCGGAGAGGTGCCAGAGTGGCTGAATGGGCCGGTCTCGAAAACCGGAATACGCGCAAGCGTATCGTGGGTTCGAATCCCACCCTCTCCGCCAATCCGTTCTTCTGCTTGCGGCCCCTGCTGTTTGTGGTGGCGATGTTGCCGGCAGTTGCGGCGCCCGTGGCCGCCCAGGGGCAGCTTGCGCCGGAGGTCGAGGCGTTCATCCAGGAGATGGTGCAGAAGCACCGGTTCAACGGCGAATCGCTGCGCAAGCTGTTCGCCCGGGTGGAGCCCAATCCCGCCGTGATCAGTCAGATATCGGCTCCGCTCACTGCGCTGCCGTGGTATCAGTTCCGCAGCCGCTACGTGGACGCCGTGCGGATCAACGGCGGAATCAAGTTCTGGCAGGAGCACGCAGAGACACTTGCGCGGGCGCGTCGCGAGTTCGGTGTTCCCGAGGAGATCGTCGTCGCCACGATCGGGGTGGAGTCGATCTACGGGCGAAACACGGGGCGGTTTGGAGTGCTCGAGGCGCTGTCAATGCTGACGTTCAATTATCCGCCGCGCGCCCGGCGGTTCAGGTCAGAACTCGAGCACTACCTGCTGCTCGCGCGCGAGGCGCGATTCGACGCCATGAGGGTGAAGGGCTCCTACGCCGGGGCTATCGGAATACCGCAGTTTCTGCCCAGCAGCTACCGGCGCTACGCTGTGGATTTCGACGGCGACGGCAGGCGCGACCTCGTGGACTCGCCCGCCGACGCGATC
>DATICE010000197.1:0-10804 GCA_035456985.1 Burkholderiales bacterium | reverse complement strand
CGTCCTGGAACCGCATGTTCAAGAGGAGTACCCGGAATCCCTGGTCTTCCTTCGCGAGGGTGGGGGTGGCTACCGGACCGTGCTCGCTGTCCCGTTATTGCGCGAGGACACGGTCACCGGCATCATCATCATTCGCCGCGCAGAGGTGCGCCCGTTCACCGAGAAACAGATCGCGCTGCTCAAGACCTTCGCCGACCAGGCCGTGATCGCGATCGAGAACGTGCGGCTGTTCAGGGAGATCAGCGAGGCGCTCGAGCGGCAGACGGCTACCAGCGAAGTGCTGAAGGTCATCAGCCGCTCCACATTTGATCTCCAGCCCGTGCTCGAGAGCCTGGTCGAGAATGCCAGAAAACTCTGCAACGCCGATCGCGCCACGATCTCCCGCGCGGACAAGGATGGAAACTACACGGCTGTCATCGAACGCGCGATCGAACCCAACCCGGTATATCTCGCTTACATGCAGCGTCACCCCATTCGTCCCGACCGGGGGTCCGCGGTGGGTCGTGCGGTGCTCGAGCGCCGGCCGGTGCACATTCCGGATGTTCTGGCCGACCCGGAGTACAACAGGCTCGACCTCACGAATGTCCGCGGCTTCCGGACCGTTCTCGCAGTGCCGATGCTGCGCGAGGGCGAACCGATCGGGGTCTTTGTTCTGACGCGCGACAAGGAAGTGAATCCATTCACCGAGAAGCAGGTCGAGTTGGTGACCAGCTTCGCCGACCAGGCGGTCATCGCGATCGAGAACGTTCGCCTCTTCAACGAAATCCAGGACAAGAGCCGCCAGCTCGAGGTCGCCAACAAGCACAAGTCGGAGTTCCTCGCCAACATGTCGCACGAGCTGAGGACGCCGCTGAACGCGATCATCGGCTTCTCCGATGTGCTGCTGGAGCGGATGTTCGGCGAAATGAACGCCAAGCAGGAGAATTACATCGGGAACATCCAGGCATCCGGAAAACACCTGCTGTCGCTCATCAACGATATCCTGGATCTCGCGAAAATCGAGGCCGGGCGCATGGAGCTCGACGTAACAAGGGTGCACATTCCGTCAGCACTGCAGAACGCGATAGTGCTGATTCGCGAGCGCGCGCAACGTCAAAATATCGCGCTCTCGTGCAATGTCGATCCAGAGATCGCTGATATTCCGGCCGACGAGCGCAAATTCAAGCAGATCATGCTCAATCTGCTTTCGAACGCCGTGAAGTTCACGCCAGAAGGCGGTCGGGTGGACGTGGACGCGCGCCTGCTGGACGGCCATCTTGAAGTCTCGGTCAAGGACACCGGCGCGGGTATCGCAAAACAGGATCAGCAGGCCGTATTTGAAGAGTTCCGGCAAGTGGGACTACAGTACTCGCGCAAGCAGGAGGGCACGGGGCTCGGGCTTGCGCTCACCCGGCGCTTTGTCGAACTTCACGGAGGCACGATCAGGCTGGAAAGCGAATTGGGCAAGGGATCAACCTTTACTTTTACGATTCCGGTGCGGCGATGAGCCTCGTATTGATCATAGAAGACAACGACAGGAACCTGGAACTGGTGCGAGACATACTTCAGGCCAAGGGCTACAGGACGCTCGAGGCCAGCACGGCCGAGAACGGTCTTGAGATCGCCCGGCGGCAGGCGCCCGACCTCATCCTGATGGATATTCAGCTTCCCGGAATGAGCGGCATCGAGGCACTCAAGGTGCTGCGCGACGATCCGGCGACCGCGGCGCTTCTGGTCGTGGCGATTACCGCCTCGGTCATGAAGGCGGATCGCGAGCAGATCATGCGCGCCGGATTCAACGGCTTCATCGAAAAGCCGATCACGGTGCGCAGTTTTCTCGAAGTTGTCGAAGGCGCGCTGCAAGCGAAGACCGCATGAGCGTGCCGCCCAGGATCCTGGTCGTTGACGACACTCCGAATAACGTCACGCTGCTGAAGGACTTGCTGACGGCGCGTGGCTACCGGGTTGCAACAGCGATGGACGGCGCGGAGGCGATTGCCAAGGTGGCTGCCGAGGCTCCCGACCTGGTGCTGCTCGACGTGATGATGCCGGGGCTGTCGGGCTACGACGTCTGCCGCAAGATACGCGCAAACCCCGAAACCGCCCTGCTGCCGATCGTGCTCGTCACCTCGCTCGACCCGCAGCAGGAGCGCGTCAAGGGCATCGAGGCGGGCGCCGACGACTTTCTCAACAAGCCGATCAACCAGCCGGAGCTGTTCGCACGGGTAACGTCGCTGCTGCGGGTGAAATCACTCCAGGACCAGGTCCAGCACCAGGCGGAGGAGCTGCGCGCCTGGAACGCCAAGCTCGAGGAGCGCGTGCGCGAGCAGGTCGCGCAGCTCGAGCGGCTGTCGCGCCTCAAGCGCTTCGTCTCGCCCAAGATCGGCGAACTGATCCTTTCAGGCGAGGTGGACGATCCGCTACAGACTCACCGGCGCGAGATCACCGTGGTTTTCACCGATCTGCGCGGATTCACGGCGTTCGGGGATTCCGCCGAGCCGGAAGAGGTCATGTACGTGCTGCGCGACTATCATGCGACGCTCGGCGCGATCGTCACCCGGCACGACGGCACCATCGAGCACTTCGCCGGCGATGGCGTGATGATCCTGTTCAACGACCCGGTGCCGGTCGCCGAGCCGGAGCTCGCCGCGGTGCGCATGGCGCTCGAAATGCGCGACGCCGTGTGCAAGCTTTCCCTCGACTGGAAAAAACGCGGCCACGAGCTGGGTTTCAGCGTCGGCGTCGCGAACGGCTACGCGACCATGGGCGTGATCGGCTTCGAGGGCCGGCGCGATTACGGCGCGATCGGCCCGGTCTGCAACCTGTCGGCCCGCCTGTGCTCGGAGGCAAAATCCGGCCAGCTCCTCGTCTCCCAGCGGGTCTACGGGCGGATCGAGCAGCGCGTGAACGCGGAGCCCGCCGGCGAGGCGGTGCTGAAGGGATTCCACCGCCCGGTGTCCATGTTCAGCGTGACTTCGCTGAGATAGCCGCTCCTCCCACCACCCCGGCTCAGGTCAGCACTGGCACCGCGGGCGCCGCCCGAATGTCCGCCGCGCACTTGTTCAGGCCCACCAGGCTGGTGCAGCACGGACAGGATCTCGAGCGAGTGGTCCCTCTGGACCCCGTTTTCCTGCCTGCTCTTCCCGCACGCCGCGGCGACCGCCGCATCGCTGTTGGCGACGGCATACATCGATCCCGGTAGGCCCCCAACGCTGCGTTGTGCGGTGCGGAAGAGTAGAATATTGCGGTTTAGTTACCGGATCTAACCTGCTTATATGATTGGAATTCTGATCATCTCGCATGGCACGCTCGGCGAGAGCCTGATCCACTGCGCGAGCCACGTGCTGAACAAGCGAGCCCCGCGGCTGAGGCAGTTGAGCATCACCGCGCAGGACGATCCCCTTCAGATGCTGCCGCTGGCGCGCAAGCTGGTGAAGGAGCTGGATGAGGGCGACGGCGTGCTGATCCTCTCGGACATGTATGGCGGCTCGCCCGCCAACATTGCTGCGAAGATCCTCGTCCCCGGCAAGGTAGAGGGCGTAGCGGGCGTGAATTTGCCGATGCTGATCCGGGTCCTGAACTACCGCGACAAGCCGCTTGCCACCGCGATTACCAAGGCAGTGAGCGGCGGCTGCGAGGGCGTGGTGCGCATCCCCGCCCCGGCGCTGGTCGTAAACAATGCTGCAACAAGAAGTTGAGATCATCAACAAGCTCGGAATGCACGCCCGGGCATCGGCCAAGCTGACGCAGGTTGCCGGCCGCTTCAAGTCGCATGTCTGGGTAAGCCGCAATGGCCGCCGCGTCAACGCCAAGAGCATCATGGGAGTCATGATGCTGGCGGCGGCCAAGGGCTCCACGCTCCTGGTCGAAACCGACGGACCTGACGAAAAGGAGGCCCTGGCCGCGGTGACCCGGTTGATCGCAAGCCGGTTTGAGGAAAGCGAGTAAGTGAGCTTCACGATCCACGGCATCGGCGTCTCTGGCGGGATCGCCATCGGGCACGCGCACCTGCTGACGCACGCGGGGCTGGAGGTGCCACGCTACGAAGTGCCCCCGCACCAGGCCGCGGAGGAATCCGCCCGCTTCGACGCGGCGGTAAAGCAGGTGCGCAGCGAATTCGAGGAACTGCGCGCGAGCGTTCCGGCCACTGCCCCGCCGGAAATCAGCGCGTTCATCAGCCTGCACCAGATGATCCTCGCCGACTCCACCCTGTCGACGGCGCCGCGCCGGATCATCGAAACCGAAAACTGCAACGCCGAGTGGGCGTTGAAGCTCCAGACCGACGCCCTGGTCGCCCGCTTTGACGAGATCGTCGACGGGTATCTGCGCGAGCGCAAGGCCGACGTGATCCAGGTCGCCGAGCGCGTGATGAAGGCGCTTTCCGGGCAGCCCGGCTACGTGCCCCCGCCGCTGCAGGCGGATTCCGAGCGCAACCTGATCATGGTCGCGCACGATCTTTCCCCCGCCGACGTCGTGCAATTCAAGCAGCACCGCTTCGCGAGCTTCATCACCGATCTCGGCGGCACGACCTCGCATACTGCCGTCGTCGCGCGCAGCCTCGCGATCCCCTCCATCGTGGCCCTGCACCGCGCGTGGCAGATGATCCGCGAGCACGAGCTCCTCATCGTGGACGGCACCCAGGGCGTCGTGATCGTCGCCCCCGACGACCAGGTGCTCGCCGAGTACCTGCGGTTGCAGCAACAGTTCGACCTCGAGCGGCAGAAGCTGCGGCGACTCAAGGGCCGCCGCGCCATCACGCTCGACGGCGTGGCGGTGGATCTGCAGGCGAACATCGAGCTCCCGGCGGACGTCGCCGAAGCGCAGTCCAACGGCGCGACCGGTATTGGCCTCTTCCGCAGCGAGTTCCTCTTTCTCAACCGTCCCGATCTGCCGGACGAGGACGAGCAGTTCGAGGCCTACCGCAAGGTGGCGCAGGACATGGAGGGCATGCCGGTCACCATCCGGACCTACGACCTCGGCGCCGACAAGGACCAGGACCTGCAGCGCGTCATCACCAACCCGGCGCTCGGGCTGCGCGCGATACGGCTGTGCCTGACCGAGCCGGAGCGCTTCGTCACGCAGCTGCGCGCCATGCTGCGCGCCTCCCACTATGGCAAGGTCAACATCCTGATCCCCATGCTCGCCACGGCGGCGGAGATCGACCAGACGCTCGAGCTCATCCAGCGTGCGCGGCTGAGCCTCGATGAGCAGGGCATCCCCTACGATCCCGAGGTCAAAGTCGGCGGCATGATCGAGGTGCCGGCGGCTGCGCTCGCGATCGGCATGTTCATTCGCAAGCTCGATTTTCTCTCGATCGGCACCAATGACCTCATTCAGTACACGCTCGCAATCGACCGCACCGACGACACGGTCGCGCACCTCTACGATCCCCTGCATCCCGCGGTGTTGAACCTCGTCGCCGGCATTATCCGGACCGCGGACCGGGCCAAGGTTCCGGTCGCGCTGTGCGGCGAGATGGCGGGCGACATTTCGCTCACGCGCCTCCTGCTCGCGCTCGGGCTGCGCCAGTACTCGATGCACACCGCGCATCTGCTCGACGTGAAGCAGATCATCCTCAAGTCGAGCTACTCGCGGCTGAAGCCGCTCGCGCAGAAAATGCTGCGCGCGAGCGATCCCGGGACGCTCCATGCGCTGCTCGACAAGCTGAACTCCAATTAAATCCGGACGCTCCGCGCCGGTTTAACTCCGCGCGATCGAACGGGCGGAACAGCCCGCCGTTCATCGCGCGGGATTTGACATCTTCTCCTCGAGCGGGTAACGTTCCCTCCGCTTTCGGCCGCGCCGATTTGATATTCAGCTTGCGGGCGCGTTACAAATCCGGCTAAAGAGAAAACGTTCCAGTTTTTTCCGACCCGGCCCGCGCAAGCCCGCCGGGTTTTTGTTTTCATGGACACGGGCATCGAATCGAATTCGGTAGGCATCGTTACGCCGCAGACCGCGAAATTCAGCGAGCCGGTCAGGCTCAAGAGCGGAGCGGTGGTGGACGAGTACGAGCTCGTCTACGAGACCTACGGAAGCCTCGATCCCGACCGCTCCAACGCCGTGCTGGTGTGCCATGCGCTGAACGCCGCGCACCACGTCGCCGGCCACTACGCGGACGATCCGCAGAACGCCGGCTGGTGGGACAACATGATCGGCCCCGGCAAGCCGGTGGACACCAACCGCTTCTTCGTCGTCGGCGTGAACAATCTCGGCGGCTGCCACGGCTCGACCGGCCCGAAGAGCATGAATCCCCGCACCGGAAAACCGTGGGGCGCGGACTTTCCGGTGGTGACGGTGGAGGACTGGGTCGCGACCCAGGCGCGGCTCGCGGACCATCTCGGCATTCAGCGCTTCGCCGCCGTGATCGGGGGCAGCCTCGGCGCGATGCAGGCCCTGCAGTGGGCGATCAGCTACCCGGAGCGCGTGCGCCACTCGATCGTGATCGCCTGCGCACCCAACCTGTCGGCGCAGAACATCGCCTTCAACGAGGTCGCGCGCCAGGCGATCATCACCGACCCGGATTTTCATGGCGGGCACTACTACGAGCACAACACGCAGCCGACGCGGGGGCTGCGCGTCGCGCGCATGGTCGGGCACATCACCTACCTCTCGGACGACGAGATGGCGGCCAAGTTCGGCCGGCAACTGAAGAACGGGAAGCTCAACTACACGTTCGACATCGAGTTCGAGATCGAGTCCTACCTCCGCCACCAGGCCCGCAAGTTCTCGGAGTACTTCGACGCCAACACCTATCTTCGCATCACCAAGGTGCTCGACTACTTCGACCCCGCGCTGGAGCACGGCGGCAACCTCGCGAAGGCGCTTGCCCCGGCGAGCGCGAAATTTCTCGTCATCTCGTTCACGACCGACTGGCGCTTCTCCCCGGAGCGCTCGCGCGAGATCGTGAAGGCGCTGCTGGAAAACCGGCGCGAGGTGACCTACGCGGAAATCGATGCGCCGCACGGGCACGACGCGTTCCTGCTCGAGGACCCGCGCTACCACCGCCTGGTCGCGGCTTATTTCGACCGCATCGGCAAAGAGGTGGCCGCGTGAATAACGGAAACGGCACTATCGCCCAGCGCCCGGATTTTGCCGCGATCGCGGGCTGGGTGACCCTCGGCTCCTCCGTTCTCGACTTGGGCTGCGGGGACGGCGGACTGCTGCGCTACCTGCGCGAGAGCCGCCAGGTCACCGGCTACGGGGTGGAGATCGACGACGACGGCGTCGCCGCATGCGTGAAGAACGGCGTCAACGTCCTCCAGACCGACCTCGACCGCGGGCTCTCCGACTTCGAGAGCAGCTCGTTCGACTACGTGATCCTCTCGCTGACGCTGCAGACAATCAAGAACACCGAGCGCGTGGTCGCCGACATGCTGCGCGTGGGGCGCGAGGGCATCGTCACCTTCCCCAACTTCGGCTACTGGAGGAACCGGCTGCAGGTGATCGGCGGGCACATGCCAGTGTCGGATAACCTGCCCTACGACTGGCACAACACGCCCAACCGGCACCTGTGCACGATCGCGGACTTCGAGCGCTTCTGCGCGGCGCGCGCCGTGAAGATTCTCGAGCGCAAGGTGCTGACGCGCGGAAGACCGGTCAGCCTGCTGCCGAATCTCTTCGGCAGCCTCGCCGTCTACCGATTCCAGAAAGCGGGACCACCTCCAGGGTCACTCTCTGCCGGCCGAGCCGATTGACAGGTCGGCGAGCCCCGAGCGGATCATGAACCAGAAGAGGATCACGCCGGGCAACGCGATCAGCGTGGTCAGAAGGTAGAAGTTCACGTAGCCGATCGCGTCGATCATCGCTCCCGCGGTCGTCCCGGTGAGGAACCGGCCGGCGATGCTCGCCAGGGCGGAGAGCAGGGCGTACTGGGTCGCGGTGAAGCGCAGGTTGCACAGCGCGGAGAGGTAGGCGACCACCGTCACGCCGCCGATGCCGCTGGCGAAATTCTCGAAACCGACCGCCGCGGCCATACCGATATTGGTATGACCTGCCTCCGCCAGCCAAGCGAAGCTCACGTTCGACACCGCCATCAGAATCAGGCTTACCAGGACGGCGCGCTTCATCCCCAGCTGCGCGTAAAGATACCCGCCGAGAAAAATGCCGATCAGCAGGGCGACGAAGCCGATCCCGACATCGTAGAAGGCCACCTCGTCGTTGGTGAAGCCGAGATCCTGGAACAGCAGCCTTAGCGTGAGGTTGGCGAGGGTGTCGCCAATCTTGTGGATGAGCACGAACACCAGGACCACGAGCGCCCCCTGACGCGTGAAGAACTCGGTCAGCGGGCTGAAATAGGCGATGACGGCTTCGACGACGCCGCGCGGCCTGGCGGGCTCGCGGTGCCGGGCCGGCTCACCCATGAGCACACCGACCAGCATCGCCGGCAGCGCGAAGGCGGCGCAGGCCAGATACGCGGCGGTCCAGCCGATCCGCGCGGCGAGGACCAAAGCCAGGGCGCCGGCTGCCGCCGCGCCGATCCGCCAGCCATATTGCGACATGCCGGAGCCGGCGCCGAGCTGGCGCGGCTCGAGCAGCTCGATGCGGTAGGCGTCGATGATGATGTCGAAAGTGGCGCCGGCCACGCCCATGGCGATCGCGGCGACCGCGACAACATAGAGAGAGTCGCCCGGGTCCGCGATACCGAGGAAGGCGACGGCAGCCATGACCAGCACGCCGACCAACCATAGCCAGCTGCGCCGCTGCCCGAACCTTCCGATCACCGGCAACCGGACGTTGTCGACGATCGGCGCCCAGAGGAACTTGAGGTTGTAGGCGAGGAAGGTCAGCGCGAAAGCGGTCACCGCGCTCTTGGTAATTCCGTGCTGGGCGAGTCGCGTCGCGAGGGTCGCGCCGATCATCGCGAAGGTGAAGCCGGAAGAGATGCCCAGGAACAGTGCGGCGAGCGGCGCGGACTCGAAATACGGACGGACACCCTCCGGCAGCCTGCCGCCCAGGCCGCTAAGCCAACGAGTAGTCATAGTCGATCGTCAACGGCGCGTGGTCGGAGAAGCGCTGCTTCTTGTAGATCGCGGCGCGTCTCGCCGCCGCGGCAAGCCCCGGTGTTGCGATATGGTAATCGATGCGCCAGCCCACGTTCTTCGCCCACGCCTGGCCGCGGTTGCTCCACCAGGTGTAGGCCGCGCCGGTCGCGTCCGGATGCAGCCGCCGATAAACATCCACCCACCCCACCTCGCCGAACACGCGGGTAAGCCACGCGCGTTCCTCCGGCAGGAAGCCGGAGTTCTTCTGATTGCCGCGCCAGTTCTTCAGGTCGATCTCCCGGTGCGCGATGTTCCAGTCACCGCACAGGAGAATCTCGCGGCCTTCCGCCGCGAGACGCCTCAAGTGAGGAAGGAAATGATCCATGAAACGAAACTTGATCCTCTGGCGGTGTTCGCCGGCCGAGCCCGAGGGCAGGTAAACGGAGATCACCGAAAGCTTCCCGAAGTCGGCTCGCAGATAACGCCCTTCGGAGTCGATGTCGCGGCGGCCGATGCCCTCAACCACGCGGTCGGGCGCGCGCCGGCAGTACAGCCCCACCCCGCTGTAGCCCTTCTTCTCGGCGTGGTGGAAAAATCCGCCGAAACCCCCGGGCGCCCGCATCTCCTCCGACAGATCCGCGGCCTGCGCCTTCAACTCCTGCACGCACACCACCTCCGCCCGCTGGCGCGCCATCCACTTGAAGAAGTCCTTGCGCGCCGCGGAGCGGATGCCGTTGAGATTAAGTGTTATGATTCTGAGCACGACTCATGGATTTCCGGCAGGAGTTCATCCGCTTCACCGTCCAGCAGAAGGTGCTGCGCTTCGGCGAGTTCAGGACCAAGGCGGGGCGCCTCACACCGTATTTTTTCGATGCCGGGCTGTTCTTTGACGGCGCGGCGCTGAAGAGCCTCGCCCAATTCTACGCGAAAGCCATCGGCGCGGCGGGCATTGCTTTCGACATGCTGTTCGGTCCGGCCTACAAGGGCATTCCACTGGTGGCGGCGGTCGCCATCGCGCTGGCGGACGCGGGGCGCAACGTGCGCTACAGCTTCAACCGCAAGGAGGAGAAAGATCACGGCGAGGGCGGCACCGTCATCGGCGCACCGCTCGCCGGCCGGGTGCTGATCGTGGACGACGTGATATCGGCCGGCACCTCGGTGCGCCAGTCTGTCAACCTGATACGGGCATCAAACGCTATACCCTGCGGGGTGGTGATTGCCCTCGACCGCATGGAGCGCGGAAGCGGGAATTTGTCCGCGGTGCAGGAAGTGCACGCGAACTATAATATTCCGGTGATCAGCATCGCCACGCTAGACGATTTGATGGCGTATCTCAGGGCCGAGCCGGGCCATGCGCAGCAGCTCGCGGCGGTCGGCCGTTATCGCGACCAGTATGGAGTCACGGCCAATGCCCGATAGCACACGTCCAATTCTCGCCGCGGCACTCGCCCTCGTGCTCGCGGCCGTATTCACTCAAACGGCTCTGGCGCAGTCCAAGGGTCGCATCGTCTGCTGGAAGGACAAATCAGGCAAGGTCATCGGCTGCGGAGACAAAGTGCCGCCCGAATTCCAGGATGCCGCCACCAAGGAGCTCGATCGCCGCGGCGTGACGCGCAAGACGACGGAAACGGCCGAAGAGGAAGCCCGGCGCAATGCTCAGGAAGCGGCGAAGGCGCAGAAGATGGATGAGGAGAAGAAGCGTCTGGCCGAGCAGCGGCGCAAGGACATGGTGCTCCTCAACACCTACGCCAACGACAGGGAGATCGACCAGCGGCGCGATCGCGAGCTGCGGGAAGTGGAGCGGCTTCTCGGGCAGTTCCAGGGATTGCACAATAGCGCGG
>DATICE010000196.1:0-4946 GCA_035456985.1 Burkholderiales bacterium | reverse complement strand
CGGCCAGCCCTCGAACGCCCTCCGGCTGAGGTAGAGCCCGCGCGACATGTAGCAGTGGTTCGTGAGCGTCACGTAGCGGTGGACCTTATGGCAGCCATAGGTCACGGTGTTCGCGAACGGATTCTCCTGCGCGTCCACGGCGCCGGTGCGGACCATTTCCAGCCCTTCCTTGAGGTCGCACGGGAACGGAACCGCGCCGAGCGCCGCGAAGGTCCGCGCGTGCATCTGGCTCGGCATCAGGCGGATCTTCATCTGCGCCATGTCCGCCGGAGCGCGCACCGGCCGCAGCCGGTTCGTCACGTGGCGGTAGCCGTTCTCGAAGTAGCCGAGCACGCGGAAGGAATAGCGCTCCTCGATCTTGCGGCTGAGATACGCCCCGAGGGCGCCGTCCATGGCGCCGCGGGCGTGCGCGAGGTCGCGGAAGAGAAAGGGGAGGTCGGCGAATTCCAGCTCGGGCACCTTCTCGGTCAGGTAGCTGGTGGACTGGTAGGTGAGCGTGAGGATTCCCTGCTCCGTCATCCACAGCAGGTCGCCGCCCTGGTAGCCCAGGTCGAGGATATTCCAGACGTACTTGATGTCGACGCCGTCGCCGAGCTCCGCCTGCAGCCGGTCGCCGATCGCCTTGAGGCCGCGGCTGTGGCTCGTCGACGGCGGCCCGTAGCCGCCCATCACGATCCGGATGGTCACAGCATCGGGCCGGGCTGGCCCAGCGCGTACTCGGTCAGGCGCCGGACGACGAAGTCGTAGGCGTCATCCACCGAGTCGGTGTAATGCATCAGCTCGAGATCGCGCGCGCTGATCGTGCCGTGGCGCACGAGCGCGCCGAAGTCCACCACCTGCCTCCAGTACTCGGTGCCGAAGAGGACCATGGGCATCGGCTTGCTCATCTTGCGCGTCTGCACCAGGGTCAGCAGCTCGAACATCTCGTCGAGCGTGCCGAATCCGCCCGGGAACACGATCACCGCCTTCGCGAGGTAGGCAAACCAGAACTTGCGCATGAAGAAGTAGTGGAAATGAAACGAGAGCTCGCGCGTGACGTAGGGATTGCCGAACTCCTCGACGGGAAGCGAGATGGTGAGCCCGACGTTGATGCCGCGGGCATCGGCCGCGCCGCGGTTCGCCGCCTCCATGATGCCCGGCCCGCCGCCGGTGCACACCACGAAGCGCCGCTCGTTCGAGTCGAGCCCTTTCGACCACTGCGTCAGGCGGAAGGCGAGTTCGCGCGCGGCTTCGTAGTAGGCCGCCATCTTCACTGCCGTGCGCGCGGCCTCGAGGTCGCCGTCGCCGCCCTCGGCCCGGTGCAGCGCCTCACTGGCCTCCTCGCGCGACTTCAGGCGCGCCGAGCCCATGAACACGATGGTGTCGTCCACGCGCAGGCGCTCGAACCGGCTCTTCGGCTCGAGATACTCCGACAGGATGCGCAGGGCGCGCGCTTCCTTGCTGGCGAGGAACGACGGGTTGGAATAAGCCTTGGCGTGCTGACGTCGGCGTTCTGTCATCGGCGAAATCAGTTACTCGGGTATCGTACCGAGAAGGTACATTGCCTTGATAACCGGCCCGGGATCGCCGAACTGGCGGAACCAGCGGCCGAAGATTTCCACGATCTCGCCGCTGCCGTAAAGGTGCGAAAGCCCTGCGTTGACCGCCAGACGGAAATCGGCATCGCCGCGCGGCAGCACGATGCCGTACGGCTCGAAGGACAGCTCCTCGGAAAGAATCTGGAGCGATTTGGGGTCGCGAGCCTTGAGCCCCGCCCCGACCAGGAGGAGCCTGTCGCTCGCGAACGCGTCCGCCTTTCCGTCCTCGAGGGCGGCGAGCGCTTCGTCGCGCGTCGCGAAGGGAAGCACGGTCGCATTGATCTCGCGGCGGGCGAGCTGCGCCTTGACCGCGCGCTCGTTGGTGGTGCCGGCGACCACGGCAATGCGCTTGCCCGACATGTCCGACAGCGAGCGCAGTCCGGAGGCGACGCTGACCAGCAAGCCGGTGGATTCGACGAAGATGTAGCTGGAGAAGTCCACCCGCTTCAGGCGCGAGAGCGTGACGGTGCTCGAGCCGCATTCCATGTCGGCCTCGCCCTTGGCCACGGCGTCGAAGCGGGTCCGAACAGTGACCGGCAGCCATTTCACCTGCAGGCCCGTCACTTTGATCTGGCGCTCGATCATGTTGACCACCCGCTTGCACAGGTCGATGGAAAAACCGACCACCTGCTGCTTGCTGTCGACGAACGAGAACGGGGTCGCGTCCGGGCGATAGGCGATGGTGACGGTCTTGGTGTCGGCGATCTTCTTCAACCGGCCCTCGAGCTTCTGCGCGTGGGCGGAACCAGCGGCGAGAACCAGGGTGATGAAGAGCGCAATCGTTCGAATCATGGGGTCTCCTGCGGGGTTCGATCGGAAGGCGCGACGATACCGGTAAATCATGATGGTGACAAACCGGGCGACGAGTGGCAAGAACCGGGCCGAATCACGATTCACGTTGTTGAGGATTCTTGGGCGGAAGCGCGGTCTCCTCGCCCAGGTCGGGCTCGCCGCACAGCCTCAGGATCTCTGCGCGCGTCGCGTCACGGAGCTGGATCGCCGCGTTCCAGCCGGTCCCCCTGGGCTCAATCGGCGCACTGAAGGTCACGCCGATGCGGCCGCGGCGGAACAGCCACTGGCCGTCGCGCAGTATCGAACGTGTGCCACGCAGCGTGACCGGGATTACCGGCACCCCGGCCTGCGCCGCGATCACGAACGCGCCCATGCGGAACGGAAGCAGGCCCGGCATGCGGCGGAAGGTCCCCTCGGCGAACACGATGAGCGACCGGCCGCCGCGCGCGAGGTCCGTAAAGCGGCCCGCGTCCTCGACGCCGCGATGGACGTCGAAGCGCTCGACGAACTCGGATCCGAGCCGCTTGAGGTAGATGCGCGGCACCCAGTGATCGAGCAGCTCGCGCTTCGCGACAAAGCTCCCGGGATTCCGCAGCGCCGACACGAGTACCGGGCCGTCGAGGTAGCTCTGGTGATTGACCACGAAGATGCAGGGACGCCCGGAGGGCAGATGCTCGAGGCCGCGCACCGCCAGGGGCAGCCGCGCGAGCGCGAGGAACAGGCGGCCCGCGCCATGGCTCAACGCCCAGCACCAACCGGTGCGCCGGGCGAGCGCGCACGCGATCCAGGCCAGGCTCCCGATCACCCCGAGCAGCAGCAGCGCATAAGCGCCGTAGAGCCAGTCGAGGACGACGCGCAGGCTGCGGCGCGCCTGCGGCAGCAGCGCTGACCAGGTGAGGCGCACGACCTGCCACCACACCGCGCGCGTGCCGGTCGCGCCGCCGCGCTCATAGACCTCGCGGCTCGCCAGACGCCGGATCTTGCCGCTCGAGGTTTTCAGCACTGTGCCTGGCGAGGCGAGCATGATGTCGTCCGGGGGCATGCCGATAAGCGAGACGGCAAGGTCGCTGATGCGGTCGCGCAGCGCGTCCCGCCGCGCGGCATCGGCTTCGCGCGTTTCGGCGAGCACGACGACGCGCTCGGTGCCGGAGCGGCGGTCGGGGCTGCCGAATACGGCAACGCAGCCCTTGCGCACGCCCTCGAGATTCCCGATTGCTTCCTCGAGCTCGTAGGGGTGAACGTTGCGGCCAGCGCGGATGATGGTGTCCTTGATGCGCCCGGTGATGTAGATCTCACCTTCCGCGACATAGCCGTAGTCGTCGGTATCCATCCATTCGCCGTGCAGGAGTTCTTGCGTCCGTTCCGGGCTGCGATAGTAACCGCTGGTGACCGACGGCCCGCTGAACTGGATATGGCCTTCCGCGCGCTCAGGCAGTTCGCGGCCGGAAGCGTCCACGACGCGGATCTGGTGGCCGGGGATCGGGTGGCCGCACGCGACGAAGGTGAGCGCTTCCGCGTGCTCCGGCGCGACCGGCACGGCCTCGCCGCCGCGCATGAAGCGGTCCTTGTCGACGCGGTCGAGCTTCGCCCCGCGCGCGGGCGGCGGAAACGCGACTCCGAGGGTGGCTTCCGCGAGCCCGTACACCGGCGTCATTGCCTCCGGCCGGAAGCCGAAGCGCGCGAAGCGCCGGCTGAACGCCGCCATCGTGTCGGGCGAGACCGGCTCGGCGCCGTTGAAGGCGAGGCGCCAGGTGGAAAGGTCGATGCCCTTCATGTCGGCGTCCTGGATCCGGCGCAGGCACAGCTCGTAGCAGAAATTGGGCCCTCCCGAGATCGTGCCGCCATGGCGGTGGATGCTCCGCAGCCAGCGTTCCGGCCGGGCGAGGAAGGTGAGCGGAGACATGACGGGAAACTTGAAGCCGAATGTGAGGCTGCCCATCCACGCCCCGATCAGGCCCATGTCGTGATAGAGCGGCAGCCAGCTCACGAAAACGTCCGCTGGCGTCACGCGCAGGGCGCGGCCCATGGACCGGAGGTTGACGAGCAGGTTGGCGTGGGTGAGCACCACGCCCTTGGGGCTGCCGGTGCTGCCGGAGGTGTATTGCAGGAAACCGATGTCGCCCGGCTTGCCGCGGACGGGTGCGAATCCCGACGGGCTCCCTGCCAGGTCGGCAGGCACGAGCACGGTTCGCAGTGATTCCACCTGCGCGCGCAGGAGCCACGCGAGCGCCTTCGCCTCGGGAATCGTGATCATGATCGTCGCGCCGGCGCTCTTCAGGATTCCGACGTGGCGCGTCATGTGATCTTCGATGGTGGTCAGGCGCGCCGGCGGATACAGCGGCACCGGCACGCCGCCGGCGAGAAGAACCCCGTAGAACGAATACAGGTACTCCTTGCAGGTCGGCAGCATGATCGCCACCATCTGCCCCGGCTGCAGGCCGGCCTGCGTAAGCTCCGCGGCATAGCCCAGCGCGCCCGTCCAAAGCGCGCGGTACGTGAGGGGGAACTCCTTTTCCTCCTCGTACATGAACACGGTCAGCCGGTCGGGCTGCCGTTCGACGTGGTATTCGAGCGCCT
>DATICE010000195.1:0-2332 GCA_035456985.1 Burkholderiales bacterium | reverse complement strand
TTTCCGCTGCCGGCAGCGGCCCGCTACCGCTTCATCACGACCTGGTCGCGCCTGATGCTGGCCGGCGCCGAGACGGTACTCGGCATCCGCTACCGCGTGCTCGGCGCGGAACGCCTGCCCCCGCCGCCGTACATCGTGCTTTCCAAGCACCAGTCGGCATGGGAAACGTTTGCGTTCCAGGCGATCTTCCCGCCGCAGGTCTGGGTGGTGAAGCGCGAGGTGCTGTGGATCCCGTTCTTCGGCTGGGGCCTCGCGCTGCTCGCGCCGATCGCCATCAACCGTGCGGCCGGTCCGCGCGCGTTGACCCAGCTGCTCAAGCAGGGACGGGAGCGCCTCGCGCGCCGCTACTGCATCGTGATCTTCCCGGAGGGCACGCGCGTCGCGCCCGGCAGCCGCGGCAAATACCAGGTCGGCGGCGCCTGGCTCGCGGTCAAGACTGGAACGCCGGTGGTCCCGGTCGCGCACAACGCCGGCGAGCTGTGGGGCCGGCGCGCCTTCGTCAAGCGGCCCGGGCTCGTGACGGTGAGCATTGGCGCGCCGATCGACCCCAGGAGCCTCGCGCCCGACGCCCTCATCCGCAAGGTGGAAGACTGGATCGAGGGCGAGATGCAGCGCATTGGCAGCCATGGCAAGCCGGCGTCAGCCGTCAACGGCGAGTCGCCATAGGCGTTTTACTGGTTACTGCTTACCCCTTACCATCCTGTCACAATGCGCCTCTTACTCTGCCTGATCGCGCTCGCCGTACTGGTCGCGGGATGCGGCAACAAGACACCGCTCGTGCTGCCCAAGCCGAAGCCCGGCGCGCAGGCTACGACACCGAAACCGCCCCCGGAAGAAGAAGGCAAGAAACCCGCGGCTGAGCCATGAACCACTTCGACTACCGTAACGGCGAACTGCACGCCGAGGCGGTGCCGCTCGCGCGGGTGGCGGAGCGCTACGGCACGCCGTGCTACGTCTATTCGCGGGCGGCGCTGACCGAGACCTATCGCGCCTTCGACGCCGCATTCGGCGGGCGCGACCACCTCGTCTGCTATGCGGTGAAGGCGAATTCGAGCCTTGCCGTGCTGAACGTGCTCGCACGCCTCGGCAGCGGCTTCGACATAGTGTCGGGAGGGGAGCTCGCGCGGGTGCTCGGCGCGGGCGGCGACCCGCGCAAGATCGTGTTCTCCGGGGTGGGCAAGACCGCCGAGGAAATGCGCCGGGCCCTGATGGCGGGCATCCTGTGCTTCAACGTCGAGTCGGAAAGCGAACTCCTGCGGCTCGATGCGGTGGCAGCGCAATGCGGCAGGACCGCGGCACTCGCCCTGCGCGTGAACCCGGACGTCGACCCGCGCACCCATCCCTACATCGCGACCGGCTTGCGGCAGAACAAGTTCGGCATCCCGTACGAGGATGCGCTTGCCCTCTACAGGAGGGCGCGGGAGATGCGCCACCTCGCTCTGACCGGCGTCGGCTTCCATATCGGCTCGCAGTTGACGGATCTCGCGCCGTTCGTCGCCGCGCTCGACCGGGTGCTCGAGCTGGCTGACCGGCTGCGGTCGGATGGCGTGACCCTGGCCCATATCGACATCGGGGGCGGCCTCGGGATCCGCTACCGCGACGAGTCGCCGCCGACGCCGGGCGAGTACGCAAGGGCGCTTGGCGACCGGCTCGGCAGCCGCACTTTGAAGATCCTGCTCGAGCCCGGGCGGGCGCTGGTCGGCCAGGCCGGGCTGCTCCTCACGCGCGTGGAGTACCTGAAGCACGGCCGGGAGCGCAACTTCGCGGTGGTGGATGCGGCGATGAACGATCTCCTGCGCCCAGCGCTCTACGACGCGTGGCACGAGGTGCGGCCGGTGAGAGCCGGCAACGGCGGCGCGCACTATGAAATCGTCGGCCCGGTGTGCGAGACCGGGGATTTTCTCGCCCACGACCGCGCCCTCGATCTGCGCGAGGGCGACCTCCTCGCGGTCATGGCGGCCGGCGCTTACGGCATGAGCATGAGCTCGAACTACAACACCCGCCCGCGAGCGGCCGAAGTCATGGTGGACGGCGCCGAGCTGCACCTCATCCGCGAGCGCGAGGCGGTGTCGGAGCTGATGGCGCGGGAGATGCTCCTCCCGTAATTGGCTGATTGAGTGCTACCGCGAGTTGAACGGCGCCCGCGTCCGTGCGAAATCGCGGAGATAAACCGGCGCGCGAGCGTCCGGCATTATCAGGGATTCAGCTGGCGGTAGACCGCCGTCGCGATTTGCAGCAGCTCGCCCCTCTCCACCTCGCCCGAGAGCGCGTAGCCGAGCTTGCGGTCGAGCCAGTAAAACACGCTCACCCGGTTCTCCTGCGCGAAGCGGAA
>DATICE010000194.1:0-21359 GCA_035456985.1 Burkholderiales bacterium | reverse complement strand
GCCTTCTTGAGCTCCTGCTGGTAGGCCATCGCCGCGCTCTTGTCCACCTCGGCGGAGGACAACAGGAACTGCTGCTTGCGGTCCACGCCCACGGCACCGGGCTGCGTGGTCTGCACCGTCTCGCACGAGGCGAGTGTCAGCGTCGCGAGGAAGGCCGCCGCAAGCGCGCGTAGAGCGCTCAAGGATGGGATGCCTGTTCGATTCATGGCTCGCTCCCGATTAGTCCTCGATCGTCACGATTTCCTAGCGTACCGGCACTCGCATAGAGTCCCCGACCAGCTGGAAAAGTTCCCACGGGCCGCCGCCTTCGCGGCACATGCCGTAGCGGAACGGCCAGGTGTCCCGTCCCGGAGTGAAGAACCGCAGGTCCTGGAACCAGGCGCAGGTCGAGGGGTTGCCCGAATCGACGCGCAGCAGCACCGACTCCTGCCCGAACCAGCGGAAGAAGGCGAACTGCGGCTGGGACCAGGCCTCGCGCGCCGTGGAGCGTTCCGCGTCCGATGCGCCGAAGCGGGTCGAGTGCACCCACTGCGCCTGCGCACGCGGAAGATAAGCTGCATCGAGGCGCGCAATGTAGCCGGCATCCGGAGCCAGCCGCAGCGGCTCGCGCCGCACGAGATTGATGAAACTGTAACGCGCCTCATCGCCCTTGCGTAGGACCACCATCCAGTTGAAAGGAGACACCGGGCGAGGCTGCGCTGTTACTTCCGCCTGCCCCGCACCGGAAGCCTTCGCATACGCCTCCCCCCACTCCACCGCGCGCTGCTGCAGCACGCCCTGGAACGCGACGTAGCCGCACAGGGCCGCAAGCCCCGCGACCGCAGGCAAGGGCGACCGGCGCCAGGCGAGCGATGCTGCAAGACCTGCCAGTATGACACCGGTAAACCAGAGGTCGATGATGAAGGTGGTGCCGATGCCCATCCGCGCATCGGAAAGAGGCCAGAACACCATCGTGCCGAACGAAGTGATCCAGTCGCCCGCGATGTGGATGCCGAGGCCCATAGCGACGACCCCGTAATAAGCCTTCCACGGCCGGTCCCCGCGCCAGATCACCGCGCAGAGCTTCGCGAGCAGAAATGCCCACAGCGGAAGCAGGACGAGCGAGTGGGTCGCCCCGCGGTGGTGCAGCAGGTACTCGACCGGCCCGATGTAGCCAATGACGAAATCGAGATCGGGCGCAGCCGCAGCCAGGAAACCGACGAGCAGGCGCCGCCCGAGCGGGAGCGCTTTGTCGTCAGGCTGCGCCGGCGCGGTCGCCCGCGCCAGCAGCGCACCGGACAAGGCATGTGTCAGCGTATCCATAACCTGTCGACCGGTTCTGTCAGTCCCAACGATCGTCCCGCACCTGGATCATGCCGTTTTCGACGCGCACCGGAAACTTCGCGACCGGCTCGTAGGCCGGGGCGGTCAACGCTTCACCGGTACGGATGGAGAAGCGCGCCCCGTGCCGCGGGCAGACGATCTCCTCTCCCTCGACCGTCCCGCCGGTGAGTTGCCCCCCGTCGTGAGTGCACACGTCCTCGATCGCAAAGTATTGACCGCCGAGATTGAACACCACGACCGCCGCGCCGTCGACATCCACGACGCGATGGCTGCCGGGCGCGAGCTCCCCTGCCCTGGCTACGGTAATCCAATCCGACATCGAGAACCGCCGGGGAAGAGGCGCCGCTACACCGCGACGACTTCCATGTCCGGCTCGATCTGCCGCACCAGGCTCTCGATGCCGGTCAACGTGCCGGAGATCGAGCTCGGGCAGCTGCCGCACGCGCCCTGGTAGTGCACCATCAGGCGGTTGCCTTCGAGGCCCATGACGTAGAGATCGCCGCCGTCGCCCTGCAGATAGGGCCGAACCTGCTCGTCGAGAATTGCGTTGATCTTTTCGAGCCGTTCCTTGTCGGCATCGCTCAACTTGGCGGAGTCGACAGTGACGTTGGCCTGGGCGACGAGCTGCGCTGTTTGCGCGTCCGCCGATGGCGCCTCGCGGATCGGCGCCGCGAGCTTGCGCATGAGCTCCTGCCAGTCCGCTTTCCCGTCCTGCGTGACCGTGATCCAGTGGTCCACGTAGAAGACGCTTACGACGTGCTCGATGTCGAACAGTTTCGCGGCGAGGGGATCGTCCTTTGCCTGCTCGGCGTTCTCGTACGAGCGCGATATGCCCCAGGTCAGCGGCTCCCTGAGCACGAACTTCATCGCATTCGGGTTCGGCGTCGGCTCGATTTCAGCGATCTTCGGCATGCTTACTCGCTGTCAGGCGTTGCCCACTGGAGCGTGCATGGGATCGGCTTCCGCCTCGGTGGTCGTGCTCGTTTGCTCGTTCAGCGCGGCGTGCAGCGTGTGCCACGGCAGAATCGCGCATTTGACCCGCGTCGGCAGGTTGCGCACGCCCGCGAACACCGTCAGCCGCCCGAGATGATGCGGGCCCGCGGGCTCGAGCTTGCCGGTCGCCAGATCGCGAAACTCCTGGACCAGGCGCTCCGTGTCATCCCGCGACTTGCCCTTGACCGCCATCGTCATCATGGACGCCGATGCCTTGCAGATCGCGCAGGACTCGCCCTGGAAATGGACGGCGTCGACCGTCCCGTCGCGCAACCTGAGCGTCAAGGTCAGATGATCCCCGCACAGGGGATTGTGGCCCTCGGCCCGGTGCGTTGCAGCGTCCAGGATCCCCCAGTTCCGCGGCTTGCGGTTGTGGTCGAGGATCACTTCCTGATAGAGCTGTTTGGTGTCGGCCATCAGCGAAGAACCTTCTGAACCTTCCTGATACCCGCAACCAGCGCATCCACTTCCGCGTGCGTGTTATAGAAGGCGAACGAGGCGCGCGAGGTGGCGGGAATGCCGAACCGCTGCATGACGGGCTGGGCGCAGTGGTGCCCGGTGCGGACCGCCACGCCCTCTTCATTCAGCAGCGTGCCGACGTCGTGCGGATGCACGCCGTCCACCACGAAGGACAGCACCGCCGCCTTTTTCTCCGCGGTGCCGACGATGCGCACGCCCGGCAGGCGGTTCACCTGATCGGTCGCGTAGTCCAGCAGATCGGTCTCGTGGGCGTGAATTCGCTCAATGCCGATACCGGTGATGTAGTCCGCAGCCGCCCCCAGCGTGATCGCGGCCGCAATCGGCGGCGTGCCGGCCTCGAACTTGCCCGGGATCACGTTGTAGACCGTCTTCTCGAAGGTGACCGAGAGGATCATGTCGCCGCCGCCCTTGTAGGGCTGCATCTTCTCCAGCCATGCCGCCTTCCCGTAGAGCACGCCGATGCCGGTCGGCCCGAACATCTTGTGCCCCGAGAATGCGTAGAAATCGCAGTCGAGCGCCCGCATGTCGAGCTGCATGTGGGGCGCGGCCTGCGCACCGTCTACCAGCACCGGGATGCCCCGCTCGCGCGCGGCGGCGATCATCTCGCGCACCGGGTTGATCGTCCCGAGCGCGTTCGACACATGGCCGACCCCCACCAGACGGGTGCGGGGGCCGAGCAGCTTGAGATATTCCTCGATAATCAGCTCGCCGCGGTCATTGACCGGAACGACGCGGATGCGCGCGCCCTTTTCCTCGGCAACCATCTGCCACGGCACGATGTTGGAGTGGTGCTCGAGCGTCGTCAGCACGATCTCGTCGCCCGCGCCCACGAACTTGCGCCCGTAGCCGTGCGCCACCAGGTTGATGGCATCGGTCGTGCCGGTGGTGAAGATCACCTCGCGCTCTTCCCCGGCGTTGATGAACGCGGCGAGTTTCCTGCGCGCGGCCTCATACTCGGCGGTAGCGGTCTCCGACAGATAATGAACGGCGCGATGGATGTTCGAATGCTGGGTCGTCTGATAGCGCATCCAGCGGTCGAGCACCGGCTGCGGCATCTGGCTCGAAGCCGCGTTGTCGAGGTACACCAGCGGCTTCCCGTTGACCTTGAGCTTCAGAATGGGGAAATCGGCTCGGACGCGCTCGATGTCCAGGCCGCCCGCGGGCGCGCGCCGGAATTCGGGGGAGGGATTCACGGGCGGATTTCCACCTGCGTCTGTTCCAGCACCATCTCCTCGAGCGTCTCCACGAGCGAGGGCACCGGGATGCGGTCCAGCATCTCGGCCGCGAACGCATAGGTGAGGAGGTTGCGGGCGTGCGTCTCCGGCAGCCCGCGGCTCCGCAGGTAGAACACCTGCTCCGGATCGAGCTGGCCCACGGCGGCGCCGTGCGCGCACTTGACGTCGTCGGCAAAGATCTCGAGCTGCGGCTTGGCGTCCACGTGCGCCTTGTCCGAGAGCAGGAGGTTGCGGCTCTGCTGCGATGAGTCGGTCAACTGGGAACCCGGCCGCACCACAATCTTGCCGTTGAATACCGCGTGCGCCGCGCCGCCGACGATGCACTTGTGCAGCTGGCGGCAGCGGCCGTGGGGGCGCGCATGGTCCATCAGGGAGTGCGTGTCGGCAAGCTGGCGGCCCGAGATCAGCGCCAGACCGTCCATCTGAACCTCCACGCCTTCCCCCTGCTGCAGCACGTCGAGGTCCAGGCGCGAAATGCGCGAGCCGAGCGCAACCGCATGCGACGAATAGTTCGCGTCCTTTGCGAGCGCCACGGCGCAGCGGCCGATATGGAACGCGCCGACCGCCTCGCGCTGCACCCTGACGTGCCGCACGCGGGCGCCTTCGCCCGCGACGATCTCCGTCACCGCGTCGTTGAAATAGACGCTCTCACCGAGGCTCCCGTAGTCCTCGATCAGCGTCAATTCCGCGCCCGCTTCCACGATCGCCAGGCAGCGTGGATAGGCGGCCGCCTCCTGCTGGCTCGACAGGTAGAGCAGCTGCACCGGAGTCGGGCATTTCTGATTGCGTGCGATCCAGACGAAAGCGCCGTCACGCAGATGAGCGGTATTCAGCGCCACGAACACCTCGCGCTCGAATCCGGCGTGGCGAGCGAGGTGCGGCTCGATCACGGCCGCGTGCGTGTTGAGTGCCGTGACGAGAGGCGAGACGACGACCCCGTATGGCAGGCCTGCGGTGGCGGAGAGTTCCGGCGCGAACACCCCGTCCACGAAAGTCAGGCGGGTGGCTGCTTCCGGTGCCACGAAGCGCGCAACCTCGGCCATCGCCGCGTGCGCCGTCCCCGCCGCCCGCCGGAACGGCACCCGCGTCAGCAGAGAAATGTCGGTAAAGCGCCACTCCTCGTCGCGCGTCGTCGGCACCGTGAGCGCGTTGGCGCGCTCGAGCGCGTATGCCCGACGCTCGTTGAGCCATGAAATGCCGCCATGCGGCACCTCACAACCTCTCAACAATCCCTCAATGTAGGGGTGATTCGCGGTTACTGCGCTCATGCTGCTTTAACCCAGTCGTAACCACGCGCCTCGAGCTCTTCGGCGAGCGCCTTGCCGCCGGTCTTGATGATCCGGCCGCCGCCCATGACGTGCACGTAGTCGGGCACGATGTAATTCAACATGCGCTGGTAATGCGTGACGAGTACCACCGCGTTGTCGGGCGTGATGAGGCGGCCGACGCCGCCCGCCACTACGCGCAGCGCGTCGATGTCGAGGCCCGAATCGGTCTCGTCGAGGATCGCGAGCCGCGGCTCGAGCAGCGCCATCTGGAGGATCTCGTTGCGCTTCTTCTCGCCTCCCGAGAAGCCGTCGTTGACGCTGCGGTCGAGGAGATTCGGGTCCATGTCGAGCGACTTCATCTTCTCGCGCGCGAGGTCGTCGAATTCCAGCGGGTCGAGTTCGTCGCGCCCGCGCGCCGCCTGCACCGAGTTATAGGCAAGCCGCAGAAACGAGCTGTTCGAGACGCCGGGGATCTCCACGGGATACTGGAAGCCGAGGAAGAGCCCGGCGCGCGCGCGCGCTTCCGGCGCCATCTCGAAAAGGTTCCGGCCCTCGAACGTGACCGTGCCCCCGATGACCTTGTAGAGGGGATGGCCCACGACTGCCTTGGCAAAAGTGCTCTTGCCCGAGCCATTGGGGCCCATGACGGCGTGCACTTCCCCCGCGCGCACGATGAGGTCGAGTCCCTTGACGATCTCGACGCCGCCAACCTGCACGCGCAGTCCACGAACCTCGAGCAGAATCCTGGCGCCGGCGCGCATCATCCGACGCTCCCCTCGAGCTTGAGGCCCAGGAGCTTGGTCGCTTCCACCGCAAACTCCATCGGCAGCTGCTGGAACACGTCGCGGCAGAAGCCGTTGATGATCATCGAGACCGCCTCCTCCGCCCCGATGCCGCGGCTCGCGAAGTAGAACATCTGCTCCTCGCCGATGCGGGAGGTGGTCGCCTCGTGCTCGACCGTGGCGCCGCTGTTCTGCACCTGGATGTAGGGAAAGGTATTGGCGCCGCTTTTCGAGCCGATCAGCATCGAGTCGCATTGCGAGTAGTTGCGTGCGTTCTCCGCCCGCGGCCCGATCTTTACCAGCCCGCGGTAGCTGTTGTTCGACTGCCCCGCCGAGATGCCCTTGCTGATAATGCGGCTGCGCGTGTTGCGGCCGATGTGCACCATCTTGGTCCCGGTGTCGGCCTGTTGGTGGTGGTTGGTCAGCGCCACTGAATAGAACTCTCCGATCGAGTTGTCGCCGAGCAGCACGCAGGACGGGTACTTCCAGGTGATGGCGGAGCCGGTCTCGACCTGGGTCCAGGAAATTTTTGAGTTTCTCCCCTGGCACAGCCCGCGCTTGGTGACGAAGTTGTAGATGCCGCCCAGGCCGTTCTCGTCGCCGGCGTACCAGTTCTGCACGGTCGAGTACTTGATCTCGGCGTTGTCCATCGCGACCAGCTCGACCACCGCCGCATGCAGCTGGTTGGAGTCGAACTTGGGTGCGGTGCAGCCCTCGAGGTAGGAAACGGAAGCGCCTTCCTCGGCAACAATGAGGGTGCGCTCGAACTGCCCGGAAGACTCGGTGTTGATGCGGAAATAGGTCGAGAGCTCCATCGGGCACTTGACGCCCCTCGGGATGAAGCAGAACGACCCGTCGGTGAAGACCGCGGAATTGAGCGCCGCGTAGTAGTTGTCGCCGGTCGGCACCACCGAGCCGAGGTACTTACGCACCAACTCGGGATGGTTGTGGACGGCTTCCGAGATCGAGCAGAAGATGATGCCAACCTCCGCCAGTTTCTGCTTGTAGGTCGTCGCGACCGACACCGAATCGAAGATCACGTCCACCGCCACGCCTGCAAGCTTGGCGCGCTCGTTCATCGGCACGCCGAGCTTCTCGAAGGTGCGCAGGAGCTCCGGATCGACCTCGTCCATGCTCGCAAGCTTCTTCGGCTTGGGCGCCGAGTAGTAGATGATGTCCTGAAAGTCGATCTTCGGGTACTTGACGTTTGGCCACGTCGGCTCCTGCATGGTGAGCCAGTGGCGGTAGGACTTGAGGCGGAAATCCAGCAGCCAGTCCGGCTCGCTCTTCTTCGCTGAAATGAACCGGATTGTGTCCTCGGAGAGCCCCTTGGGCGAGGTATCCGACTCGATGGCCGTGACGAAGCCGTGCCGGTAAGGCTGGTTGACCAGGTTTTCGAGTACCGAACTCATTACTTTCGCTCCGAGCAGCCAGCTATGAGCTGTCAGCTATCAGCTTTCTCCTTGATGCTGAAAGATTCGCCGCAGCCGCACGTCGCGTCCACGTTGGGATTGGTGAACTTGAAGACCTGCTTCAGGCCTTCCTTCACGAAATCGAGAGTGGAGCCGTCAAGCGTTTCGAGGCTCTTTGCGTCCACCACCACCTTCGCGTCATGCGCCTCGATCAGCAGGTCGCCCGCGCGCACTTCGTCCGCGTAGTCGTAGACGTAGGCAAAACCCGAGCAGCCCGCATCCTTGACCCCCACGCGCAGGCCGATGCCCTTGCCGCGCTGGGCAATCTGCTTCTGGATCTGCTTTGCCGCGTTTTCCGTCAGTTGTATCGCCATTGCATGCCTCTCATCACTTATCACTCATCACTCACCTCAGACCGCCATCGCCGTCAGGCTCCTCAGTCGCGTCACGACGGCTTTCAGCGCCCGCAGAAATCCTTCCACCTGCTCGATCGTGTTTCCCGCTCCGAGCGAAAAGCGCACCGCACCGCGCGCAAGCTCCGGATCGACACCCATGGCGAGCAACGTCGCCGAAGGCTCGGGATTCGCGCTGGAGCATGCAGCGCCCGGGGCCACCGCCCAGCCGGCCTTGTCCAGCTCGATCACCAGCGTCTCGCCCATGATTCCCTTGAACGCGAAATACGACGTATTGGTGACGCGCGGCGCATCTTCACCGAATATCACAGCGCCCAACTCGTGCAATCCCCGCTCCAGCCGCGCGCGCATCGCTTCGAGCCGCTGCGCGAGCCCCTGCATCCGTGCCGCCGCGAGCTCACAGGCCGCTCCGAAGCCGACGATGGCGGCCACGTTTTCCGTCCCGGAACGCAGTCCCTGCTCGTGTCCCCCGCCGTGGATGATCGGCCGCAGCTGCAGGCGCTTGTCGATAACCAGCGCCGCCGCACCTTTCGGCCCGTAGATCTTGTGCGCCGAGATCGTCATCGCGTGCACGCCGAGCGACGGGAAATCTACCGCGATCTTTCCCAGCGCCTGCACGGCGTCGGTATGCATCCATGCCTTCGCTGCGCGCGCGCGAACAGCAACCGCGGCCACGTCCAGACACACACCGGTCTCGTTATTGACGAGCATCACCGAGACGATGCCGGTCGGCTCCTTGAGCGCCGCATCCACGTCGGCGAGCTCGATCTGACCGTCGCGCCTCGCGGCGAGCTTTCTCACTTTCCAGCCCTGGCGCGCAAGCTCCTGTGCGGGCTTCGCGATGCAGGGATGCTCGATCGCACTTACCGCGATCTGCGACGGCTTGAGATAGCCGGCCACGCCCTTGACGAACAGGTTGTTGGCTTCGGTGCCGCCGGAAACGAAGATCACCTGCGAAGGCTGGGCGTTGACCAGCGCGCCGACCTGCTGGCGGGCGGTGTCCACCGCTCTGCGCGCAACCGTGCCCAGCTCGTGGCGGCTCGACGCGTTGCCAAAGCGCTCGCGCAGGTACGGCAACATGGCCTCGAAGACCTTGTCGTCGAGGGGTGTGGTCGCGTTGTGATCGAAGTAGACGTGCTCCATCCGGGCAGTGATGCTTGACGATTGCCGACTGACGCGTCTATGCCGATACCGGGGTCGGGCGCTTGTTCGCCGTGACGCGCATGTCGTGGACCTGGGTGACTCCGGCTTCGCGCGCCGCTTCCTTGGCCTTCTGGCCCTCCACCAGCTGGCGCAGGCTGACCGATCCGAGGTAATCGAAGATGCGCTCGTTCAGCGCCGCCCACAGGTCGTGGGTCAGGCACTTGTGGTCGTCCTGGCAGTTCTCCTTGCCGCCGCACTGCGTGGCGTCGATCGGCTCATCGACCGCGAGGATGATGTCGGCCACGGACACTTCGCCCATGTCGCGCGCGAGGTGGTAGCCGCCACCCGGGCCGCGCACGCTTTCTACCAGTTGATGGCGGCGCAGCTTGCCGAATAACTGCTCGAGATAGGACAGCGAGATCTTCTGCCGGCCGCTGATCTCGGCGAGCGTCACCGGCCCGCTGCCGTGATGCAACCCGAGATCGATCATCGCCGTAACTGCAAACCGCCCTTTCGTGGTCAGTCTCATCGGCCACCTCTAAAAGTTTAGTTAAATCAAAGTGATACTAAAAACTTAAACACTACTAAATTGGTCAACTATAGCTTTCCCGACAAATTTAGTCAACCATTTTATTGAGGGTGCCCGCATCGAGCTGGTGCGCCTCCTGTTCGTCGATGCGCAGGCCGAGGCGCTGCAGCTCCGCGAGGATGTGCTCGATGCGCCGGTCGAGCTCCGCGCTGTGCCCGATCAGCTCGTGCAGCGCTCTCGCCATGGGATCGCTCAGGTCCTTAACCACCGCGTAGGCCGCGAAACGCCCATCCTGAGCCGACTGCGCTTCAATGATGCGCGCGGGAATGCCGATTGCGGTTGCCCCTGGAGGAACGTCCTTTACCACCACCGCGTTCGATCCCACGCGCGCGCCGTCGCCGATGACGATCGGGCCGAGGATCTTCGCCCCCGCTCCCACCACCACGCCTTTGCCGAGCGTCGGATGGCGCTTGCCCTTGTTCCACGAAGTGCCGCCGAGCGTGACGCCGTGGTAGAGCGTGCAGTCGTCGCCGATCTCCGCGGTTTCGCCGATGACGACACCCATGCCGTGGTCGATGAAGAATCGGCGATGAATGGTGGCGCCCGGGTGAATTTCGATGCCGGTCAGCCAGCGCGAGCCGTGCGAAACGAACCGCGCGAGCCACTTGAGACGCAGGCCCCAAAGCCAGTGGGCGAAGCGATGGAACAGCGTGGCGTGGAACCCGGGATAACAGGTGATGACCTCCCAGGTATTACGGGCAGCCGGGTCGCGCTCGAATACGACCCCGATTTCTTCTTTCAGCCTGGCAAACATCGTTTACAAATCAAGGAAAAAGGCTCGCAGCTTACGATGTCCTAGTATTTTAGTCAACTATTTACTGCCGGAGTTCCGACCGGAGCAAATCGCTCCGGCGGATCCGGCTACGCGCGTTCGAGCAGACGCGCGCCGCTGCTCAACGCGCAATTCCGATTGAGCATCGGGGATCAATGGAATTCAACTCGTCCGCGAACGCCGAGGTTTGGGCGTCACGAGCGCCTTGATCACGCCGCGCAGGATGTTGACCTCCTCCCGCTCCAGTTGCGCGCGATTGAACAACCGCCGCAGGCGCGGCATCAGTTTCTTGGGATGCTCGGGGTTGAAGAAGCCGTGCTCCACCATCGCGCGTTCGAGATGCTCGAAGAAGCGCTCGAGCTCCTCATGGCTCGCCCGCGCACGCGCCTTGCCATCCGGCGGCACCGCTCCCAGCGCCGCCAGCCGCAGCTCGTAGGCAAAGAGCTGTACTGCGGCGGCGACGTTGAGCGAGCTGTACTCGGGATTCGCGGGTATGGTCGCGAGCAGCTGGCACTTGCCGACTTCGGCTGCGGTCAGCCCGAACGTCTCGTTGCCGAACACCAGTGCCGCGGGTTGCATGCGCGCGACTTCGACGACTCGCGCCGCAGCTTCCCGCGCGCTGACCATCGGCGCCGCGATCTCCCGCGGGCGCGCCGTGCAGGCAACCGTGAGCGCGGAACCGGCAAGCGCCTCATTGAGGCTCGCGTGCACGCGCGCGCGGCGCAGGACGTCGGTCGCGCCTGACGCAAGCCACTCGGCCTGCGGATCGGGGAATTGCCTGGGCGCGACGAGGTGCAGCCGCCCCAGGCCCATGGTCTTCAGCGCCCGTGCCGCCGCGCCGATGTTCCCGGGATGCGCGGTTTCGCACAAAACGAAACGGATATTTTTGAGGGAATCAGCGGCCATCACCTACAATACGACCCTTCGGGCGTTACACCGGCCATCGGCCACAGATTTCATGCATCCCATGCTGAACATTGCCGTGAAGGCTGCGCGCCGCGCCGGCAATATCATCAACCGCGCGACCCGCAATCTCGACACTGTCGCCATCCGCGAAAAGGCCGTGAACGACTTCGTCTCCGAAGTGGACCGTGAAGCGGAGCAGGCGGTCATCCGCACGCTGCTCGAAGCCTATCCCGCTCATTCGATTCTAGCAGAGGAGAGCGGCGCCTCCGGAAAATCGGAGTACCAGTGGATCATCGATCCGCTCGACGGCACCACCAATTTCATCCACGGCTTTCCGCAGTACTGCGTGGCGATCGCGTTAAGGCACCGCGGCATCGTCACCCAGGCGGTGGTCTACGATCCTTCGCGCAACGATCTCTTCACCGCGACGCGCGGGCGCGGCGCGTTCCTGAACGACCAGCGCATGCGTGTGAGCAAGCGCATCCATCTCCGGTCGAGCCTGATCGGGACCGGCTTCCCGTTCCGCCAGCTCGAGCACCTCGATACCTATATCGCGATCCTGCGCGACATGATGGGAGGCGCGGCCGGGGTACGGCGCGCCGGCTCCGCCGCGCTCGACCTCGCTTACGTCGCGGCAGGCCGGCTCGACGGATTCTGGGAGTTCGGGCTCTCGCCGTGGGATATGGCGGCGGGCGCGTTGCTCATCACGGAAGCCGGCGGACTGGTGGGGGATCTCGCCGGCGAGAGCCGCTACCTGGAAACGGGCAACATCATCGCCGGCAACCCGCACATCTTCGTCGAGCTGCTGCGGGCGATGTCGCCGCATCTGACGCCCGCGCTCAAGCGCGGCTGAACTAGTTCCTCGAGGGGGGGCGCAGCTCGGCGAGTTCCTTCGCCAGTGAAGCATCAAGCTGCTCAAGCGACTTCAGCGCCTGCTCGAATTCGGCCCTGCGGCCGAGCCGAGCGTAGGCGCGCCCCAGGCCGAACCACGCCCGCGGGAGCTCGCTGTTGAGCTGCACCGCCTCGCGGTAGGCCGCGGCCGCGGGCAGGTCGCGGTCGAGGTCGGAGTAGCTCTCGCCGAGCAGGAACCAGGTTTCCGCGTTGCCCTGGCGCACGCGGAGCGCGTTAGTGAGCGTCTGCACTGCGCGCGCGGGCTGCTTCGCGTCACGGTACGACTGGGCGAGCAGATTCCAGCTCAGCATTTCGTCCGGCGCAAGCCGCACGACTTCGGTGTAGCTCTGGATCGCAGCCGCATGCCGCCCCGCCTGCGAGTTTGCGTATCCCGCGACGATCCACCAGCTGGAGTTGTTGCGGTCCTTGGCCAGGTTCTCCATGGCGAACTTCGTGAGCCCGTCCCAGTCCTTGCGGGCTTCCAGCTCGGCCACGCGCTTCCGGTTGCCCTCCTCCATCCCCTGCAGGTGGCTCATCAGGACCGACATGGTGCCGTCGGGCGTCGCCGACAACAGCAGGCCCTGAGCCGCCGTGCAGCCGAGAAGCGCAGCGAGCGCGAGTCCGCCGACCGCGCCCCGCAGCCGGCGCGCCAGCGCGTTTGCCCAATGCATCAAGATCGTAGCCGGCACCAGCCGTATTGTATTTGTATTCCGCCCATCCTCGTCACTGTGGGATAGACCGGGTTCTTCACCATTCGGGATTCATCATCGCGTCATCAGACGCCCAGATAGCGGTGCCATAGCCCTGGATCGGCGTTCAAGGCGCGGGAGCTGCCCCGCCAGGCGGTGCGGCCGCGCTCGACGATGGTGTGGTGGTCGGCGAGCGCGACCAGTTTGCGCACGTATTTGTCGATCACGAGCAGCGTCTGCCCTTCGCCCTTGAGCGCGGCGAGGCAGCGCCAGATCTCGGCCCGCACCAGCGGCGCCAGCCCTTCGGTCGCCTCGTCGAGGATCAGCAACCGCGGCCGGGTCATCAGCGCGCGCCCGATCGCCAGCATCTGCTGCTCGCCGCCCGAGAGCTCGCTGCCGTAATGCCGCAGGCGGCGGGCGATCTGGGGAAAGAGTTCCAGCACCCGCTCCAGCGTCCACGTCCGCGCCGCACCGGCGCGGGCCGCCGCGAACGCGGTCAGATTCTCGCGCACCGTGAGATTGGGGAAGATCTGCCTGCCCTCGGGCACAAGGCCGATTCCGGCACGCGCGATGCGGTCGGGCTTCCAGCCGTCGATGCGCTCGCCGCCGAAACGGATCTCCCCGCCCAGCGGCCGCGTCAACCCGAGGATTGCGCGCACCGTCGTCGTCTTGCCCATGCCGTTGCGGCCGAGCAGGGTTGCGAACTCGCCCGCGCCGAGCTCGAGATTGATGTCGGACAGCACCTCGCCCGCGCCATAGGATGCGCGCAATGCACGCACCTCGAGTAGCGCGCTCATGCCGCGGCTCCTGCTCCGCCGCTCATGCCGCCGCCTCCGACATGTCATCGCAATTCATCGGAAATCGCATCGGCGGCCCTGCGTCCTTCGCGGGTCGCATCCCCGTGAACGGGGCGGCTGACGAGGTGGAGCAGGGGCCCCAATCTTTCCTGGGGATGCGACCCGAGTCAGACGCGAAGGATCGCCGCCCACGATCGCCTACGAGGTCAGATCCCCGAAAATCACCGGGGCCCCTCTTCCGCTCTCCGGCGATCCCTGCTCCGCCGCTCATGCCGCTTCCTCCTCCCCGAGGTAGGCGCGCTTGACCTCGGAATCGTCGCGTATCGCCTGCGGCGCCCCGCTCGCGATCACGGCTCCGCCGACCAGCACCGAGATCACGTCGGCGAGCCGGAACACGGCATCCATGTCGTGCTCGACCATCAGGATCGCCGTGCGCTGCTTCAATTGCGCGATCAGCCCGATCATCGCCTGCGCGTCCTCGGCGCCCATGCCGGCGAGCGGCTCGTCGAGCAGCAGCAGGCGCGGCCGGCAGGCGAGAGCGAGCGCGACCTCCAGCCGGCGCTGGTCGGCGTGCGGCAGGCTCCCGGCGGCAAGGCCCGCCGACGCGCCCATCCCGAGTTCCGCGAGAACCGCGTCGGCGCCATCGGCCAGCGCGCGCTCGGCTGAAACTGGCCGCCAGAACCGCATGCTGCTGCCGCTGCGCGCTTGCACCGCGAGCGCAATGTTGTCGCGCACCGTGAGTCCGCGGAAGATACGCGTGATCTGGAACGAGCGGCCGAGCCCGAGCGCAACGCGCGCATGTCCCGGCAGCTTCGTGATGTCGCGGCCGGCAAACAGGATCTGCCCGGAATCGGGCGCGATTTCGCCGCAGATCTGCGCGATAAGGGTGGTCTTGCCGGCACCGTTGGGGCCGATCAGGGCGTGCACCCCGCCTTCGCGCACCGCGAGATCGAGCCGGTCGGTGGCGACGACACCGCCGAAATGCTTGAACAGGCGGCGGACTTCGAGCAGCGGATCAGCCACGGGCATCTCCCCGCGTGAACCAGCTGCCGATGCCTCCCGGCGCGCGCAACACGACGAACAGCAGCACGAGCCCGAGGCCGAGCTTCCAGTAGCCGGTCCAGTGCGACAGCACTTCCTCCAGCAGCAGCATCACCGCGGCGCCCGCAACGCCGCCGTAGAGCCAGCCGACGCCGCCGAGGATAAGCATGATCAGCAACGTGCCGGATTGAGTCCAGTCGAGGAGGCCGGGACTGACGAAGCCGTGCTGGTTGACGATCAGCGCGCCCGCCAGGCCCGCGGCCCCGCCGGCGACGGTGAAACACACCAGGCGATAGCGGTAGGTCGGGTAGCCGAGCGCAGTCATGCGCGCCTCGTTCTCGCGGATGCCGCGCAGCACCGCCCCGAAGCGCGATGCGGCAAGGCGCCTGAGGAGATAGAGGCAGCCCGCCAGCAGCGCCAGTACCAGCAGATAGAACGTCGTCTCGTCGCGCAGGTCGAGCCCGGGAAGTCGCGAGCGTGCGGCGAGGTTGATGCCGTCCTCGCCCCCGTAGGCCTTGAGCGAGACGAAAAAGTAATAGAGCATCTGCGCGAAGGCGAGCGTGATCATGATGAAATAGAGCCCGCGCGTGCGCAGGCTGACGGCGCCGATCACGAGGGCAAACGCCGCGCCGGTGGCCACGGCGATCGGCCACGCGACCCACGCGGAGGTAACGCCTTCCTGCGCAAGGATGGCGACGGCGTAGGCGCCGGAGCCGAAGAACGCGGCGTGGCCGAAGCTGATCATGCCGCCGTATCCAAGCACGAGGTTCAGGCTGGTCGCCGCGAGTGCGTAGATCATCACGCGCGTCATCACGCCGACGTAGTAGTCCCAGCCGAGCGCGTGCCCGGCGAACGGAAAGGTAACCGCCGCAACCAGAACCAGCGCGTGCGCCATCTGCGAAGCACTCAGTCGCATGCCTCTACCATCCTCCACTCACGACTCACCACTCACGCTGTTAGCCGCGGGCGGGAAACAGCCCCGTCGGCTTCCAGTAGAGCACCGCCGCCATCAGGATATATACCGCCATGGCCGCAAGCGTGGGGCCAAGCGCATCGGCGATATTGTTCGACAGGAAACCGCGCAGCAGAACCGGCAGGAACGCGCGTCCGATGGTATCCACCATGCCCACCAGCAGCGCGCCGACGAGCGCGCCGCGAATCGAGCCGATGCCGCCGATGACGACCACCACGAACGCCTGGATCAGGATGCTCTCGCCCATGCCGATCTGCACCGCGAGCAAGGGACCCAGCATCGCGCCCGCCAGCGCGCAGAGCGCCGCGCCCAGGCCGAACACCAGCGTGAAGAGCCGCTTCACGTTGACGCCGAGTGCCAGCGCCATCTCCCGGTTGGACGCGCCGGCGCGCACCAGCGCTCCGACACGGGTGTGGACGATCATCCAGTAGAGCGCCACCGCGACCGCGAGGCCGACGCCGATGATGAACGCGCGGAACGCCGGGTACGGCGCGCCGGGAATGATCTCGATCGTGCCCGCGAGCGCCCGCGGCGCATCCAGCAGCAGCGCCTGCGGGCCCCAGATCATGCGCACGAGGTCGTTTGCGATCAGGATCAGTGCGAAGGTCGCGAGCACCTGGGACAGGTGATCGCGCTCGTAGAGCCGCCTCAGAAGTCCGGACTCCAGCGCCATGCCGATCGCCGCGGTCGCCGCCATGGCGAGCGGCAGGGCTATCCAGAACGAGCCGGTCGCCTGCGCGAGCGTCGCCATCAGGTAGGCGCCGATCATGTAGAGCGAGCCGTGCGCGAGGTTAACCATGTCCATGACGCCGAACACCAGCGTCAGGCCTGCGGCGAGGAGGAACAGCATCAGGCCGAACTGCAGCCCGTTCAGTCCCTGCTCGAGCAGCAGCAGCGCGTTCATTGGAGAAGCCTCTCACTCCCCCTTTTCAAGGAGGGGTGGCGCGAAGCGCCGGGGTGGTTACATCTTGCAGGACTTCACGTAGGCGTCGGAATGATTCCTGAATATCGTGCCGACGATGCGGTTGGTGAGACGCCCCTTATCATCCTTGGCAATCAGGCGCAGGTAGTAGTCCTGTACCGGGTAGTGGTTGCTGTTGAAGCGGAACGCGCCGCGCACCGACTTGAAGTCGGCCTTGCGCAAGGCGGCGCGGAAAGCGTTCTTGTCCTCGATCTTGCCCTTCACCGCACGCACTGCCGAGTCGATCAGCAGCCCCGCGTCGTATCCCTGCGAGGCGTAGAGCGTCGGCGCCCGCCCGTAATCCTTCTCGAAGTCGGCGACGAATCGCCGGTTCTGCGGATTGTCAATGTCGCGGTTCCAGTGGGAGGAATTGAACATGCCCAGCATGCCCTCGCCGACCGCGCGGATCACGTCCTCGTCCGCCGAGAACCCCGGCCCGAACAGCGGCACCGCGCCGGCAAGGCCGGCGGCGTTGTACTGCTTGATGAAATTGATGCCCATGCCGCCCGGCAGGAAGATGAAGACCGCGTCGGGCTTCGCCGCGCGCAGCTGCGCGAGCTCGGCGGCGTAGTCGAGCTGGCCGAGCTTGGTGTAGACCTCGCCGGAGGTCGCGCCCTTGTAGAAGCGCTTGAAGCCGTTCAGCGCATCGCGGCCCGCGGGATAGTTGGGCGCGATCAGGTACACGTTGCGGTAGCCCTTGTCGGCGACGTGCTTGCCCATCGCCTCGTGCAGGTTGTCGTTCTGCCACGCGACGTTGAAGAAGAACGGGCTGCAGCGGTCGCCCGCGAGCTCCGCCGGCCCGGCATTGGGGCTGACGTAGAAGGTCTGGTCCTGGAAGATCGCCGGCGCCACTGCCAGCAGGATGTTGGAGAACACGATCCCGGTCATGATGTGCACGTCGTCGCGTTTCAGCATCCGCTCGGTCAGCTGCTTGCCGACGTCCGGGCTGAAGGTGTCGTCGCCGACGATGAGGTCAACCGGAAGCCCGCCCAGCTTGCCGCCCTGATGCTTGATCGCGAGGTTCAAGCCGTCGCGGATATCCACGCCAAGCGCCGCCGCCGGCCCGGACAGCGTGCTGATGAAGCCGATCTTGAGCTTGTCGGCCGCGCCGGCCGGATTGACGCCCATGCAGGCGAGCGCCGCTGCAGCGAGAATTCGTTTCATGACCGCCTCCCTGTCGTGCTGCGCCGGAGTTGCTCCGGCACTGCGTGTAATGGGCAGATATTAATGGCGCCCTGCGGACCCGTAAAGCGCGCTCGAACTATCCCGAAGCGCTCGGTTACCGGCAAAATAGGCGGGTCTGGATTTCCATTGCGGTCATGAATCAGCCGATCGAGAAGCACACGCCGATGATGCAGCAGTACCTTCGCATCAAGGCGCGGCACCCGGACATGCTGGTGTTTTACCGCATGGGGGACTTTTACGAGCTGTTCTACGACGACGCCGAGCGCGCCGCACGTCTGCTCGACATTACGTTGACGCGCCGCGGCGAATCCGCCGGTGAGCCGATCAAGATGGCGGGCGTGCCGCACCACTCGGTCGAGCAGTACCTGGCGCGGCTGGTGAAGCTGGGGGAGTCGGTGGCGATCTGCGAGCAGATCGGCGACCCCGCTGCCTCGCGCGGCCCCGTGGAGCGTCAGGTCACGCGCGTCGTCACTCCCGGAACGCTGACCGACGCGGCGCTGCTCGATGACAAGCGCGACAATCTGCTGCTCGCGGTTGCCCGCGAGCGTGCGACGCTGGGACTCGCCTGGCTCTCGCTCGCATCCGGCCACTTCGCGGTGATGGAGACCGGAGTCGGCAACATGGCCGCCGAACTCGAGCGGCTGGCGCCGTCGGAAATTCTCGTCCCCGACGATGCGACAGCGGAGCTTCTGAATGGCTCGCCCGCGCCGGTGAAACGCCTGCCGCCGTGGCAGTTCGAAATCGAAGCTGCGCGAAGCGCTCTCACCCGCCAGTTCGAGACCCGCGACCTTTCCGGCTTCGGCGCAGCCGACCTGAATGCCGCTCTGCGCGCGGCCGGCGCGCTGCTTGAATACGCGCGCTCCACGCAGGGCACGGCAATCGCGCACGTCAGGAGCATGGTGGTGGAAGAGGCGCGCGCCTGGGTGCGGATGGATCCCGCCACGCGCCGCAACCTGGAGATCACCGAAACGATCCGCGGCGAGGCGGCGCCGACCCTGTACTCCCTGCTCGACACCTGCACGACGGGCATGGGGAGCCGGCTGCTACGCCACACCCTTCACCACCCGCTGCGCGACCGCTCCGCGCTGAGCGCCCGGCTCGGCGCGGTGGCGGCGCTGGCCGGCGAGCCGGGAGACGCGCCCTGGCGCGCGCTGCACGGCATCCTCAAGCAGTGCGTAGACGTCGAGCGCATCACCGCACGCATCGCGCTCAAATCGGCGCGCCCGCGTGATCTTTCAGGCCTGCGCGAGACGCTCGAGAGCCTGCCGCAGCTTTCCGAAGCGCTCGCCTCGCGCCCGGCTCCGCGTCTGGCGGAGCTCGCCCGGGCGCTCGCGCCACAACGCGATCTCACCGCACTCCTCGCCAGCGCGATCAAGGCGCAACCGGCGGCGGTCCTGCGCGAGGGCGGCGTAATTGCCGAGGGCTACGACGCGGAGCTCGACGAGCTGCGCGCGATCCAGTCGAACTGCGGCGAGTTCCTGGTGCAGCTGGAAACCCGCGAACGGGCGCGCACCGGAATCGCGAATCTCAAGGTCGAATACAACCGGGTGCACGGCTTCTACATCGAAGTGACGCGCGCGCAGTCCGACCGGGTGCCGGACGACTACCGCAGGCGGCAGACGCTGAAGAACGCGGAGCGCTACATCACCCCGGAGCTGAAGGCGTTCGAGGACAAGGCGCTTTCTGCGCAGGAGCGTGCGCTCGCGCGCGAAAAGCTGCTCTATGATCAGCTGCTGGAAAAGCTCTCGGCGCATATTCCGGCGCTGCAGCGGGCGGCGGCGGCGTTCGCCGAGTCCGATCTCATCTGCGCATTCGCCGGGCGCGCGGCGGAGGCCGATTACTGCGCGCCCGAGTTTACCGATGAGCAGGCGATCGAGATCGAGGCGGGCCGCCACCCGGTGGTGGAGCGCCAGGTGGAGCATTTCATCGCCAACGACGCGCGGCTGTCCCCCGCGCGCCAGCTCCTCATCGTCACCGGCCCCAACATGGGCGGCAAGTCCACCTACATGCGGCAGGTTGCGCTGATCGCGCTGCTCGCGCATTGCGGCTCGTTCGTCCCGGCGCGGCGCGCGCGGCTCGGGCCGCTCGACGCGATTTACACCCGCATCGGCGCCGCCGACGACATCGCCGGCGGGCGTTCCACGTTCATGGTGGAGATGACGGAAGCCGCCTACATCCTGCACCACGCCACGCCGGACAGCCTGGTCCTGATGGATGAGATCGGGCGCGGCACCTCGACCCTCGACGGGCTCGCGCTCGCGTGGGCGATCGCCCGGCATCTGGTGGAGAAGAATCGCAGCCTCGCGCTCTTCGCCACGCACTACTTCGAGATGACGCGGCTCGCCGAGGACTTTCGCGAGGTCGCCAACGTCCACCTCGACGCGGTGGAGCACAAGGACCGGATCGTGTTCCTGCACAACGTCGAGGACGGGCCGGCGAGCCAGAGCTACGGTCTCGAGGTCGCGGGTCTCGCCGGCGTCCCGGGTTCCGTGATTCGTTCCGCGCGCAAGCGCCTTGCCGAGCTCGAAGAGCACGGGCTTGCGGCTGGCCCGCAGCGGGACTTGTTTACGAAAGGCGCGCGCGAGGAACCTGCAGGCGAAGAGCGCGCGGTGCTCGACCGGCTGCGCGATCTCGACCCCGATGCGCTGACGCCCAAGGAAGCGCTGGAACTGCTCTACCGCCTGCGCCGTCAGCTCGATCAATGACCAAATGCGTGAGCAGTGAGTGGTGATTGGTGAGTAGACAAGACCCGGGACGCTCCGCTGATCGCGTAGCTCTACTCACTACTCACTACTCACCACTCACGCTTTTCGCGGTGATCGCGGTGTTATGCGCCGCGTTGTCCGCGAGAGCCGCCGAGTTCACGTTCGGCGTGCTCGGCGACACGCCCTACACGTGGTTCGAGGAAACGTATTTCCCCGGCCTGCTGGAAGGGATGAGCCGGGAGGACCTTGCCTTCGTGGTTCACGTCGGCGACTTCAAGTCGGCGCGGGCGTCCTGCAGCGACGAGCTCTTCCGCCAGCGCCGGGAGTGGCTCGACCTCGTTCGCCATCCGCTCATCTTCGTTCCCGGCGACAACGAATGGGCGGATTGCCACATCCTCCTGGCAGGTGGCTACGAACCTCTGGAGCGGCTTGCAAAATTGCGCGAGCTGTTTTTCCGGGATGAAGAAAGCCTCGGCCGGCGCCGGATCAGGCTCGAGCGTCAGTCGCCGAGCTACCCGGAGCACGCGCGCTGGCGGCACGGGGAGGTGCTGTTCGTGACGCTCAACGTCCCGGGCAATGCCAACAATGCGCGCCACATGCCGGAAGAATTCCGCAGCCGCAGCGCCGCCCTTGCCCGGTGGCTGGAGCAGTCATTCGGTATCGCGCGCGCATCGAGGCTGCCGGCCGTCGTCCTGTTCATGCAGGCCAATCCCTGGGCCGCGCCGAGCGCACGCTACTTCGGCTATCGCGAGCTCCTCGCCACGCTGGCGAAGGAGGCCCTCGGCTTCGACGGCGAGGTGC
>DATICE010000193.1:0-2320 GCA_035456985.1 Burkholderiales bacterium | reverse complement strand
GCAATAGCGGAACGTCCACCAGGCGTAGACGCCGAATTGCAGCCCCTCGCCGTAGAAGACGACGGTCGTGTCGTTGCCGATGCCGGCCGCGCCGCAGCGGCGCGCGAATTCCTCCGGCGTCGGGAAATCCCGCCGCAGCGGGTCCCACAGCATGTCCTTCCACTTCCAGCACACCGCGCCCGGGATGTGGCCGGCCCGGTAGGCCTGCATCTCGTCCTGGTTCATGCCCGCGATCTCGATCAGCCTGACCGCGGGATCGTTCCGCCGCCGGTGCAGCCACGCCGGATCCACCAAGGCGCTCATTACCGGGTCATCCTTCCGCCTTCATCCTTCATCCTTGCAATTCACGCTGCCAGTCGCGCGTCTCGATGAGGGTCTTCACCTCGTTCAGGAACGCTGAGGAATAGGCGCCGTCCACCGCGCGGTGGTCGAAGCTCTGCGCCAGCACGCCCACCGGCCGCACGGCGATCTCGTCCTTTCCCCCGCTTTCGACCACCACCGCGCGCTTGCGCACGGCGTCGGTGGAGAGGATCGCGACCTGGGGCGTGTTGATGATGACTGCGGTCATCAGCGTGCCGCCCGCGCCGTTGTTGGTGATGGTATAGGTGCCCTCGGTCATGTCGTCCGGCTTCAGGCGGTGCGCCCGCGCGCGCGCGGCGAGATCGTTGATCGCGCGGGCGAGCTGCGCGAGCGATTTCGCCGAGGCGTCCTTTACCACGGGCACCACCAGGCCCTCGTGATCGAGATCCACCGCGATGCCGAGATTGACGCGCCGGTGCAGGACCAGGTGGTCGCCGCCGAAGCTCGCATTCAACCGGGGATATCTCGCGAGCGCCGCCGTCACTGCGTTAGCGATGAAGGGGAGGTACGTCAGCGAGAACCCCTCGCGCTGCTTCCACTCCTCCGCGGCCGCGCGGCGGGCCTGGTCCACCCGGGAAAAATCGGCCTCCACCGCCTGCATCACGTGCGGCACCGTGGCCCACGACTTCGCCATGTGCTCGGCGGTGCGCTTGCGTACGGCGTTGAGCGGGACGGTTTCCGCGCCGGCGGGACTCGAGGCGGGCGGCTCTCCCACCACCCCGGCGCTGCGCGCCACCCCTCCTCTGGCAGGAGGGGAGCTGGCTGATGATGGCTGAGCGCGCTGCGCGAGGTGCGCGAGCACGTCCTCGCGCGTGATGCGGCCGTCGCGGCCGGTGCCGGTGATGGTGCGCGCATCGAGACCGTGCTCGGCAAGGAGCCGGCTCACGACCGGCGAGAGACGCGCGCGCCCGTCCGTGGCCGCCGGTGCTGCGGCGGTGGCAGGACGCGGCGCCGCTGCCGGCGCTGCAACGGGTGCCGTGGAAGGCCGCGCCGCCGCGCCGCCGGCCTCGCGGATCACCGCGAGACGCGTGCCGACCTTGGCGGTCGCGCCTTCCCGGACCAGGATCTCCGCGACCACGCCTGCGACCGGCGCCGGGACCTCGGTGCTGACCTTGTCGGTCTCGACGTCGAACAGCGCCTCGTCGGCCTTGATCGCGTCGCCGACCTTTTTGTGCCACTTGGTGACCGTGCCCTCGGCGACCGTCTCGCCGAGCTGCGGCATGATGACATCCATCGGGAGGCTCGCCTTGTTACGCCCTAGTCGATTTTCTCGCGGATCTCGCGCACGATGCGATCCACGGATGGAATGGTGTTGTCTTCCAGCAGGTCCGCCGAGGGCAGCGGGACGTGCGGGGTTGTGATGCGCATGATCGGGCCATCGAGATCCCAGAAGCACTCGTCGGCGACGATGGACGCAATTTCCGCGCCCCAGCCACACAACCGCGGGTTCTCTTCCACTGTCACGAGGCGGCCGGTTTTCGCCACCTCCGCGAGGATCGTCTTCGTATCGAGCGGCACGAGCGAGCGGACGTCCACCACCGTGCAGGATATCCCGTGCTCCTTCTCCAGGATCTCGGCCGCGCCGAGCGCCCGGTGCACCATCAACGCGAGCGCGACGATCGTGCAGTCCTTGCCCTGCCGCAGCACCTTGGCTTTCCCGAGCTGATCCACGTGCTCGCCGTCGGGCACCTCGCCCTTCATCGCGTAGAGCGACTTCTGCTCGAACACCAGCACCGGGTCGGGATCGCGCACCGCCGCCGCGATGAGCCCCTTCACGTCCGCGGGCGTCGCCGGCGCGACGACCTTCAGCCCCGGCACGGCCATCGCCCAGTTCTCCACCGCCTGCGAGTGCTGCGCGCCGAAGCGCGAGCCCGCGCCGTTGGCGGTGCGGATCACGAGCGGCAGCGCGATCTGGCCGTTGGTCATGTAGCGGGTCTTGGCGATCTCGTTCGCGACCATG
>DATICE010000192.1:0-2031 GCA_035456985.1 Burkholderiales bacterium | reverse complement strand
GGGCTCGCCCAACGTCGCCACGCGCCTCTGGCCGCCGGTCAAGTCGGGGGCGAGGAAGAAAAAGCAGAGGACAAACTGAAATGGAACACCGCAAGCGCATGAAGAAAGGCTTCGAGGTCCTGCGCAAGATGGGCCGCCTCGGGACCATGATGAACCAGAAGGAGCTCTATCCCGATCTCTACGACCTCTCGGTCGGCTACCTCTTCGGCGAGATCTGGACGCGCCCGCATCTCAATCTCCGAGAGCGCGAGCTGATCACGCTCGCCTCCAACATTGCGCTCGCGCGCCCGCACGGCACCCATTCGCACTACCGCAGCGCGAAGCACCTCGGGTTCACGAAAGAGGAGATCATGGAGGTCATCATCCACGTCGGGCACTACGCCGGCTGGCCCGCGATCGCGCACGCGATCATCCAGTTCGAGGAAGTGCTCAAGGAGGACGCCGCGCAGGCGAAGAAGAAACGAAAGGAGAAGAAATGATTCTCGAAGTCGCCATCCTGCACGTCAAGCCCGAGGAGATCGCGAAGTTCGAGGCGGTCTTCCCCAAGGTCGAGCCGATATTCCGGAGCGTCAAGGGCTACATCTCGCACGAGCTGCAGCGCTGCATCGAGACCAAAGGCCGATATCACTTCCTGATCCGCTGGGAGACTGTGGAGTCGCACACGGTCAACTTCCGGCAGTCACCGAAGTTCCAGGAGTTCCGCGGGCTCGTCGGGGGATTCTTCTCCCAGCCGCCGGTCGCCGAGCATTTCGAGCGTGTGACGGACAGCAGGCTCTGACTGGAGTGATGGACCCGTTCACGCGCGATCTCCTGCCGCTCGCCGAGCGGGCGGCCGCGGTCCTGAAGCGGCGGAAGGAGACGGTCGCGGTCGCCGAGTCGTCCTCAGCGGGCCTGATCGCGGCGGCGCTGCTCGCCGTGCCGGGGGCATCGGCCTATTTCATCGGCGGCGGCGTGCTCTACACGCGCCAGTCCATCCTCGCCCTGAAGGAAACCGGGGAAGCGATGTTTGCAGGTGTGCGCGGAGCGACCGAGCCGTGGGCATTGCTCATCGCGCGCACGCAAAGGAGCCGCTGCTCGGCGACGTGGGGTGTGGGCGAGAGCGGCGCGGCCGGGCCCACCGGCAACCGCTATGGCGATCCGCCCGGGCACAGCTGTCTCGCCGTGACCGGACCGACGGAGCGCTCCCTGACATTGAAGACCGGCAGCGGCGACCGCTACGCCAACATGCACGCATTCGCCGCCGCAGGACTCAAGCTCTTCGTGGACGTTCTCGAGCAGCAGAAATAGGAGAAGCCATGGCATTCCAGGTGAGGCGCGTGGTCACGGGCCACGACAAAAACGGTAGAGCGATCGTCGTGTCGGACGGCCCCGCGCCGGTGCACGGCAATCCGCTGCGCCCCGGCCAGCGCTCGCACGAGATCTGGAAGACGGGCGCCATGCCGATACCGATCGGGCGCGACGAACCCGATTCCGTCACCGGAAAGCGGCAGCTCGAGCCGCCTCCGCACGGCACGATGTTCCGGATTTCCGAGGTGCCTCCGGAATCCGACGCGATTCGCAGCATGACACCGGAGCAGGCGCGCGAGGCGTTCCGCGCGAGCGGGGCGGAGCATGCTTCGACCTGGGGGCGCGGCGGCCGCCATCCGCTGATGCACCGCACCGAGACCGTCGACTACGCGGTGGTGCTGGAGGGCGAGATCACACTTATCCTCGACGAAGGGGAGCTAAATCTCAAGGCGGGAGACGTCGTCATCCAGCGCGGTACCAGCCACGCGTGGAGCAACCGCTCCGGGAAGGTCACGAAGATGCTTTACGTGCTGATTGACGGCAAATTCGATCCGGCGCTGGCCGCGCAATTTCCGAAGTAACGTCGGTGGTGACGGATGGAAAGCATACCGGACGTGCAGTTCTTCAAAGCCGCGTTCCTCCGGGCAGCGAGCGGAAGATCACTTCCATAATCGAGGTCTCGGTGATGCGCCCGTCGGCGCCCTTATGAAACACGATCAGCTGCTGGGGACCGGTGGCGGGGCC
>DATICE010000191.1:0-8610 GCA_035456985.1 Burkholderiales bacterium | reverse complement strand
CGCTGAAGCCGAAGATGAGGTTGTTGAAGATTTCCATGTCAGTCCCACCAGAAGAGGCGATAGGGCATGCCGAGGCCCCAGATGAACACGGCCCATGCGAACGCGGTCATGACCACGGTCAGGATGATGACCTCCTTCAGCCTGAACTCATGGCCCGCCAGCGCGGACACGAAGAACAGCACGACCAGAGAAGGGATCATTCCGATGCGGTCCATCAGCCAGCCGTAGGCGACGAACGCCGCGGTGATCAGCGCCAGCGCCTTCCAGCCCCAGATGCCTTCGACCTTCTCCTTAATGCGCAGGCCGCGCAGGCCGACAAAGATGCCGAAGGCGATGAACATGCCCGCAAGCACGCGCGGAAAATAACCGGGACCCATGCGCAGCGCCGAGCCGAACGGATAGTCGAGCGCCATGTAGAACGCGACGGCGCCGATGATTATCATCAAGAGGCCGGCCAGAAAATCCCTGTTTTCCCCCAGATTGACCTTCAATCTCCCTCCTTGACCTGTCCGCCAGACGCAGCCGGGATACGCGCGGACCGGAAGCGGCCACTCCCGGTCGAGCGCCAGGCACGTTGCGTGGTCGTGAAACTGCCAGTAATTTCCACCAGCGGAAAACGCTCCGGCGCTCCGTGTTTACTTATCCGCCGGGCCCCCTCCGGTGGGCGCGACAAAGTGGGGTAACGCCCCGATACGACTGGGGTCCACTATGCGCAACGATTCTAGCGGAAAAAGGTATGGATATCGAGGGTGACCACCTGGCTGGCGGGGATGGACCCTCGATACCCTGACGCCCCGCAGAGAGGATAGGGGGTAGACGTCCGGGCGGCAGTCGCCCGGCGCAGGGATACGACGGGGCGGAAGGTGCCACGCCGCACCAAGATCGAGCGTCCAAAGGGGCTCCGCTGAATCAGGTCGCGTCGGGCGGGGACGAGCCGGCCGCCGCCCGGGCCAGGCGATCGTTGATCGCCGTCCACTCCGGCGCCTGCGGCGGCTGCTCGACCAGGATCGCGTCGCACCGCGCCGCATCCAGCGTCCGCAGATTCGAATACAACCCGTGTGCGTAGCCAGCCGCCTCCCGCGGCGCAACGATCCACTGCAGGCCCGGCAAGAGCGGGCGCTCTTCCGAAAAGGCGAGCACCGCGACCGTCTTGCCCTGTTGCGTCCAGGTCACGGCGAGCGCCGGAAGCAGGCGGCCCTCGACCAGCGCAAGCGGGGTCTGCGGCGCGTAGTGGGCCACGAGCGTTCCCGGCGCGCGTGGGGCGTCCGCCGGGGGCGTGGCGAGCGATACGCCCAGCGCGGCCTCGATATCGCGCCGGGTGATCCAGCCCGGGCGCAACAGCGTGGCACCCGCGCCCGAGCAATCGATGATGGTGGATTCGATGCCGATCTGCGTTTCTCCGCCGTCCAGGACGCAGTCCACTGCGGCCCCGAATTCGCGCCGTACGTGCTCGGCAGTGGTGGCGGAGACGCGTCCGTGCCGGTTGGCGGAGGGCGCGGCGATGCCGCCGCCGAAGCGCGCGAGGAGTTGCAGCGCCACCGGGTGCGAGGGTACGCGCAGCGCCACCGTGCCCTGGCCGCCCGTCACGACGTCGCTCACCCGGGGGGAGCGTCTGAGAATCACGGTCAGCGGGCCCGGCCAGAACGCCTTGCAGAGCCTGCGCGCGGCCTCGGGAATCTCGTGTGCCCAATTGGCGAGCTGCACCGCGTCCGCGAGGTGCACGATCACCGGATGCGCCGCGGGTCGCCCCTTGACCTCGAAGATCTTGCGAACCGCAGCCGGGTTGGACGCGTCGGCGCCGAGGCCATACACGGTCTCGGTGGGAAAGGCGACCAGTCCCCCGGCGCGGAGAATGGCTACTGCCTGATCAAGCTCACTGTCGCCGACCACGAGTTCAGGCGCCGCAGAGGAGCCGCGCCGCGGCGCGCCTGCTCGAGCCGGGCGGCGTATTGCGGCGCACGCCTGCAAAGCCCTTCGTTGTCGCGTCCATCACGCTTCGGTGCGCACTTCGACCTTCACATCCGGCGTCGCGACCGCGACGCTGCCGTAGAGCGGTCAGCGGCCCTTGAAGCGCTCTATCAGGTCGTTGCCCTGCGCGCGCGTCACGCCCTTCAGGTCGAAGCGCAGGCGCACGGTGTTGAAGACCGTCACGTCCTTGCGCACAGGATTGGCGCGATCGATCGCGCCCTCGATCTCGACGCCGATCCGCGGCGCAAGCTGCTGCTCCCGGCCGATCACCTGCACCAGCTCGACTCCGCAGGCCGCGATGCTCGCGAGGAAGAGTTCGGCCGGCGTGATCGCCTCGCCCGGGCAGCCGTTTTGCACCGGGCCGTCCACGATGAAATGATGGTTGCGGGTATTGCAAAGGACGCGCCCGAAGGTATCGGTGGAGCGGGCGTGCACCGTGTAGGCTCGAACCTCTGCCATTGGAGCTCCTTTCCTTGCAGGATCGCGCGCCCGGCGCCGCCGTCTCTCGTCAGGACGCAAGCAGGCGCAGCACTTCCTGGTACTTTTCCGAGGTCTTCTTCAGCACGTCGGGCGGCAGCTTGGGCGCGGGATGCTTTTTGTTCCACGGCTGCGTCTCGAGCCAGTCGCGCACGATCTGCTTGTCGAATGAGGGCGGGCTCATGCCGGTGCGGTACTCGGCCGCCGGCCAGAACCGTGACGAGTCGGGCGTCAGTATCTCGTCTATCAGGACCAGGTTGCCCTTGTCGTCGGTGCCGAATTCGAACTTCGTGTCGGCGATGATGATGCCCCGCGTCTTCGCGTACGCGGCGGCCTCGCTGTAGAGGCGTATCGACACCGCGCGCACCTTCGCGGCGAGCTCGGCGCCGACGATCTTCTGCGCTTCGGCGTAGGAGATGTTCTCGTCATGCTGCCCGGCCGGCGCCTTGGTGGCGGGGGTGAAGATCACCTCCGGCAGCTGCTCGGCTTCCTTGAGGCCCGCGGGCAGCTTGATCCCGCACACCGTCCCGGTCTTCTGGTAGTCCTTCCATCCCGAGCCGATGATGTAGCCGCGCACCACCGCCTCGATCTTGAGCGGTTCGAGCCTCCGCACCACCATCGCGCGCCCCGCCACCTGCCAGCGCTCGTCCGGCGCCACGACCGACTCCGGCGCGACGCCGGTCAGGTGATTCGCGATGACATTCCCGAGCTTCCGGAACCAGAAGAGCGACATCTCGGTCAGCACGCGCCCCTTCTCCGGGATGGGATCGGGCATGATCACGTCGAACGCGGAGAGCCGATCGGTCTGGATCACGAGCAGCCGGTCCGCTCCCACCGCGTAGAGGTCGCGCACCTTGCCTCGGTGCAGGAACTTCAGGCTCTTGATGCTCGATTCGAACAGAGTGGAGTGGTTGGGCGTCATCACTTGAGCTCGGGCAGTTTCGTCGCGAGAACGGCATCCGCCTGCTTCCTGCGGAACTCGGCGAGCTTCTTTGCCAGCGCCGCGTCCTCGAGCGCGAGCATCGCGACCGCGAAGAGCCCCGCGTTGGCGGCCCCGGCATCGCCAATGGCAAAGGTCGCGACCGGGACGCCCTTCGGCATCTGCACCATGGACAGCAGCGAATCGAGCCCCTGCAGGTGCCTGGAGGGAATGGGAACGGCAAGGACCGGCAATGTCGTCTTGGCCGCGACGACACCCGCGAGGTGGGCGGCGCCGCCTGCGCCGGCGATGAAGCATTTCGCGCCCTGCTTCACCAAACCTTCGACCCATTCGATCAGGGCGTCGGGTGAGCGGTGCGCGGAGAGAGCGCGCGCCTCGTGCATGATTCCGAAGTCGGCGAGGCTGCGCGCGGCATGCTGCATCACCTCCCAGTCGTTGCTGCTTCCCATGACGATGCCGACCAGCGTCTTGTTCACGGCGGGTTTCCCGGTTTTTTGGAGCCCACATTTTATCGCACCGGCGTCAGGGCGGGTTGAGCAGATGGGGCGCGGCTGCTAAGATTTTTTTCGAAGCAGCCGCTCCGGGCGGCGCGTTCCGGCGCGGCGCCCCCGGCAGCACTCCCGCCAGCAGGACGGATCATCCAGGACAGGAAACCGATGAAAGGGAAAGATTCAGACGGCGCCGAAGTATCACCGCTGATGAGGGAACTGTCGGCATACATCGCCGGCGCGCTGAAGCGGCCGCTGCCGGAGGCCGTTGTCGAGAAGACGAAACATCACGCGCTCGACACGATCGCGGCAATGGTATCGGGCTCACGGCTCACGCCGGGGAAGAAGGCGATCGCCTACGTGAAGGCTCTCGGCGGCGCGAAGGAAGCGTGCGTGATCGGCTCGCGCTTGATCACGACCGCCCAGCACGCGGCGCTCGCCAACGGCATGCTCGGACATGCCGACGAGACCGACGATTCGCACGCACCTTCCCTGTGCCACCCCGGCTGCGCCATCGTGCCGGCGGCGCTGGCGATGGCCGAGCGCGAGAACCGCAACGGCACGGCGTTCCTGCGCGCGGTGGCGCTGGGCTACGACGTCGGCACCCGGCTCAACATGGCGCTGCACGCGTACGACTTCCGGGACGCGGGGCATTCGAGCCACAGCTTCGGGCCGAGCTTCGGCGCCGCGGCGGCCGCGGGCGCGCTCGCGGACGTGAGCAGCGACCAGGCGCGCTGGCTGCTCTCCTACGCCGCGCAGCAGTGCTCCGGCATCTCGTGCTGGATGCGCGACGAAGAGCACATCGAGAAGGCGTTCGATTTCGGCGGCATGCCGGCGCGGAACGGCGTCGTCGCCGCCAGCATGGTCGCCGCGGGGTTCACCGGAGTGGACGACGTATTCTCCGGCGAGCGCAATTTTTTCGCCGCCTACGACGAGACGCGCCGCATCGGGCGCGCGCCCGAGCCGCAGCGCCTCGTGCTGGGGCTGGGCTCCGCCTACGAGATCATGAACACCAACATCAAGCGCTGGTCGGTAGGCTCCCCCATCCAGGCGCCGCTCGATTCGCTGCTCGATCTCATCCGCGCGCACGGCATCAAGGCCGGCGACGTCGAGAAGCTCACGGTGCGGGTCGCCAAGCAGGGCGCCAACACCACCGACAACCGGACGATGCCCGACATCTGCATGCAGCACATGTGCGCGGTGATGCTGGAGGATGGCATCGTCACCTTCGCTTCGTCGCACGACGAGGCGCGCATGAAGGATCCGAAGGTGCTGGCGCTGCGGCGCCGGATCGATCTCTTCGGCGACGAGGCGCTCACGCGTGCGCTCCCCGCGCGCCAAGGCATCGTCGAGCTGAAGATGCGAGACGGCCGCGAGCTGCGCCACCACACCAAGGCGGTCCGGGGCACGGCGCAAAACCCGATGCCGCGAGCGGAGGTGGACGAGAAGGCTTACCATCTGCTGGCGCCGGTCCTGGGCAAGGCCCGGGCACGCTCGCTGTGCGATGCTGTCTGGGCTTTGGACCGCATGTCCAATATGCGGAAGCTCAGGCCATTGTTGAGAGCGTAGCGCCGCCTCGTCTAGAATGGGCGTCCACTCCCCTGTGCTTCCATGATATGAACTTTGAGTTGACGCCGGAGCAGCAGGCGTTCCGCGACTCGGTGCGGGGCTTCGCCGAGAAGCACCTGCGCGCGGGCGCGCTCGCGCGCGCGCACGACCCGGCGTACCCGTGGGACGTGTCGCGTCTCATCGCGCACCAGGGGCTGATGGGCATCGCGATGCCGGAGGCGGACGGAGGGCAGGGCGGCACACTCATGGACGCGATACTCGCCATCGAGGCGGTGGCGCAGGCCTGCCCGAAGAGCGCCGACGTGGTGCAGGCGGGCAACTTCGGCCCGGTGCGCGTGCTTGCCGAGTACGGCACCCGCGACCAGAAGGAGCGCTACCTGAAAAAGATCCTGCGCGGCGAGTCGGTGATCTGCGTCGGCATGACCGAGCCGGAAGCGGGCTCCGCCGTCACCGATCTCCGGACCACCGCGACGCCCGACGGCAGCGGCTTCCGGGTTAACGGCATCAAGGTGTTCCAGACGCACGCCGCCTATGCGGAGGTGATGCTGACCTACGTGCGCTTCGGCCCGGGGGTGGACGGCATCGGCTCGGTGCTGATCCCGCGCGATGCGGCCGGCTTCCGGCAGGGCGCGCCATCGCGTTTCGTGAACGGCGATGAGTGGGTGCAGACCTACCTCGACAACGTCTACGTCGGGCCCGAGAACGTGCTGCTCAAGGAAGGTGGTTTCAAAAAACAGATCGCCGGCTTCAACGTCGAGCGCATCGGCAACACGGCGCGCTCGCTCGCGCTCGGGCGCTACTGCTACGAGCAGGCGCGCCAGTGGGCCACGCAGCGCAAGCAGTTCGGGCGTCTGCTCGCGGAATTCCAGGGCATCCAGTGGAAGTTCGCGGACATGAAGGTGAAACTCGACGCCGGGGAGCTCCTGCTCTACCGCGCCGCCGTCAATGCCGACCGCGGCCTGCCTTCCGCGGAGGAGACGGCGATCGCCAAGGCCTACTGCAACCAGGCGGGATTCGATTGCTGCGACGAGGCGATGCAGATCATGGGCGGCATGGGCTACACCGAGGACACGCTGGTCGAATGGTGCTGGCGCAAGTGCCGCGGCTGGATGATCGCCGGCGGCTCGATCGAAATCCTCAAGAACCGCATCGCCGAGTCCGTCTTCGAGCGGACGTTCTCCCAGCGTCCTCCGAAGCAGGACAAGAAGTGACGAGCCCCATGAAAAGCGTCGCGCCGATCCCGTTGGCGCAGGCGCTGTTTGCGCCGCGGAGCGTCGCGCTGATCGGCGCCTCCGGTGACGCCGCCAAGAACACTTCGCGGCCGCAGCGCTTCCTGCGCAAGCACGGCTACACCGGCCGCATTCTCCCGGTCAACCCGAGCCGCGGCGAGATCTTCGGGGAGAAGGCTTACCCGGATCTCCGCGCCGTGCCGGAGCCGGTGGACCACGCCTTTATCATGGTGCCCGCGCCCGCCGTGGCCGCCGCAGTTGCTCAGTGCTGCGAGAAGCGGGTGCCGGTCGCCACCATCTTCAGCGACGGCTTCGCTGAGACCGGTGCAGCGGGGCGCGAACGCCAGAATGACCTGCTCAAGCTCGCGCAGGCGGGCGGACTGCGGCTGCTGGGTCCCAACTGCATCGGCCTCCTCGATCTCCATTCGCATCTCGTGCTCTCGGTAAACGCGGTGCTCGAGCACGCAAAAATCACGCCCGGCGCGACAGCGATCGTCTCGCAGAGCGGAAGCATGATGGGCGCGCTCATGTCGCGCGGGTTCGGGCGCGGCACCGGCTTCTCCAAGCTGGTGTCGGTCGGAAACGAGGCTGACCTCGCGGTGGGCGAGATCACCGACCTGCTCGTGAACGACGCCGACACACGCGTGATCCTCCTCTTCATGGAGACAATACGCGACGCGGAGCGCCTGGCGCGCGCCGCACGCCGCGCCTATGACGCCGGCAAGCCGGTGGTGGTGTTCAAGCTCGGGCGGTCCGAGGTCGGCGTCGAGCTCGCCTCCTCGCACACCGGCGCGATGACCGGCTCCGATGACCGGGCGGACGCCTTCTTCCGCGCCCACGGCATGCTGCGCGTGGATCAGCTCGAGACGCTGTTCGAGCTGCCCGCCCTGATCTCCGGCCAGAGACCGGCTGCGCGCCACCGCGTCGCGGCCCTCACGACCACGGGTGGCGGGGCCGCGACCGTGATCGACCGCCTCGGCACCCTCGGTGTCGAGATGGTGCCCCCCACGGACGGGATCGTCGCCCGCCTCGCCGACAAGAAGATTGCGATCACGCGCACACGGCTGACCGATCTCACGCTCGCCGGCTCGCGGAAGGAGGTCTACAGCGCGGTGCTGAGCGAACTCCTCGCCTCGGAGCACTGCGATCTCGTGCTGGCGGTAGTCGGCAGCTCCGCCCAATTCCAGCCGCACATCGCGATCGACCCGATCCTCGAGTCCACGCGAGGTGCGAAGCCGCTGGCGGTCTTCTGCGCGCCGCAGGCCGATGCATCGCTTGCGCTGCTCGCGACGGCCGGTGTCGCCGGTTTCCGCACGCCGGAAGCGTGCGCCGATGCGATCCGCGCATGGCGTGACTGGCGCGCGCCGGTCGAGGCGCCGGCGCCCGACGCCGGGCGCATCGCGGCTGCCCGCACGCTGCTCGGCGGCAAGTCGCGACTGAACGAGCTGGAAGCATGCCGCGTGTTCGGCAAGCTCGGTGTGCCGGCGGCGCCGGCGGTGACGATCACGGTGCCCGAACAGGAGGTGACGCTCGAGTTCCCGGTAGTGGCGAAGATCCTCTCGCCCGACATTACGCACAAGACCGACGCCGGGGGAGTCGTGACCGGCATCGCCACCCCGGACGATCTGAAGCGAGCCGCGGCGGCGATCCTGCAGCGCGTGCGCGCGAAGCACCCCGGAGCAAAGGTCAACGGCGTGCTGGTTCAGCGCATGGAGAAGGGCCTGGCTGAGGTGATTCTCGGCTACCACCGCGACCCGCAAGTGGGCCCGGTCGTGATGCTGGGTGCGGGCGGCGTGCTGGCGGAGGTCTACCGCGACTTCGCGCTGCGGCTCGCCCCGGTGACGGAGGAGGAAGCGGGCCGCATGATCGAGGAAGTGAAGGGCCTCGCCGTCATCCGCGGCTACCGGGGGCTCCCGCGGGGCGACACCGCGGCACTGGC
>DATICE010000190.1:0-15683 GCA_035456985.1 Burkholderiales bacterium | reverse complement strand
GGCGCAGCGGGGCCGGTAATCGACTGAATCCGCAGCGAGTTTTGATTTGCCGATCGGCGACAGCGACGCTGGCGCCTCACGTGCGCTCGAATCCCGGCGTGCCGCGCGCGCGATTCCGCGCCAGCATGCTCTGGGTGTTCGGCACGTAGAGCAAGTGCGCGATCTTGCGCACGTAGTGATCCTCGTGCGAATCGAGCCGGCCGTCGGCGTAGGCGATCCGCCACAGGTGCTCGATCAGCCGCGCGCGCTCCGGCAGCGGCAGGTCGCGCTTCACGACGCTCACCGGCGCGAAGTAGGACGTGAGGTGCCGCGCGCGCTCGCGGCCCTCGCCCAGGAGCGCCGCCGCATCGGGCGGCGACAGCCCGAAGAAATCGGCGAGCGCGTGCTCGGCCGCCGCGCGCTCCACGGCCGTATCCACCAGGTCCACCCGGGTGACTTCGTGGAGCAGGCTCGCCACGGCGAGCTGGAGGTGGCGGCGCTCATGCCCCGGCAGCGCGCGCGACGGCCCGCCATCGAACAGGTTTTTCAGCGCGCGCAGCAAGATCGGCCCTTCGGCACGTGGGCTTTCGTCAGTGGCGACTTGACAATCCACATCGTGGTATCTAGCCTGAACCAAACACAACAAGCAGCATTCCCCGGAGGATGGACCAGCCCACCGCAGCGCGCGGCGTGCCCGCGCCCGAAGCTTCGCAAAGCCCCTGGCTGCTCGAAGTCGAGAACCTGCACGTCCATTTCGTAACGACGCGCGGCGTCGTGCGCGCGGTCGAGGGCATATCCTACAAGGTCCGGCCCGGCGAAGTCGTCGCCCTTGTCGGCGAGTCGGGCTGCGGCAAGTCGGTGTCCTCGCTCGCAATCATGCGGCTGCTGGCGCGCCCCGCCGGGCGCGTCGTCGCCGGCCGGATCCTGTTCCAGGGCCGGAACCTGCTCGAGCTCTCCGAAGACGAGATGCGCGAGATCCGCGGGCGCGACATCGCGATGATCTTCCAGGAGCCGATGACATCGTTGAACCCCGTGCTCACCATCGGCTTCCAGATCATGGAGCCGCTGCTGATCCATCTCGACATGAGCGAGGCCCAGGCGCGCGCGCGGGCGCTCGAGCTGCTCAAGATGGTCGGCATTCCCGACGCGGAGCGCCGCCTCGGGCAGTATCCGCACCAGTTCTCCGGCGGCATGCGCCAGCGCGTGATGATCGCGATCGCGCTCTCGTGCAATCCCAGGCTGATCATCGCCGATGAGCCCACCACCGCGCTCGATGTGACCATCCAGGCGCAGATCCTCAAGCTCATGAAGGACCTCTCGCGCGATCTCGACATCGCGCTGGTCGTCATCACGCACAACCTCGGCATCGTCGCGCGCTACGCCGACCGCGTGAACGTGATGTATGCGGCGCGGCTGGCGGAGCAGGGCTCCGCCGCCGACGTTTTTGCGCGGCCCCTGCACCCGTACACGGCGGGCCTGCTGCGATCGGTGCCGCGCCTCGACAAGCCGCGCGGCAAGAAGCTGGAAACCATCGAGGGCCTGCCGCCCAACCTCCTGGAGCCTCCCCCGGGCTGTCGCTTCGCGCCGCGCTGCCTGGCGCGCCAGGACGCGTGCGTGGCGAGCATGCCGGAGATCGTCGCGATCGAGCCGCACCGCTACTCCGCCTGCATTCGCGCCAGGGAGATGGCGCAGGTCGGGCCGACCGGGCTCGGGCTGCAAAGCGCGAGGCCCGAGCTGCCCGTGCCCAAGCGGATCGACACCGCAAAGCCGCTCCTGAAGGTGAGCGACCTGCGCACCTACTTCGATGTCGGAGCCGGTATGCAGCTGCTCAAGCGCGAGCACGCCGTGGTGCGTGCGGTGGACGGGCTGTCGCTGGAAGTCTTTCCCGGCGAGACGCTCGGCCTGGTGGGAGAGTCCGGCTGCGGCAAGACGACGGTGGGGCGCACGCTGCTGCGGCTCGAGCGCGCGACCGGCGGCAGCGTTGTGTTCGAAGGCGCCGATGTGACGCGCGCGGAAGGCCAGCAGCTGAAGGACTACCGGCGCAAGATCCAGGTGATCTTCCAGGACCCCTACAGCTCGTTGAATCCCCGCATGACAATCGGCCAGATCATCGCCGAGCCGATGCGGGTGTACAAGCTCGTCCCGGATGCAGCGGCCGCGCGCGCGAAGGTGGCTGAGCTGCTCACGCAGGTGGGACTCTTCGAGTACATGGCCGAGCGCTACCCGCACGAGCTCTCGGGCGGGCAGCGCCAGCGCGTGGGCATCGCGCGCGCGCTCGCAATGCAGCCGTCCTTCATCGTGTGCGACGAGCCGGTCTCCGCGCTCGACGTATCGATCCAGGCGCAGATCATCAACCTGCTGGAGGACCTGCAGAGCCGCTACCGGCTGACGTTTCTCTTCATCGCGCACGATCTCGCGGTGGTGCGGCACATCTCCGACCGCGTGGTGGTGATGTATCTCGGGCGCGTGATGGAGATCGCGGACCGCGACACGCTCTATGCGGAGCCGCTGCATCCGTACACGATCGCGCTGCTCGACGCGGTGCCCATTCCCGATCCGCAGATCGAGGCGCGGCGCAAGTACCGGGTACTGGGGGGCGAAGTGCCGAGCCCGCTCAATCCCCCGCGGGGCTGCGTGTTCCACACGCGCTGCCCGCTGGCGGGCGAAGAGTGTAAGATGGCCGTCCCCCCGCTGCGGGAGGTGCGGCCGGGGCATTTTGCCGCCTGCATCAAGATCTGAGGGGGTGACCCGTTCCTCAACCCTCGTCGGGAAACGAGAAACGAGAGACGAGAAACGAGTCACTCTTTTTATAAGAAGGAGGAGGATCCATGAAGCGACTGTTTGCATTGTGGGTAGGCGCGGCGGCGCTCGCTGCCGCGGGGGCGATGGCGGCCGAGACGCCGGTGCGGGGCGGGCTGCTCAAGTTCGCGGTGAGCGCCGAGCCGCCGAACTACGATTGCCATGCGCAGACGTCTTTCGCGTTCATCCATCCGGTGCGGCCGCACTACAACACGCTGCTCGAGTTCGATACCGCGAAATACCCGGTGATCAAGGGCGATCTCGCGGAGTCGTGGACGGTGTCGAAGGACGGCCTAACCTACACGTTCCGGCTGCGCAAGGGCGTGAAGTTCCACGACGGCTCGACGTTGACTTCCGAGGACGTCAAGGCGACCTACGAGAGGCTGCGCAACCCGACCGGCGGCGCGCGCTCGGTGCGGCAGGCAAGCTACGAGGACATCGACACCATATCGACGCCGGATCCGCTCACGGTGGTGTTCCGGCTGAAGAAGCGCAATGCCGCCATGCTCGCGAACTTCGCGAGCCCGTGGGACTGCGTTTACAGCGCCGCCAAGCTGAAGCAGGATCCGCGCTTCCCCGAGCGCAACATCATGGGCACCGGGCCGTTCACCTTCGCCGGGCACGTGGCGGGCTCGCACTGGACGGGTCGGCGGTTCGAGCAATATTACGAAAAGGGCAAGCCCTATCTCGCCGGCTACGTGGCGATCTTCATCAGCGGCGCGCCGATGGTGAATGCGCTGTCCGCCGGCGAGGTGGTCGCGGAATTCCGCGGGCATCCTCCCGCCAACCGCGACCGCATCGTCAAGGCGCTCGGCAACCGGGCGGTGGTGCAGGAAACCCCCTGGGTGTGCTCGCTGGTGGTGACCTTCAACACCAAGAAGAAGCCCTTCAGTGACCAGCGCGTGCGCCAGGCGCTCAATCTCGCCATCGACCGCTGGGGCGGCGCCCAGGCGCTGTCCCAGGTCGCGCTGGTGCGCTGGGTCGGCGGCATTTTGCGGCCCGGCTACGAGCTCGCTGCGAGCGAGAAGGAAGTGCTCCGCTATCCGGGCTTCTCCAAGGACATGGCCGCGTCGCGCGCGGAAGCGAGAAAGCTGCTCGCCGCGGCGGGCGTGCCCAACCTGAGCTTCACGCTGACCAACCGCAACGTCGCCATGCCGTATACGCCGGTGGGCGTATTCCTGATCGATCAGTGGCGCCAGGTCGGGGTCACCGCCAAGCATGAGCAGCTCGAGACGCGGCTCTACCTCGCCGCGCAGCAGCGCGACAATCCCACGTTCGACGCTGCGCTCGATTTCAACTGTGACTTCATGGACGAGCCCAACCTGCAGCTGCAGAAGTACCTGTCGCACGACCGCTCGCCCATCAACTACGCGCAGCAGACGGATCGCGTGCTGGACGATCTCTTCGACAAGCAGTCCGGCGAGCTCGACAATAAGAAGCGCTACGCGATCCTGCGCGAGTTCGAGAAGCGGGCGCTCGAGCAGGCCTACACGATCCCGACGATCTGGTGGCACCGCATCGTCGTCCACCACAAGGAGCTCAAGGGCTGGCACATCACCCCGAGCCACTACGTGGGGCAGGATCTGGCTGACGTCTGGCTCGACCGGCAGTGATGAATTGAAGCGGCGGTGCGGGTGATGCAGCCCCGACGGCCGGGGCGCCGTCTCCCGTAACCGCTGCTCGCAGGGCAGTGCTACGCTTCATCTTCCATCGCACCCTGCTGATGATCCCGACGCTGCTCGGGGTCGCAGTGCTCGTATTCTTTCTGCTGCGCCTGATGCCGGGCGACCCCGTCGCCACCATGCTGCTGGGCGATGCGGGCGGCGCCAACATCGCGCCGGAAGTAATCGAACAGGAGCGCCAGCGCCTCGGGCTTCACCTGCCGCTCTACGTGCAGTTCTTCAAATGGTTCTGGGGCGTGCTGCAGGGCGATTTCGGCATCTCGATGTGGACCGGGCAATCGGTCGCCTACGAGATCGGCATCCGGCTCGAGCTCTCGCTGCAGGTGGCCGTGATGGCGACGATACTCGCCATCCTGCTCGCGCTGCCGCTGGGCACGCTGTCGGCGATCTTCAAGGACACCTGGATCGACCAGGCAATCCGCGCGTTCTCCATCGCGGGCCTGGCGGTGCCCTCGTTCTGGCTGGGCATGATCATCATTCTCCTGCTGCTCACATATTTCTCGTGGATTCCGCCCCTCACGTTCACGTCGTTCGTGGACGACCCCTGGGAGAATCTCTCCCAATTGATCTGGCCGGCGCTCGCGGTCGGCTACCGCTACTCCGCGGTGTCGACGCGCATGATGCGCTCCTCGATCCTGGAGGTGCTGCAGGAGGACTACATCCGCACCGCGCGGGCGAAGGGCGTCGTCGAGCGCCTGGTGGTGGCGCGCCACGCCATGCGCAACGCGCTGCTGCCCGTGGTCACCGTCATCAGCCTGGAGTTTGCGTTCCTGATCGGCGGGCTGGTGGTGACCGAGCAGGTGTTCAATCTGAACGGCATCGGGAAGCTCTTCGTGCTGGCGGTGGCGCGCAGCGACTTCACCATGATCCAGGCGCTGGTGCTGCTGGTGTCGGTGTTCTTCGTGCTGGTGAATTTCGTGATGGACCTGATGTACGCGTTCCTCGATCCCAGGATTCGCTATCGCTAGCCGGATGAAGCGTGACTGATGGGACGTGACTGATGGGGCGTGACTGGTGAGGGGTAGATGAGCACGGCGGCGGCCACAATTTCGTACAAGGTGCCGAAGCGCCGGCACCCGGTGCTGCTGTTCATGATCCAGCAGCCCCTGGGCGCGGCGGGACTCGTCATCATCGTCGCGATGTGCGTGTGCGCCGCGTTCGCGCAGTGGGTAGCACCCTATGATCCCCTGACGGTGGACTATGCCTCGCAGCTCGCGCGCCCCTCGGCAGAGCACTGGGTCGGCACCGATTCGTTCGGGCGCGACGTGGCCTCCCGCATCATCTACGGTGCGCGTACGGCGCTCGCAATCGGCTTCATAGCCTCGTTCCTGGGGTGCACCGCCGGCGCGGTGATCGGCGTCGCGTCAGCCTACTTCGGCGGCAGGACCGACCTCATCGTCCAGGGCGTCATGGACGTGCTGCTGTCGTTCCCGATCATCGTGCTGGCGATCACGGTCGTCGCGGTGCTGGGCCACTACATCGTGCTCGGGATCGACATCAATCTCATCATCGCGATCGCCATCCCCATGCTGCCGCGGGTGGAGCGCGTGGTGCGCGCTTCGGCCTTGGCGATCCGCGAGATGCCCTACGTGGACGCGGCGCGCACCGCCGGGTACTCGCACACCCGCATCATCTTTCGCCACATGATGCCCAACGTGGCCGCGCCGTACCTGATCCTGCTGACGGCATTCGTGGCGCAGGCGATCCTGGCGGAGGCGTCGCTGTCGTTCCTCGGGCTTGGCGTGACCGAGCCGACGCCGTCGTGGGGACTGATGCTCTCGGGCGCGGCGGCGGACTTCTACCAGCAGGCGCCGTGGATGATCGTGTTCCCCGGCATCGCGATCAGCCTCGCGGTGTTTGCTTTCAACCTGTTCGGGGACTCGCTGCGGGACTGGCTCGATCCCAAGATCAAGCTTTGAGCGGCGCTCAAAGCTTGAACGGTGACTGATAAGGCGTGACGGGTACGGCGTGACTGAACATTCGTGACTGATAAGGCGGGTGGTTTTCGTTCCGACCGGCTCATTTCACCAGTCACGATTCACCAGTCACGATTCATCAGTCACGCTTCTCTTGAGTAGAGTCGGACTTTCGCTTCGTCGACTTCTATTCCCAGGCCGAAGCCCGGCGGCACGGAGACGTGACCGTCCGCGACGGCGAACGGCTGCCGGATGATGTCGTCGGTGAGGTAGGGGCTCGAAAGACCAACGCCCCAGTCCACGGCAGGCAGCGCCGCCGCGAGCTGGAGCAGCGCGGCGGTGGAGACGCCGGTCTCCGCCATCTTGGAGGCGAGGTTGACCTTCAGGCCGAGCTTCTCGCAGAGCAGGCCCGCATCCATGACCGGCCGCAGGCCGCCGAGCTTGATGGTCTTCAGGCTGAAGCCGCTTGCCGCGCCGGCCTCGTGGTGGCGCTCCAGGTCCTCGAGCGAATGCAATCCCTCGTCGCATCCGATGGGGATGCGGCTCGCGCGCGCGACCCGTGCCATGCCCTCGATGTCGCCGGCGGCGACCGGCTGCTCGAAATAGGCGAGCGCCGTGTCCTCGACCGCGCGCACGTACTCGACCGCCTGATCCGGCGTAAAGCCCTGGTTCGCGTCCGCGCACAGGAGGAGGCTCGAATTGCCGCCGAGCGCCTCGCAGACCTTCCGGGTGCGCTCCGCGTCCTCCTTCGGCGCGGCGACGCCGACCTTGATCTTGAACGCCACGTAGCCATCGGCGCGGCCGCGCTGCGCATCGTCCACGTCGGCAGCGGTGCCCTTGCCTGTGCCGACCATGCGCAGCACCGCGATGCGCCCGCGCCGCCTGGCTCCGAGCAGATCGTGGGCCGGCTTGCCCCGCGCGCGTCCCAGCGCATCGTGCAGCGCCAGCTCGATCACCGATTTCGCCGAGTTGTTGCCGTAAAGGTAGTTTCCGGCGCGGGACATCACGGCCGCAATATCGTCGAGCGGCATGCCTTCGAGACGGGGCGCGAGGTAGCGGATCGCAGCCGCCATGCTGGCCACCGTCTCGCCGGTCATGGTCGGCGCTGCCGCGGCCCCGCCCCAGCCCACCACGCCGTCAGCGGTCTCCAGCCGCACCAGTACGTTCTCGGCGCTTCGCACCTCCTCGAACGCCATCTTGAGCGGCTTCGCCAGCGGCAGGCTGACGGCGATGGGCTCGATGCGCTTGATTTTCATCAAAGCTTGCCGATGGCCTTGATCGCGGCAGCCATGCGCTTGTGGTCGGCGTCAAAGAACTTCTTGAATTCCGGCGCGTCGCGGTAGTCCGGCACCACCTGGACCTTCTCGAGTGCCGACTTGAAGCTGGGATCGGCCGTGACCTTGGCGACCATCTCGCGCATCTGGTTGAAGATCGGCTCCGGGATGCCCGAGCGCGTGAAGAGCCCGACCCAAAGGTACGCTTCCACGTCCTTGTAGCCCATGGACTGGAACGTCGGCGTTTTGGGGAAAGCCGGGTGCGGCTTCACGCCCCAGCTCGCGATCGCGCGCAGCTTGCCGCTCTGGGTGTAGGGGTAGAGCGCTGCCGGCCCCCCGCCCGTCACCTGCGAGTGACCGCCCAGCGCCTGCGTGATTGCCGGGCCGCCGCCGGTCGTCGGTAGATGCCGCATGGTGATCTTCGCGGCATGGAGGAACATGGCCGTGGGCGTATGCGTGATGCCGTACGGCCCCGAGGACGAGAAGACGATCTCGTTCGGCTTCGACTTGGCGAGCGCGACCAGCTCTTTCACGCTTTTCACCGGCATCGACGGATGGACGACCATGATCAACGGATCCGCGCTCATCAGGGCGAGCGGGGCGATCTGGTCGAGCGTGAACGGCGACTTGATGCCGTAAATCTTGTCTTTCTCGATCAGCAGGTGCAGGTTGGCCGTGGTCACCAGGATGTTGTAGCCGTCGGGCGGCTGGTTGGCCACATACGCGGTGCCGACACCCGCGGTGCCGCCCGGCCGGTTGACGATCGGAGCCGGCTGCTTGGTGAGCCTCTCCATCACGGCGGAGAGGGGCTGGGCATGAATCTGGTTCATGCCGCCCGGCGGATTCGGCACGGTGATATTGATCGCGCGTGTCGGGTAGTCCTGCGCGGTGGCGCCGATCGCGGTCAACGAAATCGCGAGCGCTGCAATCAGTCTGTATGTCATGGTTTTTCCTCCTCCATTTCCGATGTGCCGCACGTTGAGCGGCAGCCCAGCTGTCCGCTCCAACGTGCGGAGTTAAACCGGAGCGATAGCTTCCGGTTTGACTAAAGTTAGCCCACCCCCGCATTGAAGGCAAGAGTTCCCCTCAACCGAGAAGGTCGGCGAGTTCCGCGAGATTGCGGACAACAAGATCGGGCTGATAGGGCCAGTCCCCGAAGGGGCGCTGGCGGCGGTCGACGAATGCGGCGCGCATGCCGGAGGCCTTCGCGCCCACGCAGTCGAACGCGTGGTTCGCCACGAACAGAATCGATTCCGCCCGCGCGCCCATGATCTCGGCGGCCCGGCGGTAGGTCGCCGCGTGCGGCTTGAAGCTGCCCGCCTCGGCGACCGAGATCATGCGGTCGAAGGCGATGCCCAGGTGAGGCTCGATCGCCTCCAGCATATCGGGGTCGCCGTTGGAGAGGATCACGAGGCGGTGCCTTCGCTTCAGCCGCTCGAGCGCCGCCACCACCTCCGGAAACGGCTGCAGGCGCTCGATTTCGGCGACCAGGCTCTTCACTTCGTCCTGGGTATGCGCGATTCCCGCCCGCTCCAGGGTATACGAGAGCGAGATGCGCCCGATCTCGCGATAGGGCAGGTGCGCCCGATGCAGCAGGGCGTCGATCATCGAGTTCTCGAAGTGGGTGCGGCGCCACCAGGTCACGAGCCGGGAGGGATCGCCCGCCCAGCCCTTGGCCTTGAGGTAGGGCGCCGCCGCCCGCGTGAGTCCGCCCTGCATGTCCACCACCGTGCCGTAGAGGTCGAACATGCAGATGGCGACCTCGCGCCTGATGGTTTCGATTGCGGTCGTGGAATTCATGTGCGTGCGGTGCATTGTAGAATAGCGCGCCTTGATTCTCCGATCGCCGAAGCCAACTTATGGCCGGACCCCTCTCGCACATTAGAGTTCTGGATCTCTCGCGCGTGCTCGCCGGGCCGTGGTGCGGTCAGAACCTGGCCGATCTCGGCGCCGAGGTGATCAAGATCGAGCGCCCGGGCGCGGGCGACGACTCGCGCGCGTTCGGACCGCCGTGGCTGAAAGACCGGAGCGGCAGGGACACGAAGGAATCGGCCTACTTCGCCTCCGCCAACCGCGGCAAGAAATCGGTGACGGTCAATCTCTCGAACGCGGAGGGGCAGAACATCGTGCGCGGCCTCGCGCGGCAATCCGATGTGCTGATCGAGAATTACAAGGTGGGCGATCTTGCCCGCTACGGACTGGCCTACGGTGACGTCGCGAAGATCAATCCGCGGATGATCTATTGCTCGGTCACCGGCTTCGGCCAGACCGGGCCGTACCGCGAGCGGCCCGGCTACGACTTCATGATCCAGGGCATGGGCGGGGTCATGAGCATCACCGGCGAGCGCGACGACCTTCCCGGCGGCGGTCCGCAGCGCGTGGGCATTCCGATCGCGGACATCATGACCGGAATGTACGCGACGGTGGCGATTTGCGCCGCGCTCGCGCACCGCGAGAAGAGCGGAGCCGGCCAGCACCTCGACCTGGCGCTCCTCGACACCCAGGTCGGCGTCCTCGCCAACCAAGGCATGAACTACCTCGCGACCGGAGAGCCCCCGGGGCGCATCGGCAACGCGCATCCGAACATCGTGCCCTACCAGCCGTTCAGGACGAAGGACGGCGACGTCATCCTCGCCTGCGGCAACGACAACCTCTTCGCCAAGTTCTGCGAGGTGGGGGGCTGCCAGCACCTCGCGCGCGATCCGCGCTTCTCGACCAACTCGAAGCGGGTGGAGAACCGCGGCGCGATCACCGCGCTGCTCGCGGAGATTTTCGCGCAGCGGACGACGAAGGATTGGTGCGATGCGCTCGAGGCAGCGGGCGTGCCGAACGGCCCGATCAACAACCTCAAGCAGGTGTTCGAGGAGCCGCAGGTCGCCGCACGCGGCATGCGAATCGACCTCGAGCACGCGCTCGCGGGCAGGGTGCCGCTGATCGCGAGTCCGATGAAGTTCTCCGGCACGCCACTCGAGCACAAGACGCCACCGCCCGTGCTCGGCCAGCACACGGAGGAGGTGCTGCGCGGGCTGCTCAACATGGACGCCGCTGCCATCGCGCGCCTTCGCTCCGAAGGCGTCATCTAGAGGCATAATTGAGGACAAAGAACATCCGGGTGCAGCTGCGCGACGGGGTGATGGGCGCGCACCTCGCCCTTCCGGAACGCGCGCCAGCCGGGGCGATCATCGCGATCATGGAGATCTGGGGCGTCAACGACACGATGCGGCGCCACGCCGCCGAATTTGCGGAGGCCGGATTCGTCTGCCTCGTTCCCGATCTCTTCTGGCGGCAGGAGCCCGGGGTCGAGCTGTCCGATTCCAACCCGGAGCACGTGAAGAAGGCCTTCGACCTCTATTACGATTTCGATTACGACCTCGGCGTCCGCGACATGGAGGACACCTGGCGCTTCCTGACGGATCTTCCGGAGTGCAATCGGAAAGTGGGCGCGGTCGGCTATTGTCTGGGCGGCAAGCTCTGCTACCTGATGTGCTGCCGCACCGATATCGATTGTGCGGTCGCCTATTACGGCACTTACATCGAGCATCACATTCGCGAGGTGCCAAGCCTCCACCGCCCATTCATGCTGCACATGGCGATGAAGGATCGCTGGGTGCAGGCGGAGGTCAACGATCTCCTCGAGCGCCGGCTCGCGCCCAATCCGCTGGTGACGATCCACAAATATCCGGGAGCCGATCATGCCTTTGCCCGCCATGGCGGCAGGACTTACAGTAAGCCCGAGGCGGACCGGGCGCTCGAGCTGACGGTCGAGTTTTTCCGGCGGCATCTTGCTTAGTCATGCGTGATGGGTAACAAGGGGGAGGAGAGGCCATGAAACTGCTCTGCTGCAGGATCGCCGTGCTGACGGTCAGCGCAACCGGGGTCAAGCTGTAATGGCGACCGCCGCCAGACGGGAAGCGAAAAGGGGGGCGCGTCGAGGGGTGGAAGAGGGGCCCCAGGGTTTTCCTGGGGATCTGACCCCCGGTGACGCGCGGGGCGGTCGACGCCAAGGGATGGGAATTCGTGATGACTAGCAGAGACCGCCAGCGCGGCGATGCCGTGGCGCAGGCACGCACGATCGACACCCACGCGCACTATTTTCCGGAGTCGTACCTGAAGCTGGTCGCGGACCACGGCAAACGATGCGGCACCACGGTGGTGACCGATGCCTCGGGCGCCCGGTTCATCCAGGTCGGCCTGGCTCTGCGCACCGGGCCGATCACGCCGCATTTCTACGACCTCGACGACCGCCTGAGGACCATGGACCGCATCGGGGTCGGCATGCACGCGCTCTCGCTCACGCAGCCGATGGTGTACTGGGCGGACGACGAGCTGGGACTGCGGCTGTGCGTGGCCTTCAACGACGCCGTGAGCGAAGCGCACCGCAGGCATCCCGACCGCTTTATCGGCTTCGCGTGCCTGCCGCTCCAGAATCCCAATCTCGCGCTCGAGGAGCTCGAGCGCACCGCGCGGCTGCCGGGCATCCGCGGCATCTACATGGCGACCGCCGTGCGCGACCGCGAGCTCTCGGACCGCAGCTTCTTCCCGGTCTACGAGCGCATTGCCGAGCTTGGCCTGCCGATCTTCCTGCACCCGATGATGATCAACAACGAGCGCCTGAAGCAGTACTACCTCATCAACCTTCTGGGCAACCCGTTCGACACGGCGATCGCGGCTTCGCACCTTATTTTTGGCGGCGTCATGGATGCCTTCCCGAAGCTGGAGGTGAGCCTGCCGCATGCCGGCGGCGCGCTGCCGATCCTGCGCGGGCGCCTCGACCGCGGATTCGAGATCCGCGGCGAATGCAAGGTGATACCCCGTCCCCCGAGCTCCTACCTGCGCCGCTTTACTTACGACACCATCAGTTACTCGCAGCCGATCATGGACTACCTGGTGGAGCTGGTCGGCGCGGAACGCATCATGATGGGCAGCGACTATTGCTTCGACATCGCCGACAACGACCCGGTCAAGACCGTGAACGCCATGAAGTCGGTGAACGACCGGCAGCGCCAGCAGATACTGTGGGGCAACGCGGCCCGGCTCTTGCGCCTCGGGTGAGGCGCAAGAGCCGCCAAGGATGAAGGATGAAGGCGGAAGGATGACCTGGTCTCAGCTCCCGCACTGCGGGGGTCATCCGTCATCCCTCATCCCTCATCCTTCAAGAGCCGCATCACGCACGCCCACTCTGCTGCCGTGATCGGCGTGATCGAGAGCCGGTTGCCACGCTGGAGCACCTGCATCTTCCTGAGAGCCTTCTCCCGGCGCAGCTCGTCAAGACCCACCACCTGCGTTCTGCGCACGAACTTCACGTCCACGTTGAGCCAGCGCGGCTCCTCCCGGGTTGCGCCGGGATCGTAATAGCGGCTCTTACGGTCGAACTGCGTCGGGTCCGCGTAGGCGCTCCGCGCGACCTCGACGATGCCGACAATGCCAGGCACCTCGCAGCTCGAGTGGTAGAAGAAGCCGGGATCGCCGGGACGCATCGCGTCGCGCATGAAATTACGCGCCTGGTAGTTGCGCACCCCGGTCCAGGCCGTGATCCCTTCGCGCGCGAGGTCGTCGATGCTGTAGGCAGAAGGCTCGGACTTGAACAGCCAGTAATTCATGGATGGAGCGTGACTGATAAAGCGTGACTGGTGAAGCGTGACTGATAAAGCGTGACAGGAGAGGCGTGACTCGTGCCAAAAAAAATGCGGCGAACACGCCGCATTTTTTGTGGGGACCCCCGCCTGTGCCGTCAGGCCTGGATCTTGAACCAACGGTTCAAGGGTGGTCGCCTTCCGAGCCCTTTAGGCGCTTCCATGTCGGATGCGCACACCGGAGCTGCTTGAGTCGGCGTCCAGATTTAACGATGTTGGTTCAAAGAGTCTAAGGCCTTATCAACGAACACCGCAGGGGATATTCAGAACAACTTGCTCTGATCGCGCAGCGCCTGATCGAGCGTTGTCTCCATGCTCTGCATTCTACGCTTCAGTGCTGCCATGTCAAAACCGCCGATCTTGGTGGTGAGCAGCTCGTGCGCGATGTTGAGCGCTGCCATGATGGCGATGCGCTCGACCCCGACCACCTTTCCGTTGTCCCGGATCTCGTCCATCTTCTTGTTAAGGTAATCGACCGCTTCCAGCAGCTCCTTCTGTTCGCTTTCCGGGCACGCGACGCGAAATTCGCGCCCCATCACGTTGACCTGCAGAGCCTTTGGGTCCGCGCTCATGCGTCTTCTTCAGGAATCTGTTCAAGCAAATTTTCCAAGCGGTTGGTCGCAGTGCCAATTTTGTCGGACAGCTGCTTGTTGTCGCTCATGGCGGAGGCAAGCTGCTGGCGCAGTTGCTGGTTGTCCTCGCGCAATCGCTGGCAGAGCTCGACGAACTGGTGGAGCTTGCGCTCGAGCGATTTGAATTCCGCATCCATCGCCACACTATAGTTTCAAAAATCCTGTTAAGTCAACTGGTAACAGTCATTTTTGAATGTTGTTTGGCATCAAGGCGATGAACAATGCCACGGACATAGTTGCGCATGCCGTGAAGCGGTAGTGCAATCCTCCCCCTCGCCTGAACCGCGGGGCTTAAGGGGCTGACATGGCGCGAAAAACCAACGCCCGGCCGCCCGGGCTTGCCGCACCGCGGAACGATTCTTGAGCGGCCCGGAGCCGGCGTCTACAATCGGACCCACGCGGGGAGAGCGCGCTATCCGTAAGCCGCTCCCCTGCGCTCGGCTCCGGGTGCCCGCGCGCGATTTCTCGCAGCGGGTCAAACGGGAAACAGGTGGAAGTCCTGTGCTGCCCCCGCAACGGTAAGCGAGCGTGGGCGCGCCGAGGAGTCCCGGCAGGGGCTCCTGGCCACTGTGCGCAGCTCGCGCATGGGAAGGCGGCGCGTCAGGTTCTCGCGAGCCCGTATACCGGCCTCGACCGATGGTGGAAATGCCGCGGGGAAGCGGCGTGACCGTTGCCGGTCCGGTCTTCCTGCGCCATTTCCTTGCGCTTTCTTGCATGCGGCGGGCGTGCGCGGGGAGAAATCATGCTGGTCAGAAAAACTGCGGCATCCGTGCTGGCGGCCATGGCGTGGTGCGCGGCCGCGGCGGAGTTGCCGGTGACCGCCGGCGAGCCGGTCATCGTCACCGCGACGCGTTTCGAGGATCGCTACCTCGACAGGCCGGTGAACGCGACGGTGATCACGGCGGAGGACATCCGGAGGAGCACCGCGAAGACCGTTCCCGACGTGCTGCAGGAGCATGCGGGCATCGCGATCCACGACCTCTTCGGCAACAATGCTTCCTCGACGAGCGTGGACCTGCGCGGCTTCGGCGCCACCGGCACGCAGAACACGCTCATCCTGCTCGACGGGCGGCGCCTGTCGGAGAACGACCTCTCCGGCGTGCAATGGTCGTCGATCCCGCTCGCCGCGATCGAGCGCATTGAGATCGTGCGCGGAAGCGGCGCCGTCCTCTACGGCGACGGGGCGACTACGGGCGTCATCAACATCATCACCAAATCGCCCGCCAGGATCGGTAACGTTGCCGTGCTCCAGGGGCGCACGGGCTCGTACGACACCCTGGAGGGCCAGCTCTACGGCAACTATTTCACCGGCGACATCGGCTTCAACCTGATCGCATCCGGCTTCACTTCCGACGGCTACCGCGACAACAACGACAACCACCTGTACAACGTGCAGACGGAGGTGAAATGGCTTACCGGGCGGGGCGACTTGTCGCTCAAGCTCGGCACCGACGACCAGGACCTGCGCCTGCCCGGGGCGCGCACGGTGCAGCCGAGCGCGGGGGTGAATCAGCTCGAAACCGATCGCCGCGGAACGTCGACCCCGCTCGATTACTCGCAGCGCACGGGAAGCCGCGCGACGCTCGACTGGCGCCACGAGACCGGAGTCGGGGAGTTCAATCTCGGGCTTGGTTACCGCGCCAAGGAGCAGAAATCGTTCTTCGACTTCAGCGGGTTTCCCGATTACCGGGAGTCCGACCTCGACGTGTGGTCGGTCTCGCCGCGCATGCGTTTTCCGCAGCCCGTCGCCGGCCTGCCGAATACCCTG
>DATICE010000189.1:0-52407 GCA_035456985.1 Burkholderiales bacterium | reverse complement strand
TGCGTGAGCAACCGCCCGCAGGTCTTCAGGAAGTACTCCGCGTCGGCGCCCGCCTGGATCTGAAGCAGGCCATCCACGGCAGCGACGAGCGCGATCAGGTCGTCCACGGCCACGTCGCGCTCCGTCGCGGAAAGGTTGGCGTTCTCTCGCCGCCACTCGAGCTCGTCGAGGATCGCGTGCTGCGACTCCTCCTTCCAGTGGAAGAAGAACACGTCCTTGTAGAGCTCGGAGAGGTTCACGTCCGGCTCGATGCTCGAGCGGTAATGCGCCTGGGTAAAGAGCTCGATGAAGCAGGTCAACCCCAGCACCGCCCACGTGGACTTGCCGAGCACGACTGACGCGACATCGTTCGGCTGCGGCAGAAAGCCGTAGCCTTCGGGCATGTCCTTGCCGGCCATGCGCTCGATGCGCCGGAAGAGCTCCTGGTGCTTCAACTCCTCGTCGGTAAAGCGTACGAGCGCCTCCAGCTTCACCTGGTCGCCCAGCCAGTGCTCGCGGCTCACCTCCAGGATCTTGGCGCCGATGAAGCGCTCGACGAGGCCGAACATATTGGCGTAGGTGCGGCCCTGAATCTGGGAAAGCTGGCACCGCTCGTCCGCGCTCAGAAATTCGAGTTCGTTGACCTTGGAAATGCCGTCCGGCAGGAATTTCCTCGAGAAATCGAACCGGCGGCCGCGGATGACGTCGCGGTCGATGTCCCAGCGGATGCGCTTCGAAACCTCGATGCACTTGGCGTAACGCCCGGCATCGTCCTTCTGCTGCTGCTGTACGACCTGCATGGTATGTCTCCTTTTCAGTGGTGGTTGAGTTAAGCGCGTCCGGTCTTGGTCGGCCGCGCCATGGGGTGCTAGTATCGGTTGCGCCTCGGCGCCCGCCCATGACCGATCCGCCGGATCTCTTGCGCGGGACGCCGGAGTTGGCTGCGGAGGACCGTTTGGACGCGCTCTCGGACGTGCTGAGGATCGTGCGGTTGACCGGCGCCGTATTCCTGGACGCAGAGTTCACCGCGCCCTGGTGCATCGGCGAGCCCTCCGGCGTCGAGGTGTGCGTCGAGCAAATGCCGAGCGCGCAGCACGTCGTGATCTACCATCTCGTGACCGAGGGCCGGTGCGAAGCCTCGGTTCCGGGCGGGCCCGCGGTGTGTGCGCAGAGCGGAGACCTGATCATCATTCCAACGGGCGAATCGCACACCCTGGGGAGCGATCTCGCGCGGCCGGCGGTGCCCGGCGGGCGGCTGGTCATCCAGCGCGCACCCGACGAGGTCCCGCAGGTGCGCTACGGCGGCGGCGGCGAGGTCACGCGGATGGTCTGCGGGTACCTTGCGTGCGAATCGTCGCTCTTCGACACGGTACTCGCAGCACTGCCGCGCATCATGCTCGTCAACATGCGCGAGGGCCCCGGAGCGCAGTGGCTCACCTCCTCCATTCGTTTCAGCCTTACCGAGGCCGCCGGACAGCGCGCCGGAGCGGGCACCGTGCTGGCGAAGCTCTCGGAACTGATGTTCGTGGAGGCGATCCGCCGCCACATCGAAAGCCTGCCCCCGGAGCAGAGCGGCTGGCTCGCCGGGCTGCGCGACCGGTTCGTCGGCAAGACGCTCGCCCTGATCCACTCGAAACCCGCCCATCCCTGGACGGTGGAGGAGCTCGCAAGCTCGGTCGGGTTGTCGCGCTCGGCGCTCGGCGAGCGCTTTACCGGCCTCGTGGGCGTGCCACCGATGCAGTACCTCACCCGTTGGCGCCTGCAGCTCGCCGCGAATTTGCTGCGCTCGGGCACCCGTAACGTCGCTTCCGTCGCCGCCGACGTCGGCTACGATTCCGAGGCCGCGTTCAACCGCGCCTTCAAGCGCGAGCTGGGCACGACGCCCGCCGCGTGGCGCCGGGGTCGGTCGCGTGAGCAATTGGCGCATGGCTAGTCAGATGAGCGGGGGCAGGCGCCGCGGCGGCGGCACGTAGAGACCGACCCAGGCTTCCATCAGGGTTCTGTAGAACGCGCCGAGCGCGCCGCGCCGGCTGCGCTTTGACTGGCGCACCGCCGGCATCTGTGCCGCACGGAAGTGCGCCACGTCGAAATCGTTCAGCTTCATCTGCCTCCGCCTCCGCTATAGGGGTCGCGAACCGGGTGCTCGCGACACGGGGCGTATTGGACGACAGGCGGCCCCCCGGGCGCACGGGGCGCATGTCCCGGGACAGGCGGATACGGCAGTCGGGCAGACGGGACTCGCGTCCCGAAGGGGGATCTAGCGGGCGTCCTTGCCGAGACCGGCCTCGCGCGCGCGCACGATCGCCTGGGCGCGCGTTTCGACGCCGAGCTTGTCAAGTACGCTGACGAGATAGTTGCGGACGGTTTTCTCGGAGAGCTCGAGCCGTGCCGCGATCTGCGCGTTGTCGAGCCCCTGGGCGACATGCTCCAGGATCGCCTGCTCGCGCTGGGTGAGCCCCTCGAACGCCGTGCCTCCGCCCTTCGCATGGGGGAGGAACCCGTCGATCGAATCGAGGAGTCTGCGCGCGGCCGGCTCGTTCTCGAGCAACAGGTGGTTCTCGGACTCGAGCGACACGAAACTCGCTCCGGGAATGAGCCCGGCCAGCCGCCGGCCTTCCTCGAAGGGCACCCGGTGGTCGCCCGTCGAGTGCAGGACGAGCGTCGGGCAGCGCACGAGCGGGGCCTCCGCCCGCACGTCGAGCGCGCCGAATGCGCGATAGATGCGCAGCGCCGTTTCCGGGGATGTGCTGAGGCGCATGAGCTCGTTGAAGGCCCGCACCTGCTCGATGCCCGCCCCGGGAATGAACTGCATCGTGAACACCTGCCGCAGCGAGGCGTCACGGCCGCTCCAGCCGAGCTCGATCAGCTTGCCGAGAGTGTCATACGTCTCGCGCTCGCGCGCCGTCAGGTTCCGGCTAACCCAGCCCTGCGTGTAGCCGCCGTACAGGACGAGGTGGCTCACGCGCTCGGGATGGCGCGCCGCGTAGGCCACCGCGATCGCCGCGCCCTGCGATACGCCGAGCAACGTGAAGCGCTCGAGGCGCGCCGCGTCCGCGACCGCCTCGACATCGCGCACCCAGGCCTCGAACGAGACTTCGGATACGTTGCGGTCGGAGAGCCCGCAGCCGCGCTGGTCGAAGCGCACCAGCGTGAAGCGCCGCCCGAGCGCCTCGAGCAGGTGGCCCCATACCGCGTCGTCGTGCTCGAGGTGGGTGATCCAGTGCGGGGCTCGCAGCAACGGCATCCCGCTGCCGCTTACGGCGTAGGCAAGCCGCACCCCGTCACTGCTCGAGCAGAAGCGGATCTGCTGCTGCATGCGGGCGATTATACCGATAGGATTCTCCGCGGGACCCGGATTTCCCGGGCCATCCGATGGCAGACAGACCCTTTCGAATCGTGCCCGCCGAACCGGCGTTCGATGCCGCCGGAATCCCGTACTCGCCCGCGTACGGCGACGTCTACCACAGCGCCGATTCCGGGCCGGGGCAGGCGCGGCACGTGTTCCTCGGGGGAAACGATCTCCCGGCGCGCTGGGCCGGCGCGCGGGTGTTCACGATCCTCGAAACGGGTTTCGGCCTCGGCTTGAACTTTCTCGCGACCTGGCAGGCCTGGCGTGCCGACCCCGTGCGCCCGGAGCGACTGCACTTCGTTTCCATCGAAAAGCACCCGTTCGCGCGCGAGGGGCTCGAATTCCTGCACGCGCGTTACCCCGAGTTCGCATCGCTTGCCTCGGAGCTGCAGGTCGCGTGGCCGTTGCCCCTGCCCGGCCTGCACCGGCTGCACTTCGAAGGCGGGCGCGTGACGCTCACACTAGCGTTCGCGGATGTCGCCGACGTCCTGCAGAAGTTGAGGCTCGCCGCCGACGCGATCTACCTTGACGGCTTCGCGCCCGACCGCAACCCCGGAATGTGGGCAATCACGGTCACGAAAGGACTGGCGCGGCTCGCGCGCCCCGGTGCGACGGCCGCCACCTACGCGACGGCCCGCGCGGTACGCGAAGCGCTCGCCGGCGCCGGGTTTGTGCCCGAACTGCGTCCCGGCTTCGGCCGCAAGCGGCACATGCTCGCCGCGCGTTTTTCCCCTCCCCGGCCGCCGCGCCATGCTCCGCCCCCCGCCCCGCGATGGGATGAGCGCCGCGCCATCGTCGTCGGCGCGGGACTCGCGGGTGCTGCGGCCGCCGAGCGTCTCGCCGCGCGCGGCTGGGCGATCGAGATGATCGAGCAGCACGCCGCGCCGGCGGCGGAAGCATCGGGCATGCCGGCCGGCAGCTTCCACCCGCAAGTCTCGCGCGACGACAGCATCCTCTCCCGGCTGACGCGCGCCGGATTCCTCTACGCTATCGACCGCTGGCGCACGCTCGAGAGGAGCGGCCAGCGCTTCGCGTGGGCGCAGTGCGGCGTGCTGCAGATCGCAAGAGATGCGCGCGAAGAAGAGCGGATGGCGGATTCGGTCCGCGCCCTGGGTAATCCGGCCGGTTACGTGGAGTACCTGGCGCGCGCTGAAGCCGCTCGCCGCGCGGGGCTCGCCGCGCCTATGGGGGGACTGTGGTTTCCCACGGGCGGCTGGGTTCGGGCCGTGGAGCTCGTTGCGGCGCTGATCGATGCCGCGCGGCCGGGCCTGACCTTCCACCCCGCCCGGACAGTGAATGCGCTGGAACGTGAAGGGAACCTCTGGCGCGCGCTCGCGGCGGACGGCGCGCTGATCGCCGCGGCTCCCGTGGTCGTGCTTGCCAACTCGCACGACGCAACCCGCCTCGTCCCGCACGGCGTGGAGCTCAAGCGCGTGCGCGGACAGCTCACCTGCCTGCCGCCGGGCAGCATCGATCCGCCCGCCATGGTTCTCGCCGGCGCGGGTCTTCTGATACCGGCCGTGGATGGCGCAGCGGTCGTGGGCTCGACCTACGATTTCGAGGACGAGGATCCCGAGCCGCGCACCTCCGGGCACGCCGGCAACCTGGAGCGGCTCGAATTATTGCTGCCGGGAAGCGCAGCCGGGCTTGACCCCGCGCGGCTTGCCGGCACGGTGGGTTTTCGCTGCGTGACGCCGGACCGCCTGCCGCTGATCGGCAGTGTGCCGGACGCCGGACCGGCATCTGCGATGAGCACCTCTCGATCGGGCAGCTGGGCGCGGGAACTGCCGCGCCTGAACGGGCTCTACGGCGCGTTCGGTTACGCCTCGCGCGGGCTGACGTGGGCGGCCCTCGGCGGGGAGTTGATTGCGAGCATGCTGGAAGGAGAGCCCCTGCCGCTCGAGGGCGATCTCGCCGACGCGGCCGATCCCGCGCGCTTCCTGCTGCGGCGCGCGCGGCGCGGCGGTTCCTGACCGGCGGCGGCGTCGAGCCGCGTGGCGTACGATCGTCTAAAATTTGTCTAATGGTCGAAGGACGATATGGCTGAATCCCCCCGCCGCCACCTCCATTGGTGCGCCGCGCTGTTCTGCGCGCTCATCCAGGGCTGCGTCACCCCACCCTCCGGAACACCGTCGCGGGAACCCGTGGTGTCGGCCGTACCCGACGGCGACTGGGAGCTCGTGAACTCGACCTTCATCGGGACTGGGCGCATACCCGGCGTACCGCGCGCAACGCTCGCGTTCAAGGACGGCAGGATGTCGGCCTTCAGCGGCTGCAACCGCGCGAACGCGGCGGCGCGCCTGGTGGACGACTGGCTCGAGGTCGAGGCGATGGCGGCAACGCGCCGCGGCTGCCCGGAGCCGCTCGGCTCGTTCGAGGCCCGATTCTTCAAATTGCTCGGCACACGGCCGGTGTTCATGGTCGACGGCGACACGTTGACGCTTGTCGCCGGCAACCAGAACGCGCGGTTGCGCCGCGCCGGCGTCGGCAACGGGCAAAACTCGCGCTGACGCCGCGGCCGTTAACATGTATAATGCGGAGCAAGGTTTCTGTTTCGCATCGTCCGGTTAGCGTCTCAGTCGTTTCACGGTCCATCCTGGACTGTCGAATCACCCAGCCTAGAATCGCATCTGCCTGAACCGGTTTGGAAGGCCAGTCCTTCCCGGGCCGATTTTTCAGGAGATTGCCATCAGTACATCATTCGAGAATCTCGGCCTGTCGGCCGAGCTGCTCCGCGCTGTCGCCGAGCAGGGTTACACCGAACCCACCCCCATCCAGGCGCAAGCCATCCCGATCGTGCTCTCCGGGCGCGATCTGCTCGGCGCAGCGCAGACCGGCACCGGCAAGACCGCCGGCTTCACCCTGCCGCTGCTGCAACGGCTCGCGACGGGCGCCAATTCAAGCGCCTCGCCCGCGCGCCATCCCGTCAGGGCGCTGATCCTGGTGCCGACCCGCGAGCTCGCAGCGCAAGTGCAGGAAAGCGTCCGCGCCTACGGCCGGCACCTCAAGGTGCGATCGACCGTGATCTTCGGCGGCGTCGGCTTCAACCCCCAGGCCATGGAACTGCGCCGCGGCGTGGACATCGTCGTCGCAACGCCTGGGCGCCTACTCGATCACGTCGAGCAGCGCACGATAGATTTGCGCCAGGTCGAGGTGCTGGTGCTGGATGAGGCCGACCGCATGCTCGACATGGGCTTCATTCCCGCCATCCGCCGCATCCTTGCGCTGCTGCCCGCGAAGCGCCAGAACCTTCTGTTCTCGGCGACCTTTCCCGACGAGATCCGCAAGCTCGCCGGCTCGTTCATGCGCGATCCGGCCACCGTCGAGGTGGCGCCGCGCAACCGGCCGATCGAGCTCATCTCCCAGGTCGCGTATCCCGTGCACCGGGACCGCAAGCGCGAGCTGCTCGCGCACCTCGTGAAAACCGGCGACTGGCACCAGGTGCTGGTGTTCACCCGCACCAAGCACGGCGCCAACCGGCTCGCGCAGCAACTCGAGCGCGACGGCATCGAAGCCGACGCGATCCACGGCAACAAAAGCCAGCCGGCGCGCACGCGCGCGCTGAAGCGCTTCAAGGATAACGAACTCCAGGTGCTGGTCGCGACCGACATCGCCTCGCGCGGTCTCGACATCGAGGAGCTGCCGCACGTGGTGAACTACGACCTGCCGCACGTCGCCGAAGACTACGTGCATCGCATCGGCCGCACCGGCCGCGCGGGCGCCTCGGGCGAGGCGGTGTCTCTGGTGAGCGGGGAGGATCGCCCGCTGTTCGCCGCGATCGAGCGCCTGATCAACCGGCGCATCGAGCAGCGAACCATCGCCGGCTTCGAGCCCGGATCGTCTTACCACGCAGCGCCGCCCAGGCAGGAACCGCACCGGCAGCAGCGCCATGAGCGCGGACGGCAGACTACTGGCCACCAGCAGCATCGCAAGAGCGGCAGCCCTACGCAGCAGAATCGGCAGGAACACCGGCATGAGTCGCGCGATCCCGCGCAGGGCCGGTGGTCCGGGCATCAGCAGCGCCCGCAGGGCCAGCTGCCCGCGCAACCGCGGCAGCACGCGCCGCGCGGCGACGGTCAGCCCTCCCCGCAGCGCGCGCAGACACAGCAGTATCCGGCGTTGTTCGGCACCTCCCGCCGAAAAGCGGGCTGACGGCAGTCGCCTGCAGTACGAAGGGCGCGAAATCTTCGCGCCCTTTGATTTTCATCAAACTAAATTAAACAAGCGGTTAGAATCCGGTGCTCAACCGGAGTATCATTATTTTTTTTCCGACACCAAGTCATGCACCAGGAGAGGATTTCCGAAAAAAAATATGAAGCTCACCGATACCGGTTTCGCACTACCCCCCCAGCAAGTCACGCTCGACGTACTGCTCGAGAAATACGCCAAGGGTGACGAGAAGAACGTAGAAGCGGTGCGCCGGCGCGTTGCGCGCGCGCTCGCCGCAGTCGAGAAGGATCCTGCGCGCTGGGAGCCGGTGTTCTACGAAGCGCTCGAGAGCGGCTTCATCCCCGGTGGGCGCGTCAACTCCGCGGCGGGCACCCAGCTCCAGGCAACGCTCATCAACTGCTTCGTGCAGCCGGTGGGCGACTCGGTGTCCGAGACCGTGGACGGCAGGCCCGGCATCTACGTCGCCCTCATGGAATCGGCGGAGACCATGCGCCGGGGAGGCGGCGTCGGCTACGACTTCTCGGCGATCCGCCCCCGCGGCGCCCGGGTGCGCGGCACCGACAGCACCGCGAGCGGCCCGGTGTCCTACATGCGCGTTTTCGACAAGAGCTGCGAGACCGTGGAGTCCGCCGGCTCGCGCCGCGGCGCGCAGATGGGAATACTCCGCTGCGACCACCCCGACATCGAGGATTTCATCCACGCCAAGGACCAGGGGGAACTGAAGAACTTCAACGTCAGTGTGGCCGTGACTGACGACTTCATGCGTGCGGTCGAGACCGACGGCGACTGGGAACTCGTGCACAAGCAGCCGCCCGCGCCCGATTTCGAGGGCGAGCCGGGCCAGCGCCCCGATGGCCTGTGGGTCTACCGCAGGGTCAAGGCGCGCGAGCTGTGGCAGCAGATCATGGAGTCCACCTACGATCACGCCGAGCCGGGCGTGTTCTTCATCGACCGCGCGAATGCGGACAACAATCTTTCCTATGCGGAGGGAATCGAGTCGACCAACCCCTGCGGCGAACAACCACTTCCTTCCTACGGCTGCTGCTGCCTCGGCTCGATCAACCTGACGCCGTTCGTGCGCGAGCCATTCAGCGCAAGGGCGCGCTTCGACTTCGAGGCACTCGGGAAAGTCGTGCGGCCCGCGGTGCGCATGCTCGATAACGTGCTCGACGCAACCGTGTGGCCGATCAGGCAACAGCACGAAGAAGCGCGCGCCAAGCGCCGCGTGGGGCTCGGCTTCACCGGGCTCGGCGACGCGCTCGTCATGCTGGGACTGCGCTACGACACCGACGAGGCGCGCCGCATGGGGGCGAGGATCGCCGAAGCGATGCGCGACGAGGCCTACGCGGCTTCTGTCGGGCTCGCGCGGGAAAAAGGCGCCTTCCCGCTGCTCGACGCGGAGCGCTACCTCGCCGCGCCGCATTTCGCCTCGCGCCTGCCGGAGCGGCTGAAGGACGATATCCGCACGTACGGCATCCGCAACAGCCACCTGCTCTCGATCGCCCCTACCGGCACGATTTCGCTCGCTTTCGCGGACAACGCGTCGAACGGCATCGAGCCACCCTACGCCTGGACCTACCAGCGCAAGAAGCGCATGTCCGACGGCTCGATGAAGACCTACGATGTCGAGGACCATGCGTGGCGGCTCTACCGGCACCTCGGCGGGGACATGGAGAAGCTGCCCGGCGCGTTCGTCACCGCGATGGACATCTCGGCGCTCGATCACATGCGCATGGTGGCTGCAGTTGCGCCACACGTGGATTCCGCCATCAGCAAGACCGTTAACGTGCCCGAGGACTACCCGTACGAGCAGTTCCGCAATCTTTACCTCGAGGCCTGGAAGGCGGGACTGAAGGGCATCACCACCTACCGCCCCAACAAGGTGCTCGGTGCCGTGCTTTCGGTCGCCCCGGAAGCCGAGCAGCCAAGCGACCTCGACACCAGCGCCGACCGCCGCATCCGGCTGGAAGCGGCGCCGCAGCCTGCGCTCGCGAGCCTGCGCTGGCCGGGGCGCCCCAAGCTCGCCGCCGGCAACCCGTCGTGGACCTACATGGTGGAGTCGCCGTTCGGGCAGTTCGCGATCTTCGTCGGCCACGTCGAGAACGGCGAGCCGTTCCCGTTCGAGGTGTGGGTCAACGGCACCGAGCAGCCGCGGGGGCTGGGCGCGGTCGCGAAGACCCTTTCGATGGACATGCGCGCGCAGGACAAGGCCTGGCTCAAGATGAAGCTCGAGATCCTCGCGCGCACGGCAGGCGACGACGCGTTCGACTGCGCGATGCCGCCCGACGGCGAATCGCGGCGCGTGCCGAGCCTGGTAGCGGCGTTCGCGCGCATCGTGCGCTACCGCGTAGACCAGCTCGGCGCGTTCTCGAGGGTCGACGGCAGGTCGCCGGTGCTGGAAGCGCTGTTCGCGAAAAAGGAGCCCAAGACCGGGACCGACGGCACGATGTCGTGGACGGTGGACGTGTTGAATCCGCGCGCCGGGGACGACTTCCTGTTGATCCTCAAGGAGCTGGTGCTGCCGGGCGGCCAGCGCCGCCCATACTCGGTATGGATGGCGGGCGAGTACCCGCGCGCGCTCGACGGCCTGTGCAAGCTGCTCTCGCTCGACATGCGCGTGATCGATCCGGCGTGGATCGGCATGAAGCTGCGCAAGCTCCTGAATTACGCCGAGCCGCTCGGTGACTTCATGGCGCGGGTGCCGGGGGAGCAGCGGCAGCAGAATTTCCAGAGCACGATCGCCTACTGCGCGCGCCTCATCATGCACCGCTACTCGATGCTCGGCGTGCTCGATGAGCGCGGCTATCCCCTCTCCGAGATGGGCGTGCTGGAGATTCCCGAGGACGACCGGATGCCGGTGCGCGAGGGCACCGTCTATCGCATCCTGCACGGCAAGCGCTGCGTGGAATGCGGCAACGCGGCGGTGATCCACAAGGACGGCTGCGAGTTTTGCACGGCGTGCGGGGCCATCGGCGCCTGCGGGTAAACTTGACAGCCGACCGGCGGTCCAATGCGTAGATCCAGCTGCCATCCCGCTAGACAGGAGGAATAAATGCACGCTCACCTCGGCCCCATCCGTACCCTGACTCTGCTCGCCCTCATGAGCGGCGCCCTCGCGGTCGCGGTGCCGCTGAATTCCTACGGTGACCCCCCGCCCTGGGCGCCCGCGCACGGCAAGCGCAAGAAGGGCGATGCCTACACCGGGTACTCCGGCAAGAAGTGGGACAAGCACTACGGCGTGATCAACGGCCGCTGCAACCGCGAGGCGGTGGGCGCAGTCGTCGGCGCCGCCGCCGGCGGCGCCATCGGCTCCCAGGTCGGAAAGGGGGAGACCCGGCCGATTGCGATTCTCGTCGGCACCGTCGCAGGCGCGGTCATCGGCGCGAAGATCGGCCGCGACATGGATGAGACCGATCGCGCCTGCATCGGCCAGTCGCTCGAGCTGGTGGGCGACAAGAAGGCGGTCACCTGGACCAGCGCCGACAAACGCAGGACCTACCGGCTGACCCCGCTGCGCGGCGTCGAGCAAGACGGCGCGAAATGCCGCGAGTTCGACTTCAGGATCACCACCGACGGGGGCAGGCAGACGAACCGGGTGAAAGCCTGCCCGGGCGGCGACGGCACCTGGCGCCTCCTCGGCTGACCACGCGAGGCGGGCGACCGGCGGCGCGCGACGGGCTCCCTTCGCGAGCCGCGCGTCACGCGCGGTCAGGCGCGGTGCTTGCCGATATTCCAGCCGTGTGACGCGAGATATTTTTCTCCGATCTCGATCGGCTCCTCCTCCAGCGGGGTAGCCATCGTATCGTTCCAGCGGTTGAGAAAGCCGAACAGCGCGATGACGCCGACGATCTCGACGATCTGCCCGTCGCTCCAGTGGCGCTTGAGCCGCGCGAACGATGCGTCGGTGACCGCGTTCGGCTGCGCGGCGGCCTCGGCCGTGAAGTCGAGCGCGGCGCGCTCGGCCTCGTTGTAGAGCGGGCTCGTGCGGTAGTCCCACACCGCGGCAAGCTTCCTGTCGTCGATTCCGAACCGGAGCGACCCCCCGGCGGTGTGCGCCATTCAGTAATGGCAGCCGTGGGTGCGGCTCGCGACGTGGGCGACGAGGCGCTTGAAGCCGCGGTCGACCTCGCCCTCGGGATCCCACACCGCGGCGGTGAGCGCCGTGAATGCGCGCACGAGCTTCGGCCGGCGCTGCATGATGAGCACGCTGTTCGGCACGAAGCCGAGCGTCTTGCCGAAGAGCGCGGCGAGATCTCCCAATTCCTGGGACAGTGGAAGCGGGGCAAGTCGCGGCATGTCTCCTCCTGCTGTGGTGGAATGGCCGCGCTGAAGATAGCACGGGGTGCGCGCGCCTCACAACGCCGTAACGCTGTACAATCCGCCGCGTGCAGGAAAGCCGCCGTCAATTGAGTGAGGCTCGCGTCGAAAGCGATCCCGTCGCGCAGTTCGCCCAGTGGTATGAGCGCGCACAGGCGGAGGTGAAGCCGCTGCCGGAGGCGGTCGCGCTCGCCACGGCCACCCGCGCGGGCCACCCGTCGCTGCGCATGGTGCTGCTGAAAGAGTTCGATGCGCGCGGCTTCGTGTTCTACACCAACTACCGCAGCCGCAAGGGCCGCGAGCTTGCGCGCAATCCACGCGCGACGCTCCTTTTCTACTGGGGCGCTCTCCAGCGCCAGGTGCGCATCGACGGGCGGGTGGAACGGGTGATGGCGCGCGAGTCGGACGCATATTTCGCCACGCGGCCGCGCGGCAGCCAGCTCGCGGCGTGGGCTTCGCCGCAAAGCGTCGTCGTCGCAGGCCGCGGCCCGCTCGAGCGCCGCTTCACGGCCTTTGCGAAGAAATACCCCGATGCCGTGCCGCGCCCACCGCACTGGGGCGGCTACCGGCTGGTGCCGGACGCGTTCGAATTCTGGCAGGGCGGCGAGGATCGCCTGCACGACCGCATCCTCTACCGCCGCGCGCGCAACGGCCGCTGGCGGATCGAGCGGCTGGCGCCCTAAGACCGGTGACTCGTGATCAGTGCCCAGTGACCGGTAAGCGCTTCCGCCTCGAAATTCCTCGCGTACTGCGTACGGCCCACTCTTTGCGATCGACATGCGCGCGTTGCTGAGAGCGCTTGCACTGCCCGTGGTCCCGGTCGCGATCCTCGCGGCGGGATTTGCGCTCGTCATCTACGCTGCGGCACTGCCGCGCGCGTTCGCGGGGTTCATCATATACAGCCCCCACATCATGTTCGCTCTCGGCATCGCGCTCGCGGTCTGGTATGGTCGTGGCCGCGCGGTATTTGCCCTGCTCGTCCTGGCCACCGCCTACGCGGCGCGGCAATGGTGGTTGCAGGAGGGAGTCGACGGGTTTCATGCTCGCGCGGTCTACGCCGCGCTCACGGTTTTCGTGCCGCTCGATCTGGCGCTGCTGGCGCTGCTGCCCGAGCGCGGCGTGTTGAACCGCCACGGGGCATTGCGGTTCGGCGTGCTCCTGGCGCAGATCGCGATCACGGCCTGGGTGTTTGTCGCGGGCCGCGCCGATTTCGTCGATCTGGCGTACCAGAAATTCCTCGACCCGATCCCGCTCAGCGCCGGGCGCCTGCCGCAGTTCGCGATCCTTGCCATCGCGCTGGGCTTTGCCGTCGCAGCGATCGCCGCGTTCGTCCGGCGCTCCCACCTGAATGCGAGTTTCGCGGGCGCGATCGCCGCGTTCGCCATCGCCGCGCATGTCCCCAACGCATACGTCACGTTTGCGAGCTTCATCGCCGCCGCGGAGCTGATGGTGGCGATTGCGGTGCTGCAGGACGCACATCGCATGGCGTTCCGCGACGAGTTGACCGGCATCCCCAGCCGGCGCGCGCTGAACGAGCAGCTGGCGGCGCTCGGCAGCCGCTACACCGTCGCGATGCTCGACGTGGACCACTTCAAGAAATTCAACGATACCTACGGGCACGACCTCGGCGACCAGGTCCTGAAAATGGTGGCCGCGCACATTGCCCGCGTGGGCGGCGGCGGCAAGGCGTTTCGCTACGGCGGCGAGGAGTTCACCGTGCTGTTCCCCGGAAAGGACGCGGAGGATGCGATCCCGCACCTTGAAGCGGTGCGCGAGGATATCGAGTCCTACCGGATGGCGCTGCGCGCCAGCGACCGCCCGGCGCAAACCAGGCAGCCCAAGCGCCAGAAAGGTGGTTGGCGGGATAAACGGGGTGTGTCGGTAACGGTGAGTATCGGCATCGCCGAGCGCAACGGGCGCTCCGTCACGCCGCAGGCGGTGATCGAGGCTGCCGACCGGGCGCTCTACCGCGCCAAGGAGAAGGGCCGCAACCGGTTGAGCCGGTAGGGAAGCCCCGCCGAACTCCCGGCTCGCCGATTTGGGCATTCGCCTCCTCATCGCCCTCACCGTCCTCGTGCACCTCTCGTTCGCGGGGTGCCGCGTCATCATCTCGCTGACGGCAATCCACCACGGAGCCACGCCATTCACCGTCGGCGTGGTGATGTCGATGCTCACCGTGATCGCGATGCTCCTCGCGGTGCGCTGGGGGCGCTGGGTGGACCGCGTCGGAGTGCGCGGGCCGATGCTCGCAGGCGCGGCCGCAATCCTCGCGGCGATGGTGCTCGCCTGGGCGGTGCCGCGCCTGGAAACGCTGTTCGTGGTAAGCCCGCTCGCGGGATCGGGATTCTTCCTGTTCCACATCGCGGCCGGCCAGGCGGCGGCCGTGATCGGGCGCCCGGAGGACCGCGTCAGAAATTTCGGCCTGCTCGCACTCGCGTTCTCGACGTCCGGCTTTCTTGGGCCGGTTCTCGCCGGCTTCGCCATCGACGGCATCGGCCACCGCGGCGCCATGCTCGCGCTCTCGACGGCGGCGCTCGCCACCGTTGTCGCGCTCGCGGCAGGAAATGTCGAAACTCCGCGGCATGCACCCGCCGCTACGGCCGAGCACGGGGAGCGGCACATCGGTGATTTCCTGCGGATACCGGGCTTCAGGCTGGTGCTGATCGTGAGCGGCGCACTCTCGATGACGTGGGATCTCTTCGCCTTCGTGATTCCGATCCACGGCTCCCAGATCGGGCTGACCGCCTCGACCATCGGCATCATCCTCGGCGCCTTCGGCGCGGCGGTGTTTGTCGTCAGGCTCGTGCTGCCGCTCCTCGCGCACCGCGTGGACGAGTGGCGCATGCTGATCGCGGCGATGCTGCTCTCGGGGGCGACGCTGCTCGTGTTCCCGCTGGTGGAGGGCGTGCCGCTCCTGATGGCGCTCGCGTTCGTGCTGGGCGTCGGGCTGGGCGGCACCCAGCCGCTCATCATGGCGCTGCTCTACGAGAAGGCGCCAGCCGGGCGCGGAGCCGAGGTGCTGAGCGTGCGCACCTGGCTCATCAACTTCAGCCAGACCAGTGCGCCGCTCGCTTCCGGGGCGCTTGCCGCCGCATTGGGCATGCTGCCGGTGTTCTGGGCGATGGGCGCGACGCTGCTCATCGCGGGAGCGGTCGCCGCCCGCAAGCGGGACGACCAGCGGTGAATGGCGCAAAAAAAGGGGCTGCCATTCCGCAGCCCCTTTTTCCGCGTGAAGCGGGTTCTAGCGCAGGTGATTGCTGACCAGCTTGGTCATGTCGAACATCGACACCTGCGACCGGCCGCCGAACACGGCGCGCAGCTTGTCATCGGCATTGATCATGCGCCGGTTGGCCTTGTCCTGCAGGCCGTTGCGCTTGATGTAAGCCCACAGCTTCTTCGTGACCTCCGTGCGCGGCATGGCGCTGCTGCCGACCACCGCGGCGAGCGTCGAGCTCGGGTTCATCGGCTTCATGAATGCCGGATTCGCCTTGCGCCCGCTCTTCTTCGCCTTGGACTTCTTGCTGCTCTTCTTGGCCATAGTGTGGATCTCCAGTTGGGTGCGCTGAATCAGCGCGAGTGAGTGGTAGGTTACGCTTTCTATCCTCGAATTCAGCGGCTAGAGGATGCCTATGTCCGCGCAACCTTGCAAGGGGTTTTTTGCGACTGTCGCCATTCGCGGACGCTCGCCGCGCTCGATTCGCGCGGCGCGAAGCGGCGGTCGAGCGCCGACCTCGGTCGCCGCTGCGAGCGTCCGCGCAAGTGCGAGGGCCGTCCCGCTGCGACATGAAGTCAAGGACTTATCCGCGCAACTTCATGTGCGGCATTGTCCGTAGGCGCCGGGACCAGAGATCGTGAACAGGCCGGAGTCGCCCCGCGGCGTAAGCGTCGGGCCGCCAGTTGCCGCTTACTCCGACGCCTTGCGCTCGATGTCCTCGAACGTGGTGTGGCGGACGTCGGTGCCCTTGACGATGTAGATCACCTGCTCCGCCATGTTCTTGGAATGGTCGCCCATGCGCTCGAGCGCGCGCGCGACCCAGACGATCTCGAGAGCGGTGGAGATGGTGCGCGGATCCTCCATCATGAAGGTGATGAGCTGGCGCATGATCCCGCGGAACGCCTCGTCGATCGCGGCATCGTCGCGGATCACCTCGGCCGCCGCCACGGCATCGAGCCGGGCGAACGCGTCGAGCGCCTTGCGCAGCATTCCAACGACGATGCCGCTCGCGCGCCGGATGTCCCCGAGCCGCGGAATTTGCAGCCGCCCGCCCTTGTGGATCTGCTTGCTCACCACCGCGATCTTCTTCGCCTCGTCGCCGACGCGCTCGAGGTCCGTCACCGCCTTGCTCACCCCCATGATCATGCGCAAGTCGCTCGCCGCGGGCTGGCGGCGGGCGATGATGTAGCTGCACTCGGTGTCGATGCTGACCTCGAAGCCGTTGACGCGGCGGTCGTTCTCGATCACCTGGTCGAGGGTCTCCAGGCTGCCGCTGTGGAAGCCGTCGATCGCCGCGAGGATCTGCGACTCGATCAGGCCTCCCATCTGCAGCATGCGGGTGCGCAGCGTTTCGAGGTCGACGTCGAACTGCTTGGACAGGTGCTCGGTTGTGGGCATGGCGGGTTCCGCGTGGATCGCTAGCCGAAGCGACCGGTGATGTAGTCCTCGGTCTGCTTGATCTTCGGCTTGATGAAGATCGCGTCCGTTACGCCAAACTCGATCAATTCGCCGAGGTACATGTACGCGGTGTAGTCGGAGACGCGCGCCGCCTGTTGCATGTTATGGGTGACGATCAGGATTGTGACCTTCTCCTTGAGCTCGGCGATCAGCTGCTCGATGCTGGCGGTCGCAATCGGATCGAGCGCGGAAGTCGGCTCGTCGAACAGCAGGATTTCCGGGTCGGTGGCGAGCGCCCGCGCGATGCACAGCCGCTGCTGCTGGCCACCGGAGAGGTTGAAGGCGAGATCGCTCAAGCGATTCTTCACCTCGTCCCACAGCGCCGCGCTGCGCAGCGCGTCCTCGACCCTCTCGTCGAGCAGCCCGCGCTTGCGCTCGCCGCGCACCCGCAAGCCGTAGGCGACGTTTTCGTAGATCGACTTGGGAAAGGGATTCGGCTTCTGGAACACCATGCTGATGCGCATGCGCACTTCGATCGGGTCGACTCCCGGACTGAGGATATTGGTGTTGTCCGGATAGAGCATGATCTCGCCCTCGTAGCGGTTGCCGGGGTACAGATCGTGCATGCGGTTGAAGCAGCGCAGGTAGGTGGACTTGCCGCATCCCGACGGGCCGATCAGCGCCGTCACCTTCTTCTCGTAGATCGGCATGCTGATCGACTTGAGCGCCTGGAATCCGCCATAGAAGAAGCTGAGCGCCTTCGTCTCGGACTTTGCCGTCGCGACCGGGCCGCCCGCAGCCGCGGCAACCGAGGCGATCTCCGGTGCGGGTGTGCCTACCATTTGAGCGTCTTCCTTAGCCGATAGCGAATATAGATCGCCAGCGCGTTCATGGAAAGCGTCATCAGCACCAGCACCAGGCCCGCCGCCGCGGCATTGTGGTGAAACGCCGCCTCGGGCCGCGACGTCCAGTTGAACATCTGGATCGGCATCACCGTGAACGGCGACATGACCCAATCCAGGAGCCCGGCCGGTGGATCGCCCGTGAAGGGCGCGGCGGGCAGGAAGGCGATGAACGTGAGCGCCCCGATGGTGATCACCGGGGCGGTCTCGCCGATGGCGCGCGCCATGCCGATGATGACCCCCGTCATGATGCCGGGCGTCGAGTACGGCAGGATGTGATGCGAGGTGGTCTGCCACTTGGTCGCGCCGAGCGCGTAGGCCCCTTCGCGGATGATGGCCGGGATGGAGCGGATCGCCTCGCGCGTGGCGACGATCACGACCGGCAGGATCAGCAGGCCCAGCGTCAGCCCGGCGGTGAGGATGCTCTGTCCCAACCCGAACCCATACACGAACAGTCCGAGCGCGAGAAGCCCGTAGACGATGGACGGCACCCCCGCAAGATTGGTCACGTTGATCTCGATGAGATCGGTCATCCAGTTCCTGGGCGCGTACTCCTCCAGATAGACCCCGGCGCCCACCCCGAGCGGCACAGCGGTGGCGGCGGTCACGATCATCACCAGGGTGGAGCCGACCCATGCGGAAAGGATGCCTGCCTGGTCCGGCTTGCGCGAGGGAAAACTGGTGAGGAAATCCCAGGACAGCCGCGGCGCGCCTTCCACCACCATCTGCGCGAACAACGCGACAAAGGTGAGCACTCCCACCATGAGCGCCAGCAGCCCAAGCGCGGCGAACACGAGATCCCAGCGCTTGTGCGCCGCGATCAGTGCACGAATGGACTCGAGTCTGGCCGTTTGCTGGCTCATGGTCAGTACGCCTGGCGGTAGCGCTTGCGCAGCAGGTGGCCGAGCACGTTGAATAAAAGGGTCATCAGCGCCAGCGTCAGTCCCGCGGCGAAGATGGTCTGGTAGCCGATGCTGCCGTGCGGCAGGTCGCCCAGCGCGACCTGCACGATGTAGGCGGTGATGGTCGCCGCCGGCTCGAGCGGGTTCCAGGTCAGGTTGGGCTGCATGCCGGCCGCGACCGCTAGGATCATCGTCTCTCCGACCGCGCGGGAGATGCCGAGGATATAGGCTGCGGCGATCCCCGAGAACGCAGCGGGCGTCACCACCCGGATCGCCGTCTGAAAGCGCGTCGCGCCCATGGCATACGACCCCTCTCGCAGGGCCATCGGCACCGCGCGCATCGCGTCCTCGGAGACCGAGCTGACGGTGGGAATGATCATGATGCCCATCACGATTCCCGCCGAAAGCAGGTTGAACCCGGGCAGCGACGGGATGAGCATCTGCAGGAGCGGCGTCACGAACAGCAGCGCGAAGTAGCCGTAGACGATGGTCGGCACGCCGGAGAGCAACTCGAGGAACGGCTTCGCGACCTCGCGCACCGCGAACGGGGCGAACTCGGACAGGTAGATGGCGATGACGGTGCCGAGCGGGATCGCGACCAGCAGCGCGACCATCGAGCTCACCAGCGTTCCGGACAGCAGCGGCATGATGCCGTAGTGCGCGTCCGCGAAGAGCGGCGTCCATTGCGTATCGGTGAGAAAGTCCCAGAGCGAGATATGCTGAAAGAACACGAACGATTCCTTCAGCAGTATCACCACGATGCCGATCGTGGTCGCGACCGAAACGCAGGCCGCCAGGAACAGGATGAACTCGATGATGCGCTCCTGGACATGGCGCAGCTTGCGCCGCGCCAGCCGGTCGCTGACGAAGGATTCCGGCAACGCCTCCATCCTGTCTGCCTGGGAAGCCGCGGTCATTCTCGTTGTTGTTGCAGAATTATGTCAGGTTGAGCTCGGCTCAACCACCGGAAATCCAAAAAACGGGAGGGGCCGCAGCCCCTCCCGCTCACCCTGAGGGAGGCCGTGGTCTACAGCTTGGCCTCCATCCGCATCAGATCGTCGATCGTCAGCCCCACCTTGTTTTCTCCGCCGAACTTGGTGCCGACCCGCATCTTGCCCAGCGTTTCGAGGTTGTACTGGTAGGCCTTTCCGGGCAGCGGAACATACTTCACTTCCTTGACGAGCTTCTCGGCGTGCCTGTTGTAGTACTCGATAAATTCCTTCACCTCGGGTTTCCGGGCAGACTTGGCATTGATGTAGATGAAGATGGGCCGCGACAGGGGTTGATAAGAGCCGTTCACGACGGTATCCGTCGACGGCGTGACCGCGCTTCCGGCTGGCGATACCACCGAAACCACCGCGAGCTTGTCCTTGTTCTCTATGTAGTACGCATAGCCGAAATAGCCGAGGCCGTTGATGTCGCGCGAGACGCCTAGCACCAGCACGTTGTCGTCCTCGCTTGCGGTAAAGTCGCCCCGGCTGGACTTGGATTTTCCGGTGACGGCTTCGGTGAAATACTCGAACGTCCCGGAATCCGCGCCCGGCCCGAAGAGCTTCAGGGGCGCATCAGGCCACGCAGGATTGATCTGGTTCCATCGTGTAATCTTGCCTTGCGCGGCCGGCTCCCACATCTTCTTCAATTCTGCGACGGTCATCTTCGTTGCCCAGGTATTCCGCGGATTGATGACCACAGTCAGCGCGTCGTACGCCACCGGCATTTCCAGATAGGAAATACCCGCCGCCCTGCAGTCGTCCATCTCCTTCTTGGTGATGGGTCGCGACGCGTCGGAGATGTCCGTCTCGCCGCGGCAGAACTTCTTGAAGCCCCCGCCGGTGCCGGAGATGCCCACCGTCACCTTGATGGTGCCCTTCTTCGCCTTCTGGAACTCCTCCGCCACCGCCTCGGTGATCGGATACACGGTGCTCGAGCCGTCGATCTTGACGATCTGCGCGTTCGCCGCGGCCACGACACCGAGCGCCGCCGCCGCTGCCATCGCCGCGCCTAGCAACCAGTCTCTGCTGAAGGTTTCCAATTCGGTCTCCTGTTCACGTAGTGTGCACTTGATGAACAGGTGCATGGTAGACGGCGCTTGTTACAACTTCATGACACCTGTGAACGCGCCTGCGACCGCGGCCGGTCCGGAATTCCCCGGTGGCGGTGATAGGCTGACCGGGCCAGGCCGGACATGCCTCCGCCGCGATGTGGTCGTCCTGTTGTCAAGCTCAATGCAGCCATGCGACTGGATATTGGACTTTTCCGACAGGTTCGCTTGGCGATAGCGCCCGGCTTACTTATACTTGCGGCATGGATCGCCCCTTGAACGCGGGAGCGCTATCACGCTGATAGCTGCTTCGAGTCGTTCCCGTGGAGGCCGTCCCGCAGTGCGCGGGCGGACGGCGATTTTCACACCTCCGGTCCGCATTCCGCGGCATCCGCGCAACCCCCGTCTCACCCGCTGGTAGCGCCGATGGCCGCCTATACGACACTCGCCGCGGTCGATCTCGGTTCGAACAGCTTTCATTGCCAGGTGGGGCGCGTCGTCGGCCACCAGCTCTATCCTCTCGACTCGCTGCGCGAGCCGGTGCGGCTCGGCGCCGGCCTGGACGAGGACAAGCGTCTGGATGATGCCTCGCAGGAGCGCGCGCTGGCGTGCCTCAAGCGCTTCGGTGAGCGGCTGCGCGGCTTCGACCGGCGCGCCGTGCGGGCAGTCGGCACCAACACGCTGCGGGTCGCGAAGAACGCCGCGTCCTTTCTGAAGAAGGCGGAGGCCGCGCTCGGCTTCCCGATCGAGGTGGTTGCGGGCCGCGAGGAAGCGCGCCTCATCTACCTCGGGGTCTCGCACAGCCTGCCGGCATCGCGCGACCGGCGTCTGGTGGTGGATATCGGCGGCGGCTCCACCGAGCTCATCATCGGCGCGGGACACCGGCCGAAGAAGCTGGAGAGCCTGTTCATGGGCTGTGTCTCCTACAGCCTGCGCTACTTCGAGGACGGCAAGGTCACCAAGTCCGCCATGCGGCAGGCCGAGCTGGCCGCCCGCAACGAGCTGCAGCCTATCGTGGCCGGTTTCGCGCCCGGAAGCTGGCAGCAGGCGGTCGGCTCCTCGGGAACGGTGCGCGCCATCGCCGATATCATGCGGCTCAATGGCTTCGTAGAGGACGGCATTACGCCGGGCGGCATCGACCGGCTGCGCTCCTACCTGATCAAGCACGGCCGCATGGAGAAGGCAGAGCTTGCGGGGCTGAGACCGGACCGGGTGGCGGTGTTTCCGGGGGGTCTCGCCATCCTCGGCGCGATCCTCTCCGAGCTCGACATCGATTTCATGGCCGTCGCGGCCGGCGCCCTGCGCGAGGGCGTGCTCTGCGACCTTCTCGGGCGCTTCCACCACCACGACATGCGCGATGTCACGGTCGGCCAGTTCATGCAGCGCTATCACGTGGATGCGAAGCAGGCGCGGCGCGTCGAGTCGCTCGCCTTGACGCTCCACCGGAAGCTCACCGCCGGGGACGACGCAACCGGCGAGGCGGCGACCTCCTACATCGAGTGGGCCGCGCGACTGCACGAAATCGGAATTTCAGTTGCCTACAGCGGCTACCACAAGCATTCGGCCTACATCCTCGGAAACGCCGACATGCCCGGTTTCTCGCGCGACGAGCAGGCCAGGCTGGCGCTGCTGGTGCGGACGCATCGCCGCTCCCTCGGCAAGGTCGCGCAGGACATCGAGGAGCATGACGTCGACTGGAACATGGTGTTCGCCGTGCGGCTCGCGGTACTGCTCTCCCGCCGCCGGGCGGAGACACCGCTGCCACCGCTGCAGGTGCGGCGTCAGGGCAAGAAGTTCCGGCTTTCGCTCGCGCCCGGATGGCTCGTGCGCAATCCCCTCACGGCCACCGCGCTGCGCGACGAGGCGCGCGAATGGAGCAAGATCGGTTTCGAGCTCAAGATACCCGAACACGAAGAGATCGAAGCGGGCATGGAACCGGCGCTCGCGGATTAACGGCTTTCGGAAACCCTGCCCCGCGATGCGCCGCCAAGGCGTGCCGTAGTTCTACCAGAACCTCCCGGCTGCGATAAATTCCCGCCACGCGTCTCCGAGCTCGCGCGTCAGCCCGGCCATCCGGCTGCGGGTCCATCCCAGCAGGATGCCTCTGGCTTCGAGCGCGACGCCGCCGCGAGTACGCCGGAAACCCCGGGCCACGAGATGGGGCGCAGTCGCAGCATCGTTCATCTCGCCGAGTATGTCCTGCAGGCGGGCAAGCCGCCTGAGGTTCACGCGGGCCGCGTCTGCCTTATAGAGCCCGCCAAAGAAATCGGCGGCGTAACGGAACTTCTTGATGGCAATGCGCAACCGGTGAAGCTCCGCTGCGCTCTGGTCGTGGAGCCCGCGGCCGCGCTTGCGCACCCGGCTGTAACGGGCCTCGAGCACGGCCCGGGCATGATCGCCGACCGGGCCCTCCATGGCGGTGCGCGCGCCGCTGTTGAGCCGCGCAAGCCAGCCCTCTGACGCGAGCCATGTGGAAAGTAAAGTCTTGAGCTGCCGGTAACGCGGAAAGCGCGCCGCGCCCCGTGCTTTGGCTCCGGCACCGCGTCGCAGTCTCCGGCAACGCGCGGCGAAGGCCTTGAGCCCCCGGTGCGCGCCGAACTGGGCTTCGACGGGTTGCAGCGTCTCGCCGAGGAACACGTCCCAGTCCCGCGCGGGTCCGAGGCGGGACGCGAGCCACTTGAGCTCCCGCGCCGGCGCAGCCGTTACCCTCTTCTGCAGCGGCGGTGAAAATACTTCCAGCGCGGAGCGCAGCCTGCGCAACGCGACCCGCGTCTGGTGGAGATACTCCGGATCGCGGCCTTCGAGCAGCCCGCGCTCGTTCGCGAGCAGGTGCGCGAGACCGGCCGCCATCACCGCTTTAAACGCGGTGCCCACCGGCATGGTGGGAGTCAGCGTGGCGGGGCGCGCCTTGACCGGCCCGCCGCGGCCACCGCGCCTCGTCGCGGGGAATCCGGCGAGGCCGGATAGCGCGGTGACTTCCAGCGGCCGGAGCGGGAACGCGACGCGACGACCCGACGACACGGTCAGGCCGACGCGTGCAGAGCCAGGAGCTTGAGCAGGGTTTCCTGTGCGGCCGCGCGCTGCCCCGGAGACTCGGCGCGATACTCGCCGTCCTGGTCCATCCTCCAAGCCTGGCCGCTGTCCTCGAGATAGGGCTTGAGGCCCTCGTTGATGACGCGCTTCTTCAGCTGTGGATCGAGGACGGGGAAACAGATCTCGACCCGGCGGAAGAAGTTGCGCTCCATCCAGTCGGCGCTGGAAAGGTAGACGTCCTCGGCGCCGTCGTTGTGGAAATAGAACACCCGGGAGTGCTCCAGGAAACGCCCGACCACGGATCGAACACGGATGTTCTCGGAGACGCCCGGAATGCCGGCTTTCAGCGCGCACATCCCGCGCACGATGAGGTCGATCTGGACGCCCGCGCGCGAAGCATCGTAGAGCGCGTCGATGGTCTCCGGATCGAGCAGCGCGTTCATCTTGGCGATAATGCGGCCCTTTTTTCCGTCCTTTCCGTGCTGGGCCTCATTCCGGATCGCGCGCAATACCTGCTTGTGCAGGCTGAACGGCGCGAGCCAGAGATGCTTCAGCTTGGTCGCGCGCCCGAGCCCGGTCAGCTGGCTGAAGACGTCGTTGACGTCGGCGCAGATCTCCTCGTTGGCGGTGAGCAGGCCGAAGTCGGTATACAGGCTCACGGTGCGCGTGTGATAGTTTCCGGTGGACAGGTGCACGTAGCGCCTCAGCCCGTCCTCCTCCCGCCGCACCACCATCAGCATCTTGGCATGAGTCTTGTGGCCCACCACCCCGTGGACCACGTGCGCGCCGACCTCTTCGAGGCGCTGCGCCCAGTTGATGTTGGCCTCCTCGTCGAATCGCGCGAGCAGCTCCAGCACCACCGTCACTTCCTTCCCGCTCTTCGCCGCGTTGATGAGGATCTCCATCAGCTCCGATTCCACGCCCGTGCGATAGACCGTCATCTTGATCGCGACCACGGCCGGATCGCTCGCCGCGCGCTCGAGGAAGGCCAACACCGGCTGAAACGACTGAAAAGGATGATGGAACAGGAGATCGCGTTCGCGGAGCGTTTCGAAGATGTGGTTCGTGCGCTTGAGGCGCTCCGGCAGTCCGGGCCGGAACACCGGGAACTTGAGGTCGGAGCGTTCCACCCAGCCCGGCACGCTCACCAGGCGCGCGAGGTTGACGGGGCCGTCCACGCGGTACAGATCCTCCTCGCCGAGACCGAACTGCGTCAGCAGGAACTCGGTGATCTTCGCCGAAGTATCCTGGGCGACCTCGAGCCTCACTTCGTCGCCAAACTGGCGCGACGGCAGCTCGCCGCGCAGGGCGGCGCGCAGGTCCTTCACCTCCTCCTCGTCAACGAAGAGGTCGCTGTTGCGGGTCACCCGGAACTGGTAGCACTCCACCACCTTCATGCCCGCGAACAGCTCCGCCACGTGCGCGTGCAGGACCGACGACAGGAACACGAAATCGTAGTCGGCCACCGCCACTTCCCGCGGCAGTCTGATCACGCGCGGCAGCACGCGCGGTGCCTGCACGATGGCAATTCCCGAGTTGCGGCCGAACGCATCCTTGCCTTCGAGCTCGACCGCGAAATTGAGGCTCTTGTTGAGCACGCGGGGGAAGGGGTGCGCGGGATCGAGCCCGATCGGCGTGAGCACGGGCATGACTTCGCGGAAAAAATAACTCTTGATCCACTCCGCCTGGCTCGACGTGAATTCCGACCGGCGCAGGAACCGGATGCCTTTGCCCGCGAGCCCCGGAAGGATCTCTTGGTTGAGCAGGCGGTACTGCGCTGCGACCAGCTCGTGCGCTTCCTTCGCGACCCGTTTGAACAGCTGATCGGCGGGCATGCGCTCGGGTCCGATCGCCGGCGCGCCGGCCTCGATCTCCGCCTTCAGCCCGGAAACGCGGATTTCGAAGAACTCGTCGAGGTTGCTGCTGACGATGCAGAGGAACCGCAAGCGTTCGAGCAGCGGAGTCGCGGGGTTTTCCGCCTGCGCCAGCACGCGCCGGTTGAACGCGAGCTGTCCCAGCTCGCGGTTCAGATACAACTCGGGTACATCGCGCGGCTTGTTCATGGCACAAGAGCTGCGCGGACGCGCACGGCGCGCGAAACCGCGTACTCGCTCGATTGCTCAGGTAAATTGACTCGGTTGCTCCAGGAAGGCCGAAACGCCGCTCGGTCACGCACCCCGCGAATTCAGCGTCGGACCGACGAGCCCCTTGTTGCTGTGCTGTATTTTAATGGAGCCCGGCGTGCCGCGTGTATTACAGTTTTTTGACGCGGCTACAACCTGCGATCTGACTTCGCAAAAGCGGATTAAGCCCCTGTTCTGCGGCAGCTTTCCCCGGCGATGAAAAGAGCGTGTGGCTCAGGCCCTGGCGGCGTCCTGCGCCCGGGTTGCGGCGGGCAGCATGCGGCGCGCCGGGAAGCGCGCGGTGAAACGGCTGCCCTTGCCGGAGTCGCTGTGGATTTCGAGTGTCGCCTGGTGGCGCGCCAGCGCATGCTTGACGATCGCCAGCCCGAGCCCGGTGCCGCCGGTCTCGCGCGAGCGTCCGCGATCCACGCGGTAGAACCGCTCGGTCAGCCGCGCAATGTGCTGCGGTTCGATCCCGATGCCCGTATCCTCGACGATGAATTCGGCGCCGTCGGCCGAGGCGCGCCAGGCGAGGCTTACCGTGCCGCCCGCCGGTGTGTAACGCACCGCGTTGCTCGCAAGATTGCCGAATGCGCTCGCCAGCTCGCTCTCGGAGCCGGCGATGTCGAAACCCTCCGTCGCCTCGAGCGTGACCTGGTGCCTGCCGCCGCTCAATGCATCGGTATCCGTTTTGATTCTGGCAAGCAGGCGCCGCACGTTCACACGTTCCTCAGGGGAGGGCTCGGGCGTCGATTCCAGGGAGGAGAGCGCGAGGAGGTCGTCGACGATGCGCTGCATGCGCCGGGCCTGCTCCGCCATGAGGTTCACGTAATCGCGCGTGCGCCGCGGATCGAGCTCGAGCTCCTGCACCGTCTCGAGGAACCCGGCGAGCACGGTGAGCGGCGTGCGCAGTTCGTGCGATACGTTGGCCACGAAATCGCGGCGCATGGTCTCGATCCTCTCGAACCGGGTGACATCGCGCGAGAGGAGCAGCTTCTGCGCCTCCCCGTACGGTATGACCTGGACCGAGAGCGTGAGCCCGCCGCTGTGCTCCGAGTGCAGCGGAATCGCGTGCGCGTAGTTTTCGGCTTCGACGTAGGCGATAAATTCGGGCTGGCGCACGAGATTGATCACCGGCCGGCCGACGTCGATGCTGAGATCGAGCCCGAAATGCCGGACCGCGCCCTCGTTGCACCATTCGATGCGGTTCTGCACGTCGAGTATGACCACCCCGTCGGGCAACGCCTCGCCGGCCTGGCGCCAGCGCAGCAGCGCACGCGACAGACGTTCCGCTTCCCTCGCCGTGGCGCGCTCGAAGCGGTAAAGCAGCGCGTATGCCTCGTCCCAAACGCCGCGAGCGTCCGGCAGGGCATGGGCCCTGGGCTGCCTCAGCCAATGGATCAGCGCTGCGAGCTTGACGAGGTGATAGACCAGCTGCGCGAGCGCGCCTGACGCCAGCACTGCCCACCCCGTTGTTGCGCCAAACGCGAGTCCCGCCACGAGCGCGGCCGCTGCAATCACGGCCAGCGTCGAAGCGGCTCGCAGCAAGGGAGTGATCAAGCGCGCATGCCTCTTGAACGGCAACGCGGATTATCCCACGCCGCCCGGTTAAGCACCCCGCATCCGGTAGCCGCTGCTGCGCACTGTTTCGATGAGCCGGTCGTGCCCGCTCGCCTCCAGCGCCTGGCGCAGCCTGCGGATATGCACGTCGACCGTGCGCTCCTCGACGAAAACGTGGTCGCCCCATACGCGGTCGAGCAGCTGTGCCCGGCTGTGCACGCGCTCCGGGTGCGTCATGAAGAAATGCAGCAACCGGAACTCGGTCGGCCCGAGCGTGATCTCCCGCCCGCCGCCGGCCACGAGTCGCGTCGCCGGATCGAGCCGCAGGCCGGAAATCTCGACCGCGTCGTCGGTACGCTCGGGCGCCCGGCGCCGCAGCACCGCCTTGATGCGCGCGAGCAGCTCCTTCGGCGAAAACGGCTTGGTGAGGTAGTCATCTGCGCCGCCTTCCAGCCCCTCGAGCTTGTCGCGCTCCTCGGTGCGCGCGGTGAGCATGATGATCGGGATGCGCCGGGTGCGATCGGCGCCGCGCAGTTTGCGGGCGTAGGCGAGCCCCGAGATTCCCGGCAGCATCCAGTCGAGCAGGACGAGATCCGGCAGCGCGTCGCGCACCAGGGCATCGGCCTCCTCCGCGCTTCCCGCGCGCCACACCCGATGCCCGGCATGCTCGAGATTTATTGCGATAAGTTCCTGAATTGCCGGCTCGTCTTCGACGACGAGAACGATGCTGTTCATGGCGGGAAGCCGGTTTTCGTCACGGCGCCAAGTCTATGACAATCACATGACGGAATTGTGACATGCGAACGGACCTTTCGTGGTCAGCCCGTCGAACCACGAATGGCCGGTCGCCGCGCCTCATCCTGCGAGGCGCTCTCGGATTGCTCAGGACGTCTTGAGCCGTTCCAGGAAAAGCTTGCGGAACTTGGCGACCTTGGGCGCGACCACGGCCTGGCAATAGGGCTGGTAGGGGTTGCGCGCGAAATACTCCTGGTGATAGCCCTCGGCCAAGTAGAAAGTGCTCGCGGGCGTCAACTCGGTGACGATGGGGCTGCTCCAGAGCTTCGCGGCATTGAGCCTCGCGATGACTTCCTCGGCGTCCGCCTTCTGCTGCGGCGTGTGATAGAAGACCGCCGAGCGGTACTGGGTGCCGACGTCGTTGCCCTGGCGGTTTGACGTGGTCGGATCGTGGATCACGAAGAACACCTCCAGCAGCTCCTTGAACGAGACGATCGCAGGATCGAAGGTGATGCGCACGACCTCGGCATGTCCCGTGTCGCCACGACAGACCTGCTCGTAGGTCGGGTTCGCGCGCTGCCCGCCCATGTAACCCGATTCGACCGAGAGAATGCCCTTCATGCCGTCGTACACGGCCTCCAGGCACCAGAAACAGCCGCCCGCGAGAGTGGCGATTGCCTTATCGGGGGGCGTTGTCTTGGAATTCAAATGAATGGCTCCAATGCGTCGGGTGTTTCATATACGGATCGGGCAGTGTAGCGGATTCGGGGCGCGGGGGGCGAGTCGCCCCCCGCGGCGAATTTGCGCTAGGCGGCCGCCGGCCGCGGCGCGAGTGACAGGCGCCGCTCCAGTCGTCTCTCGGGCAGTTGCGGCACCGGCGCATGCCGCTCGTGCTCCAGCCACGGCCGGAACAGCAGGCGCTCGATGCTCCCCAGACCGGCGTGGCGCTGAATCAGCGGCACCATGCGGGCGCGGAACTCCCCGTAGTCGAGCCCGGGCACCGTCGGTGCGCCGCTCCAATGACTGCCGAGCGGCTCGAACGCCGCGCGCACGTGGAAATCCCGCGCCGAGCGGCAGGCGGCTCGTACCGTGCGCCACCCCGCGACGAGACCGATCCGCTCGTCGCGCTTGCAGCACTCGAACACGGCGCGGAAGTGCCCGAAGTAGCCAGCGTGTTTGCTCGCCGCCTCGCGCGCCAGCGCACGCAGCTCTGGCTCGTCCGCGCAGCGGGCGAGCGCGCGATAGAGCACCGCCGCCTGGGCCGCTGCCGCGCACAAGCTGAGCGCCCCCAGCGCAGCGCTCGCCTCCCGACGATCCACTGCCGGGCGCGGGCGCCGGTAGGATTCGTAGAACTCCTTGTACGCGGCGTTCCAGTCGAATTCGGGCCAGGTCGCCTCAAGGAAGTCGCGCAACCGGCGCCCGAGCGCCGCGCGCTGCGGCCACCACACCTGTTCCATCCATAGTCCCGCATCGGGGCGCCCGGCAAGCGCAGGGCTCGAGCGACTGACTTGCAGCGGTACGGAGGTCTCCAGAAACGAGGCCGCGGCGAGACAGTGGAACAGCAGCCCGTTGAAGCGGACCATGGCGCGGGCGCGCGCCTGTTCGCTTCTTTCACGTCGGGCGATTCTGGTGGCGGTTGCTTGCATGGTGTCCTCCCTCCCGGTTTGCCGCAGGCGGCGCCTGCGTGCGAAACCAGTATTGGTGCAGTGCAAAATCCGATGCAAGCATCTTATGCAACGTTGCTACCCGTTGACCCGCAGGTAGCCTTAAGTGATACCTTGCGCTTCGAAAGGTGGCGGCAACCGGGCTGAAGGGAGGAGACCAGCAATGACAACAAGCGCCGGACTGGTAGAAGTACTCAAGCGGGAATTGCGCTCGCGGGGCATCACCTACGCCCGCGTTGCGCGCGAGCTGCGCCTGAGCGAGGCCAGCGTGAAGCGCATGTTTTCACGCAGGAATTTTTCGCTCAAACGGCTCGACCAAGTGTGCCAGCTTGCGAACAGCGAGTTCTCCGATATCGCGCGAGCGCTGCATCAGGAAGAAAACCTGATCTCCCGGCTGAGCCACGAGCAGGAGCAGGAGATAGTCGCTAATCCCAAGCTTTTCCTCGTCGCCGTGTGCGCGCTGAACCACGTCGGATTCGACCAGATCGTCGCGACCTACGACATTTCTCGGCCGGAGTGCATCCAGCTCCTTGCCCGGCTTGACCGCCTGGGGTTCATCCGATTGCTGCCCAACAACCGTATAAGGCTTTTGATATCGCTCGATTTCTCGTGGCTACCGGATGGACCTATCCAGCGTTTCTTCAACCAGCAAGCACACAATGAGTACTTCCGCTCGCGCTTCGACCGCCCCGACGAATTCATGGTGGTCGTGAACGGCATGCTCTCGCGAGTCTCGAGCGCGGCATTGCTCACGCGCCTCAAGCGGATCGCACGCGAGTTCTCCGAGTTGAACAACCAGGACGCCAGGCTGCCGCTGGGCGAGCGCTCGGCGATGAGCCTGCTGGTTGCCATCCGGCACTGGGAGCTCGCGGCGTTCGCCGAACTGAGGCGCAGGAAAACCGTCAACCCGACAGGAGTCCGATCATGATGGAGAGGAAATTGTGGGTGCTGGTGTGGAGCGCGATGCTTGCCCTGGCGGCGGCCGGCGGGAGCTGGGCGCAGGCGCAACCCGGAACGGGAGCGAAATCCGCGACTGCCAGGGCGACCTTTGCCGGCGGCTGCTTCTGGTGCATGGAGGAAGCCTTCGACCCCGTGCCCGGCGTGATCGCCACGACCTCGGGCTACATGGGCGGGAAAGTCAAGAACCCGACCTACGAGCAGGTCAGCACCTCGCGCACCGGCCATGCCGAGGTGGTGCAGGTCGAATACGACCCATCGAAGGTGACCTACGCCCGGTTGCTCGAGGTGTTCTGGCGCAACATCGACCCGACCCAGAAGGATGCGCAGTTCTGCGATTACGGCTCGCAGTACCGCAGCGGCATCTTCTATCACGACGAGGAGCAGAAGCGGCTCGCGGAAGCGTCGCGCGCGGCGCTCGTGAAGTCGAAGCCGTTCCGGGGCGAAATCGTCACCGAGATCACGAAATCGTCCCAGTTCTATGCTGCCGAGGGCTATCACCAGGACTACTACCTGAAGAACCCGGCGCGCTACAAGTTCTACAAGAGCGGCTGCGGCCGCGCGGCACGGCTGAAGAAGCTGTGGGGATGAGCCGCCGCTGAAGCGCGAAGTTGGCGGATTCTCCGGCGGCGGCAGCTCCGGAGGGCGGCAGGGCATCCGGGCAGGTTGCAGGTTACCCGAAGCTTACCGTTCGGTAAGCGGACGTCCGGCGGCGCTGCAACTTTCTTGTGTGGCGAGAGCCGCTGCGCTATCTTCCGTGTTCCATCGCGGCGTCACCATAATGCCCGCCCATGAAGATCCTACTGATCGAAGACGATCCGCACACCTCGGCGTACGTGGCAAACGGGCTGCGCGAGCACGGGCACGTGGTGGATCACTCAGCGAGCGGCCGCGACGGGCTCATTCACGCTTCCGGGGGCCGCTATGACGTCATGGTCATCGACCGCATGCTGCCCGGTGTCGACGGTCTCGCCATCGTGAAGACGATCCGCGCCGCGGGAAACAAGGCTCCGGTGCTCCTGCTCACCACGCTGGGGGGCGTCAACGACCGCGTCGAGGGGCTGGAGGCCGGCGCGGATGATTACCTCACCAAGCCCTTTGCGTTCTCCGAACTGCACGCCCGAGTGAACGCGCTCGCGCGTCGCCCCCCGCTGGCCGACGAATCAACGGTGCTGCGCGTCGGCGATCTCGAGCTGGACCGCCTGAAGCGCACGGTAACTCGAGGCGGCAAGCGAATCGAACTGCAGCCGCAGGAGTTCAGGCTGCTCGAGTACCTGATGCGCAACGCCGGACAGGTGGTGACGCGGACCATGCTGCTGGAGAATGTCTGGGAGTTCCATTTCGATCCGCACACCAGCGTCGTCGAGACCCACATCAGCCGGCTGCGCGCCAAGGTGGACCGCGAGTTCGGCGAGGAACTGATCCACACGGTGCGCGGCTCCGGATATTCCCTTGGCGACTCCTCGTAGCATTCTCCGCAGCACGAGCTTCCGTCTTCTCGCGTGGTACGCCGCCGTCTTCGGGGCGTCGGTCGCGATTCTCTTCCTGATCGTCTACTGGATCACGATCGCTGCGCTCGACGGGCAGGTGAGCGATGCCGTGGAGCGCGAAGCGGACGTGCTGGTCGAGCTCTACCAAAGCCGCGGGTATAACAGTCTCGTGCGCGCGATCGAGTTGAGGACCGTGGAATTGCGGCCGCCGCGGCGCTATTACCTGCTTCAGGATGCGGCCGGCACGCGCGTCGCCGGCAATCTCCCGCAGATGAAACCCCTGGAGGGCGAGAGAATCCTGCCGGTGTCCTCGCTGCTGGCGGACCGGAGTGCGAAACCGGATGATCCGGCCGATGCCTATCCGATCGTGGCCCACGGGCACCTGCTCGATAACGGCGGTTACCTGCTGGTGGGCGAGAGCCGTTACCGGGCGGTGACGGCGCGAGTGGCGATCGTCCGGGCGCTTGCCTGGGGCATCGCCATCACGGTGCTGCTCGCCGCAGCGGGCGGCGTGGCGCTCGGCGTCGGGTTCCTGCGCCGCATTGAAGAGATCAACCGCACGACCCGCTCGATCATGGACGGCGATCTCGGCAAGCGCGTGCCGGCCTCCGGCGCCGGTGACGAGATGGACCGGCTGGCAGTGAACCTGAATGCAATGCTCGACCGGATCCAGGCACTGATGGAGAGCCTGAAGCGCGTTTCCGACGACATTGCGCACGACCTGCGAACCCCGCTTTCTCGCCTGCGCCACCAACTCGAGGCTGCGCGCGGCAGCACGCCAGCCGGCGGGGACGCCGTCATCGAACAATCCATCGCCGAAGTGGACGCCATACTGGACACGTTCTCGGCGCTGCTGCGCATCTCCCAGATCGAGGCCGGGGCCCGGCGTGCGGCATTTTCGGACGTCGGCCTGGAGCAACTCGCATCAGCGATATGCGAAGCGTACGCGCCAGTGGCGGAAGATCGCAGCCAGCGACTGAAGATCAAGCTCGCGAAGGTTCAGCCGATCCATGGAGATCGCGAACTGCTGACCCAGATGGTGGCCAACCTCATCGAAAACTCCATGCGCCACTGCCCGCCCGACGTGGACATCACGGTCGAGCTGTCACAGGAGGACGGCGCGCCGGTTCTGCGAGTCGCCGATACCGGGCCGGGCATCCCTGCCGGCGAGCGCGACAAAGTATTCCGCCGCTTCTACCGGCTGGAACCAAGCCGCACGACGCCCGGCAGCGGCCTCGGCCTTGCGCTCGTGAAGGCCGTCGCCGAGCTGCACGGCGCGTCGATCGAGCTTTCGGACAATCAGCCCGGGCTTTGTGCCACGGTCCGCTTTCCCGCACCGGCGGCCGCGCAAGGACGCGATTCACACGCGCGCGGGTGACCTCCCGCTGCAAGGCGGGAAGCGCCCGGGCAGTGTCGCCGGGAGCAGACATCCGTGCTCGATTCAGGATCGGTTGGCGCGCTTTCGTAAGTTGCGCGTAAGCCTCCGGAAATATTTTTTCACGGGGCTTACGCCGGCGCTACCGGTCGATTACATGTTTGTAAGAATCCGCACGGCCAACAAACCTCCCCTATTCTTCGCCCGTCCAACGGGTGGTTGGGCAAATCGCCAACGATCTACTTTCACAGATATCGGAGGTTTACATGAATCGCAAGACAATACTCGCACTCGCGCTTGCCAGCGCGTTCGGTCTCTCGACTTTCGCGGCTTACGCCGATGAAGAGAAGAAGGAAACCGAGAAGCCGCAGCTGATCGCGGACGAAGACAAGAAGGACGAGCAGAAGCCGCAGCTGATCGCGGATGAAGACAAGAAGGACGAGCAGAAGCCGCAGCTGATCGCGGACGAAGACAAGAAGGACGAGCAGAAGCCGCAGCTGATCGCGGACGAAGACAAGAAGGACGAGCAGAAGCCGCAGCTCGTCTAATCGCTGAAGGCGAATACGGTTCTAGGTGTGAGGCTACACGGCCGAGCCGGTCGCTCGGGACGCTAGCCGGCAGTCTCTAGGTAATCCGGGCGCACGGGGTCGGGAGACCCCGGCGCCCGTTTCATTTTCAGGCTATGGTGACGCGGGCGAACTTGCGTTTGCCGACCTGAATGAGATAGGTGCGCCCGGTAGAAAGCACCAACGCCTTGTCGGACACCCTCCCGCCGTCGACCTTGATACCTCCCTGCTGAATCAGCCTCGCGGCCTCCGAGGCGCTGCTCACGAGCTGTGCCTGCTTCAGCACTTGCGTGATCGCCATCGTTGCCCCGCCCGCCGGCCGAACCGTAACCTCGGGTATATCCGTGGGCATTTCATGATCCCGGAAGCGGGCATTGAACGCCTCGGCCGCTGACTCGGCTTCCTTGGCGCCATGGAAGCGTTCGACGATCTGACGGGCGAATCCGAACTTCACGTCCCGCGGATTGCCGCCTTGAACGACAGCCCGTTTCTTCGCGCTGATCTCCTGAGGCGACCCGAAAGAAAGCAGCTCGATATAACGCCACATCAGCTCGTCCGAAATCGACATCAGCTTGCCGAAAATTTCCCCGGGCGGCTCGGTGATGCCAATGGTGTTGCCGAGCGACTTCGACATCTTGTTGACGCCGTCCGTCCCCTCCAGCAGCGGCAGGGTGAGGATGCACTGCGGCGGCTGCCCGTGCTCCTTCTGCATCTCACGACCCATCAGCAGGTTGAATTTCTGGTCGGTGCCACCGAGCTCGAGATCCGCCCGGAGCTCGACGGAGTCGTAGCCCTGGACCAGGGGATAGAGGAATTCGTGGATCGCAATCGGCTGCCGGGCCCGATAGCGCTTGCCGAAGTCGTCGCGCTCGAGCATGCGCGCCACCGTGTGCTTCGCCGCGAGCCGGATCAGGCCCGCGGCGTTCAATCCGTCCATCCACTTCGAGTTGAACACCACCTCGGTGCGGCCGCGGTCGAGAATCTTGAACACCTGGTCGGTGTAGGTCTTCGCATTCGCCTGCACCTCCGCGCGTGAGAGTGGCGGGCGCGTCGCGTTCCGGCCGGAGGGGTCGCCGATCATGCCGGTGAAATCTCCGATCACGAAGAGCACGTGGTGCCCGAGGTCCTGCAGCTGGCGCAGCTTGCTGATGAGTACCGTGTGCCCGAGGTGGAGATCGGGGGCGGTGGGATCGAATCCGGCTTTCACCCGCAGGGGCCGCCCCTCGGCAAGCTTCGCCCGCAACTCCGATTCGACGAGCAGCTCGTCGGCGCCGCGCCGGATGATCTCGAGCTGCTGTTCGATGGGGGTCATGGCGCTGGAAGGCCCGCGCTGTGCGCTATTTCACTATGCAAAATCACATTTGCCGCAGCGGGCGATTCTGCTAAGCTGACCGCATCCCAAAAACCACTGGGAAATCATGCAGCAAGAGAACGGAGCGATTGTAGCAGCCCGCGGCAGGTTTGTCGGGCGCGAGGCCGCCAGGCTTCTCGCGCGGCGCATCGCGGGCTCGAGGCTGTTCCGCGCGGCGGTGGCAGTGGTGTTGCCGTTCTTCGGCGTCGTGGCGGCGTTCGGCATCGCTCCCGACACCGTGACGGATCCGCGCAAGCAGACGCCGGTTGTGCTGGAGCTGGAGCTGGCGCTGCCCGTTGCCGCTTCCGCGGATGCTCCAGTACAGGGTTACTGGCGCGAAGAACGCGTGCAGCGCGGCGACTCGCTGGCAGCGGTGCTGGATCGGCTCGGCGTGCATGACCCGGAGGCGCTGCAGCGGTTGCGCGGCGCGCGCTCGGCGCGTTCTCTCCACCAGCTCGTGCCGGGCCGGACGCTGCGCGCGCAGGTCACCGCGGAGGGGCGGCTGCTCGAGCTGCACTACCGCAACGGCGCCAACGTGCTCGCCGTGGAGCGCGATGGCGAGGGCATCAGCGTCGCGGAGCACCCGGCCAAGCTCGAGCGGCGCGTGCTGATGGAATCCGCCGAGATCCGCAGCTCGCTCTTCTCCGCCACGGACACCGCCGGGCTCTCCGACGCGATCGCCATGCAGCTCGCCGACATCTTCTCCACCGATATCGATTTTCACCGCGACCTGCGCCGGGGCGACCGCTTCTCGGTGGTCTACGAGATGTTCTACGACCGCGGCGACCCGGTGCGTGCCGGACGTGTGCTCGCCGCCGAGTTCATCAACGTCGGCCGCCTCTACCGCGCGGTCTACTTCCAGTACGACGAGACGCGGGGCGGCTACTACACGCCCGATGGCAGGAACATCCGCAAATCGTTCCTGCGTTCACCGCTCGAGTATTCGCGCATCGCGTCCGGATTCAGCCGCTCGCGCTTGCACCCGATCCTGGGCACGTGGCGCGCGCACAATGGCATCGATTACGCCGCGCCGCACGGCACCCGCGTCCGGGCAACGGGCGACGGTGTAGTCGAGTTCGCGGGACGCGATCATCGCGGCTATGGCAACCTGGTGGTGCTGCGCCACCAGTCTCGTTACACCACCTGGTACGGCCATCTCTCCGGGTTCGCCAAAGGCCTTCGCAAGGGAATGCGCGTCGCCCAGAGCGAGACCATCGGCTACGTCGGCGCAACCGGCCTCGCCACCGGCCCGCACCTTCACTACGAGTTCCGCATCAACGACGTACACCAGAATCCCCTGCGCGTGGTGATGCCGCCCGCCCCGCCGATCAGCGCCGAGTTGAAGACCGCGTTCGAGGTTGAAGTCGAGCCGCTGGTACAGCAGTTGAAGCTGCTACGCAGCACTCATCTTGCCCGTCTGGAATAGCTGCCGATGCCCGAGTATTTCGTCGGGCTGATGTCGGGCACGAGCCTCGACGGCGTCGACGCGGTCCTCGCCGCCTCGCGCGGCGGGCGCTTCCGGGTTCTGCGCAGCACCCGTGTATCGTACCCCTCGCGGCTGCGCAGGCGCCTGCTTGCCATGCTGCATCCCGGCCACGACGAGCTGCACCGTGCCGCGATCCTTGGCAACGAACTGAGCGATCTTTACGCCCGCGCCGTGCGCCGGCTGCTGTCCCGCGCCGGCGTGGGTGCGCGGGCCGTCGCTTGCATAGGCTGCCACGGGCAGACCGTGCGCCACCGTCCCGGGGCAGGCTATACGATGCAGCTCGTCAACGGCGCGCGCCTCGCCGAGCGGACCCGCATGACCGTTGTTTGCGATTTTCGCAGCCGCGACATCGCGGCCGGCGGCGAAGGCGCGCCACTGGCTCCGGCATTGCACAGCGCGGTGTTCGGCGCCGCGCGCCGTGACCGCGTCATCGTCAATGTCGGGGGAATCGCAAATCTCACCTGGCTCCCCGCGCGCGGCGCCGTCATTGGATTCGACTGCGGGCCGGGAAACTGCCTGCTTGACGCCTGGATCCTGGGCAAGCGCCGCATGGCGTTCGACCCCGGCGGGAGCTGGGGGGCGCGCGGCCGCGTCGTTCCACGCCTGCTTGCAAAGTTTCTCGCGCATCCCTACTTCCGCCGCCCGCCCCCCAAGAGCACAGGACGCGAGATGTTCAGCCTCGAATGGCTTGCGGGCCTACTGGCGGGAAACGAGCGGCCTGTGGATGTCCAGGCAACGCTGACGGAGCTCACGGCGCTCGCCATTGCGCGCGCGGTGCGCCGCTACTGCGCGCGCGCGCGCGAAGTTTACGTCTGCGGTGGCGGCGCGCGCAATCGCGCGCTGCTATCCCGTTTGGCACGTCACCTGCCCGGAATGCACGTCGCGACGACTTCGGCGCTCGGCATCGCACCGGAGCATGTCGAGGCGCTGGCCTTTGCCTGGCTCGCTCGCCAGGCACTCCATCGCATGCCGGGAAATCTCCCCTCGGTCACCGGCGCCCGCGGTTCGCGCGTACTGGGCGCGATCTACGCCGCATAGCGAGCACACCGGACGCCCGCCAAAGCCCCGAAGCTCCTTGCCAATCCGACGATGAACGATCTGGAATAATGGGACCTGCCGCAATGAAGAGGCCTGCCGTATTTCTTGACCGCGACGGCACCTTGATCGAGGACGCGGGCAATCTTCGTGACATTGCCCAGGTCGATTTCTACCCGCAAACGTTTCCGGCGCTGCGGCTGCTTGGCCAGTTCGCCCTCTTCATCGTGACGAACCAGAGCGGGATCGCGCAAGGGCATATCCGCGCCGAGGAGGCCCGCGCGGTCAATGACTACGTGGCGCGACGGCTCGGCGAGGAAGGGGCCGCGATTCGAGCGGTATACTGCTGCCCCCATCAACGAACCGACGCGTGCGAGTGCATGAAGCCGAAGCCCTATTTCCTGAGGGTGGCAGAGCGTGAGCATGACATCGATCTCGCACGGTCGTTTGTCGTCGGCGATCACCCATCGGACATGGAGTTCGCGCGCTCCGTCGGCGCGCGGGGAATATACGTTCTGACCGGGCATGGCGCGAAGCACCGCGCGGAGCTCCGGACTTCCGGAATCGTGGTCGCCGACATTGCCGCCGCGACGGAACGGATCCTGGAAATGCACGCCAGTGAAGTGCCGCAGCCGGGTTCGATGTGCGCGTACTGAGCCATCTGTTCGCGAACAACCGGGAATGGGCGGCGGAGATAACCCGGCGCGAGCCGGAATTCTTCGCCAGGCTGTCGCGCCAGCAGGCGCCTCGCTACCTGTGGATTGGATGCTCGGACAGCCGGGTTCCCGCGAATCAGATCGTTGGCCTGCTGCCCGGCGAGATGTTCGTCCACCGCAACGTCGCCAATGTCGTGGTCCACTCCGACCTGAACTGCCTGTCGGCCATTCAATTCGCGGTGGAGGCCATCGGCGTGGCCCATATCATCGTCTGCGGCCACTATGGTTGCGGAGGCGTCCTGTCGGCGTTGCGAGACCAGAAGCTGGGGCTGATCGACAACTGGTTGCGGCATGTCCAGGACGTGCGTTCCAAGCACCGCGATCGATTGGCCGGGCTGGCGACCGAAGAACGGCGGCACGATCGCTTGTGCGAGCTGAACGTCATTGAGCAGGTGGTCAACGTCAGCCGGACTACCGTGGTGCGGGATGCCTGGGCGCAGGGTAAGGTGCTAGCGGTTCACGGCTGGATATACAAGCTGACGGACGGATTGCTTCGGGACCTCGGAATGTGCGTGACTTCGGAATCCGAGCTCGTGAGTTGCTACGAATCGGCGCTTGCGCAGGTTCGCACTGACACCGCTCCCGGCGCCTGACGGGGCAAAAGAAAAGGCGGCCGAAGCCGCCCTGCTTGCAGAATCGAACGCTTGCTCTAGGCGGAGAAGGACGAGCCGCAGCCGCAGGTGGAAGTCGCGTTCGGGTTCTTGATGACGAACTGCTCGCCCTCGACGTTCTGCTGGTAGTCGATCTCGGCGCCCGCCAGGTACTGCAGGCTCATCGGATCGATCAGCAGCATCACCCCGCCTTTTTCCAGGCGGGTATCATCCTCGCCCGCTTCTTCGTCAAAGGTGAATCCGTACTGGAATCCGGAGCAGCCGCCGCCCTGCACGAACACGCGGAGCTTGAGGTTGGGGTTGCCCTCTTCGTCGATCAGCCGCTTCACCTTCGCCGCCGCCGCGTCGGTAAATACCAGCGGCTGGGGTATGTTCTCGGTCACTGTGTTCATTCGAAACTCCCGTATCAATCACGCGTCGTGGAATCCGTCTCAGTCCGCCGCCGCCGGCTTTAGCTTGACCACGTTTTCGGATTTGTCTCCGCTCTCGTATACGAGCTTGCCCTGGACCACCGCGCCGAGCTGGATCTCGAGCGTCTTGTAATGCACATCTCCTGTGACATTCGCCTTGGGCTGCAGTTCCACGTAGTCCGAGGCGTGCACCGGCCCGATCACGGTGCCGTTGATGACCACGTGCGAGACGCGGATTTCGCCCTCGATCTGCGCCTGCTCGGAGAGCACCAGGGTGCCGGGCTTGCCTTCCGACGCGATCACATCGCCGCGCACGCGCCCGTCCACGCGCAGGCCGCCCGTGAAGATGATGCTGCCCTCGACGGTGGCACCGGTGCCGATCAGGCACTCGATGTTGTTATGGGGCTTGCTGCCGCCCTTGCCGCCAAACATCCCGGACTCCTCAGGAAACGCTTACCGATTGCGATAGTTTAGGCGTTATGGAGCCGATTTCAAAGACCCGCACTTGCAGGCTCTTGACGACGGTCCCGGGCGCCACCTTGAATGTACCCTCCACGCGCTGGAAGAATTTGAAATTCACCTGGTACTCCTTGGCGCTCTTCTGCTCCTCCAGCGGCAGCGTGACGACGAATTTGCGGTCGCCCTGCTCGAGGTTCACCACGAACTGCAGCGTCCCCTGGAACTCCTTCAGGCGCTGCCCGCTCTGCACCAGCAGGAAGCGGTAGCGATACTCGCCGGGCAGCGAGTCGGGCTGCACGCGGAAGCGGTTGATGCTGAGCCCCAGCTCTTTTTCGTCGGAGGCCATCAACGACTGGAACAGCGCGAGGTCTTCCTTCAACGCGGCGTTTTCCTCGGACAGCAATTTCACCTGCCGGCCGAGATCGCCGTAAGTAGCGCGGTCGATCTGCAGCTGTCGCTCGGTGGCCGCCACCTGCGTCCGCAGCTCGGCGATCCGGGAGTCGCGGCTCTGGATCTCCTCGCTCATCCGGGCGATCACGCGCTGCGCCTCGCCCTGCCGGAAGCCGGCGAGCTCCATGCCGTAATCGTAGGTGGTCCAGCCGATGCCGACCACGAGCGCGCCGAGCGTGATGTAGCCGAGCCAACGCCAGTACCACGGCAGGTGCGCGCGCACCGCCACCCGCGGTGCGAAGATTCCGAATCTGCGTTTGAGCGTGCGAAGGACCTGAGCCATCAGGCGTCCACGTTCTTCAGGGAAGCAGCGCGAGCTGCCCGAGCCCGGTCGTCTCCGGCAATCCGAACATGATATTCATATTCTGCACCGCCTGGCCCGAAGCGCCTTTCACCAGGTTGTCGATGACAGAGAGTATCACCGCGATATCGCCGCCGCGCGGCTGGTGCACGGCGATGCGGCAGACATTCGCGCCGCGCACCGAGCGCGTGTCGGGATGGCTGCCCGCCGGCATCACGTCCACGAACGCCTCCCCGGCGTAACGTTTCTCGTAGAGCGCCTGCAGGTCGGCCCCGGCGGTGAGCCGCGCGTAGAGCGTCGCATGGATGCCGCGAATCATGGGGACGAGGTGCGGCACGAAAACAAGGTTGACGGCGCGGCCGGCGGCCCGCTCGAGCCCCTGCGCGATCTCCGGGTGGTGGCGGTGCCCCGGCACGGCGTAGGCCTTGAAATTGTCGGAAGCCTCAGCGAGCAAGGTGTGCACCTCGGCCTTGCGCCCGGCGCCGGAGACGCCGGACTTCGAGTCGGCGATGAGGTGATCGAGGTCGGCGATGCCGGACTCGACGAGCGGCAGGAAGCCCAGCTGCACCGCCGTCGGATAGCAGCCGGGGTTGGCGACGATGCGTGCTTCCCGGATCCGCTCGCGGTTCACCTCCGGCAGCCCGTAGACTGCCTCCGATACCAGCTCCGGGCACGCATGCTTGACACCGTACCATTGCTCCCACAACGCGACGTCGCGGATGCGGAAATCGGCGGCGATATCGATCACGCGCACCCCGGCTTCCACCAGCGCCCGTGCCTGCTCCATCGCGACGCCGTTGGGCGTCGCGAAGAAGACCACGTCGCAGGCGGAGAGCTCCGCCTTTGCGGGATCGGAGAACTTGAGGCCCACACTCCCGCGCAGGTTGGGGAACAGCTCCGCCACGCCCATTCCCGCCTCCTTGCGCGAGGTGATGGTGGCGAGCTCGCAATGCGGGTGCTGGGCGAGCAGGCGCAGGAGCTCGACGCCGGTATAGCCGGTGCCGCCCACGATGCCCGTCCTGATGCCGTTCTTCGTCATCGCTTCCCGGTCCACAGACGACAAAGCCGCCCGCAGGCGGCTTCGGCTGCGAACAATCAATATTAACGCTTCGAGTACTGCTTGCGCCGGCGCGCCTTGTGCAGGCCCACCTTCTTGCGCTCGACCGCGCGCGCGTCGCGCGTGACGAGCCCCGCCTTCTTCAACGCCGGCTTGAGGGCGGCGTCGTACTCGATCAGCGCGCGCGTGATGCCGTGGCGCACGGCGCCGGCCTGACCCGACTCCCCGCCCCCGTCCACGTTGACCACGATGTCGAAATTCGCCGTAGTCTTCGTCAATTCCAGCGGCTGGCGCACGACCATGCGCCCGGTCTCGCGCGAGAAGAATTCGTCGACCGGCCGTCCGTTGACGGTGATCGTGCCCTTCCCCGGCCGGATGAATACCCGGGCCACCGCCGTCTTGCGGCGCCCCGTCCCGTAGTGATGCTGCCGTTCCAGTGCCATGTGGACTCTAAACCTTCAGTGATTGCGGCTGTTGCGCCGAGTGCGGGTGGCTTGCGCCCGCGTAGACCTTCATCTTTTTCAGCATCGCGTAGCCGAGCGGCCCCTTGGGCAGCATGCCCTTCACCGCGAGCTTCAACACGCGCTCCGGCTGGCGCGCCTGCAGCTTGGCGAACGTATCGCTGCGGATGCCGCCGGGATAGGTGGTGTGCCGGTAATAGATCTTGTTCTGGCCCTTGCGGCCGGTCACGCGCAGCTTATCGGCATTGACCACGACGATATAATCGCCGGTGTCCACGTGCGGCGTAAATTCCGGCTTGTGCTTGCCGCGCAACCGCCGGGCGATCTCGGAGGCGAGCCGGCCGAGCACCTGGCCGGAAGCGTCTACGACATACCACCCGCGCTGCACCGTCTCCGCTCTTGCGGTAAACGTTTTCATGGGACTGCCGCCATTCGCTGGAAAGGGGCGAATTCTATTGGAAATCAGGCGCCTGTGTCAAACTTCTCGCGCGCAGCCGGCTGCCGGCAGTAAACTGGGCTGCCCCTGCAAGCAGGCCTTCTCCTTCCGCGAATTGCTTGCCTGAACTGAATTATGGATTGGCTGATCACCCGGACCCTCTCCGCCCTGCTGGAACCGCTGGGCATCGTTCTCATCATCCTGCTCGTGGGCGCGGCATTGGCGTGGACCCGCCCGCTGGCGGGGTGGCGGCCGATCCTCCTCGCGTTCCTCGTGCTCTACCCCTTGTCCACGCCGTACGTGGCCGACCAACTGCTGTGGTTGATCGAGCCCGCATACCGCGATCCGGCCGCCGACAAGAGCGGGCAGGCGATCGTGGTGCTGGGCGGCGGCACCTATTTCTCCGCTCCCGAATACGGTGCCGACACGGTCAGGGCGCCAGTGCTCGCGCGCCTGCGCTACGCCGCCCACCTGCATCGCGCGCTCGGCAAGCCGGTGTTCGCCTCCGGCGGTGCCCCGGAAGGCAATCCCGTTCCGGAGGCGCAGCTTATGAGGCACGTGCTGCAGCAGGACTTCCGGGTAGCGGAGGTGTCGACGGAGGAGAACTCGCGCAACACCTTCGAGAACGCGCTTCGTAGCAGCGAGATCTTGAGGTCAGGCGGCGTCGAGCGGATCTATCTCGTCACCCATGCCTGGCATATGCGGCGCGCGCGCATCGCCTTCGAGAACGCGGGCTTCACCGTCATCCCGGCGCCGACCGGGTTTGCCACGCGCTTCAAGGTGACCGTCCTCGATTTCCTGCCGGATGCCCGCGCGCTCCAGGACAGCGGCGTGTTCTTCCACGAAGTGATCGGGATCGGCTGGTACTATCTGCGAGGCCTCGTCGGCCGTTGGCGGGGCGGCCGATGACGATTCAATCGCGGGAACACACGGGCGGGACGCCATGAATGTCCGCATCAAGTGGATCGAGAACGTCGCCTTTGTCGGCGAGTCCGAAAGCGGACACGCGCTGGTGATGGACGGCGCGCCCGATGGCGGCGGGCGCAATCTCGGGCCGCGCCCGATGGAAACCGTGCTGATCGGCACCGGCGGCTGCACCGCCTACGACGTCGTGCACATCCTCAGGAAGAGCCGCGCGCCCGTCACCGATTGCGTGGTGGAAATCGCGGCCGAGCGCGCGCAGGAAGACCCCAAAGTCTTCACGCGCATCCACTTCCACTTTATCGTCACCGGCCGGGGGTTGAAGCGCGAGCAGGTCGAGCGCGCGATCCATCTCTCCGCGGAAAAGTACTGCTCGGCCTCGATCATGCTCGCCAAGACCGCCGCGATCACCCACGACTTCGAGATCCGCGAGGCGTGACGCTTCAGAGCCAGTAGGCGGTTTCGGTCATCACCTTCGAGGACAGCCGCATCGCGAGCCTGGCGGGTTCCGGCAATTCCCCGCCCCCGTGCGTGATGGCACTGGTGGCGTGGCGGGCCTCGTCTTCCCTCATCTTCTCCAGCACCGCGCGGCTTTTCTCATCGGCTGCGGGCAGCCGCTGCAGGTGCCCCTCGAGGTGCCGCACGACCTGGCGCTCGGTTTCCGCGAGAAATCCCAGGTTCCAGCGGTCGCCCAGCAGACCCGCGAGCGCGCCCATCGCAAATGAGCCCGCGTAGAACGCCGGGTTGAGCAGGCTCTTGCGGCCGCCCAGCGCCTCGATCCGGCGCTCCGTCCACGCCAGGTGCTCGGTTTCCTCCTGCGCTGCGCGCTCGAGCGCCTCCCGTGCGCGCGGATTGCGCGCGGTCAGCGCCTGTCCCTGGTAGAGCGCCTGCGCGCAGATCTCGCCGGTGTGGTTCACCCGCATTAGCGCAGCCGCCTGTGCGCGGCTCTCGGCGGTCAGCTCGGCCTCGGCAAGCTCCTCCCCCGGCACCGGGCGCAGCGATTGCGCCGGAGCAAACACCGTGCGCAGCCCCCTGTCGAAGGCAACGATCAGGTCGTCGAGCGTGGGCAGCATGCGTTCATTGTGCCAGATCCGCGCGCGTGCGGGCCTTCATGCCGCTTCGGCGAAAAGCTGGCCCAGCTCGGCGCCGGGATCGGCTGCGCGCATGAAGGCCTCCCCCACCAGAAAGCAGCCGACCCGCCGTGCGAGCAGCGTCCCGACGTGCTCGCGCGTGAGAATCCCGCTTTCAGTGACGACGATGCGGCCGCGCGGGATGCGGTCGAGGAGACTCAGCGTCGTCTCCAGCCGCGTTTCGAAGGTGCGGAGATCGCGGTTATTGATACCGATGAGGGGGGTCTCGAGCCGAAGGGCGCGCTCGAGCTCCGCGGCGTCGTGCACTTCGACCAGCACCGCCATGCCGAGCTCGTGCGCGACCGCCTCCAGTTCCCGCATGCGCGGGGTCTCGAGGATGGCAACGATCAGCAGGACGCAATCCGCCCCGGCGGCGCGCGCCTCGTACACCTGATAGGGGTCGACGGTGAAGTCCTTGCGCAGCACCGGCAGCTCGCAGGCGGCGCGCGCCAGCTGCATGTGCTCGAGACGGCCCTGGAAGAATTGCTCGTCGGTCAGCACCGACAGGCACGCTGCGCCGTGGCGCGCGTAGCTCGCAGCGATCGCCCCGGGATCGAAGTGCTCGCGCAGGACGCCGCGGCTGGGACTCGCTTTCTTGATCTCGGCAATCACCGCCGGCTTGCCCGCGGCGATACGGGCGCGCAGCGCACCCGCGAAATCGCGCGCGTGCCGCGCGAGCCTAGCCTCATTGCGCACCGCCGGCAACGGCTTCGTGGTCTTCGCGCGGGCCAGCTCTTCGGCCTTGACCGCGACGATGCGGGCGAGGATATCAGCCACTGGCCTGGGACCGGGTGTAGCCGACGAAGGCGTCGAGCTTCTTGCGCGCGGCGCCGCTGGACATGACCGCCAGCGCCTTCTGCACGCCCCCGGCCAGGCTCGGCGCCAGCCCCGCGACATAGATACCGGCGCCGGCGTTGAGAGCCACGATGTCGCGCGCCGCGCCCGCCTCGTTGGCGAGCGCCGACAGCACCAGCGCTTTCGACTGCTCGACGCCGTCCACTTTGATCGCGGAGGCATCCTGCGTCTTCAGGCCGACATCCTGCGGCGCAATGTGGTACTCCCTGACCGTGTTGTCCCTGAGCTCGCCGACCATGGTGGGCCCGGCGAGCGAAATCTCGTCCATCCCTTCAAGCCCGTAGACAATCATCACGTGCCGGGCTCCCAGCCGCTGCAGGACGCGCGCCTGGATGCCGACGAGATCGGGGTGAAACACGCCCATCAGCTGCCGGCCCGCGCCGGCGGGATTGGTGAGAGGCCCCAGGATGTTGAAGATGGTCTTCACGCCCAGCTCGCGGCGCACCGGCGCCGCATGCTTCATCGCGGCGTGATGGTTGGGCGCAAACATGAAGCCGACACCGGTTTCCTCGATGCAGTGGCTGACTTGTTCGGGCTTGAGATTGATGTTCGCGCCGAGCGCCTCCAGCACGTCGGCGCTCCCCGACTTGCTCGAGACCGAGCGGTTGCCGTGCTTGGCGACGCGCGCGCCGGCCGCGGCGCAGACGAAACTTGCCGCGGTCGAGACATTGAACGTGTGTGCCCCGTCTCCGCCGGTGCCGACGATGTCGACGAGGTTATCGGGATCCTTGACCACGACCTTGGCGGCGAACTCGCGCATCACTTCCGCCGCCGCGGCGATCTCGCCGATGGTCTCCTTCTTGACCCGCAGGCCGATGAGAATGGCCGCGATCAGCTGCGGCGAGACCTGCCCGCTCATGATGGCGCGCATGAGCGAGAGCATTTCCTCGCGGAAAATCTCGCGGTGCTCGATCACGCGGGTGAGCGCTTCCTGCGGTGTCATGGCTAACCTCGCTCGAGAAAGTTCTTCAGCAACTGATGGCCGTGCTCGGTGAGTATGGACTCGGGGTGGAACTGCACGCCCTCGACGGCAAGCTCCCGATGGCGCACGCCCATGATCTCGCCATCGTCGCTCCAGGCACTGACCTCGAGGCTGCCGGGCAGGCTCGCGCGCTCGATGGCGAGGGAATGATAGCGCGTCGCGGTGAACCCGTCCGGCAGCCCGCGAAACACCCCGCGCCCGTCGTGGCGTATCGCGCAGGTCTTGCCGTGCATGAGGCGCTTGGCATGCACGATCCTGCCGCCCAGTGCCTGCCCGATGGCCTGGTGGCCGAGGCACACGCCGAGGATCGGGACCTTGCCCGCGAATCGCTCGACCAGGGGCACCGAGATGCCCGCCTCGCTCGGCGTGCACGGTCCCGGGGAGATAACGATGCGCGCGGGACGCAGCCGTTCGATGCCCTCGAGCGTGATCTCGTCGTTGCGCAGCACCTCCACCGCCTCCCCGAGCTCGCCGAAGTACTGCACCAGGTTGTAGGTGAAGGAATCGTAGTTGTCGATCATCAGCAGCATTTGCGTCACCCCGGAGGCGCGGAGAAAAGTCCTAATCCAGCCGCGTGTCGAGCCCGGACTCGGCCATCTCGGCCGCGCGCAGCAGCGCCCTCGCCTTGCTCTGGGTCTCCTGCCATTCCGCCTCCGGCTGCGAATCGGCCACGATGCCCCCGCCCGCCTGCACGTAGAGCGTGCCGTTGCGGATCACCGCGGTGCGGAGCGCGATCGCGACGTCCATGTTGCCATGGAAGCCAAGATAGCCGACTGCCCCGGCGTAGATGCCGCGCTTGACGGGCTCCAGCTCGTCGATGATTTCCATCGCGCGCACCTTGGGCGCTCCGGAGACGGTTCCCGCGGGAAACGTTGCGCGCAGCACGTCGACGGCGTTCAAGCCGGGCTTCAGTCTGCCTTCGACGTTCGACACGATGTGCATCACGTGCGAATAGCGCTCGACCACCATCTGCTCGGTGACCCGGACGCTGCCAATCCGCGCCACGCGGCCGACGTCGTTGCGCCCGAGGTCCACCAGCATGATGTGCTCGGCGCGCTCCTTCTCGTCGGCGAGCAGCTCCTTCTCGAGCGCGGCGTCCTCCGCGGGCGTCGCCCCGCGGCGCCGGGTGCCGGCGATCGGACGCACCGTCACCGTTTCGCCCTCGAGCCGCGCCAGGATTTCGGGCGAGGCCCCGACCACGTGAAATTCCCCCAGGTCGAAGTAGTACATGTAGGGCGAGGGATTGATGGTGCGCAGCGCGCGGTAGAGCGCGAGCGGCGTCGCGCGAAACGGCTTCGCCATGCGCTGCGAGGGCACCACCTGCATGATGTCGCCCTCGAAGATGTAGCGCTTAGCCCGCTCGACCGCGGCGTGATAGGCAGCCTGCCCGAAGCCCGAAACCGCGGGTTGTGACGCGCCGCGCACGTCCGCCGGGATCGCCACCGGCTCGCGCAGCCGAGCGAGCAGCTCCCGCAACCGTGCGCGTGCCGCCGGCAACGCGCCGGGCTTGCCCGGCTCGGCGTAGACCACCAGCGTGAGCTTCCCCGTCAGGTTGTCGACGATCGCGATCTCCTCGGACACCAGGAGCAGGATGTCGGGCGTTTCCAGCTCGTCCGGCTTGCGCGCGCCGGCGAGCCGGCGCTCGACATAGCGCACGGTGTCGTAGCCGAAATAGCCGACGAGGCCGCCGCAGAAGCGCGGCAGGCCCGCATCCTGCACGACCCTGAAACGCGCGAGGTAGTCGCTGACGTAGGCGAGGGGATCCGGGACCCGCTGCTCGCTCACCACCTTATCGCCGCGGATCTCCGAGCAAACGTCGCCACGAACCTCGAGCCGCGTCCCGGCCTGCAGTCCGATGAACGAATAACGGCCGAAGCGCTCGCCGCCCACCACCGACTCGAGCAGGTAGGTATGGCGCCGGTTGGCGAGCTTGAGGTAGATGGAAAGCGGCGTGTCGAGATCGGCGAAGGTCTCGAGCACCACGGGAACCCGGTTGTAGCCCGCCTGGGCGAGGCGGGCGAACTCAGCATCAGTCATCAATCACTCCACGAAAACGGACAGCATTCGAAAAACACGGGCGCGCCCGAAGCGCGCCGGGGCCTGGCTAGCTGCGCCAGCACCGCCAGCGGCGCCAGAGGAGGGCCGCCTGCTTTCCGATTCCGTAATCCGCGTTGTGCATGACTATGATTTTTCGATGAGCCGAGTCGCTTCGATGAGCGACGCTACTATAGCATCAACGTCAAGCTCGCGCACGTCGCGGCCCTCGTTGTAGCCGTAATCGACGCAGAACACGGGGCAGCCTGCGGCGCGCGCCGCTTCGACGTCATTCGCCGAGTCCCCGATCATCAGCATGTCCGCGGGGGGAATGCCGAAGCCGCGGCAAGCGTGCAGCAGGGGTTGCGGATCCGGCTTCTTCTGCGGCAGCGTGTCGCCGGCGATAACCTGCTCGAAGGAGCCGGCGAGCCCGAGCTGCTCGAGCAGCGCCAGCGTGAAGCGCTCAGCCTTGTTGGTCACGCAGGCGAGCGGCAGCCGCATGGCGCGCAGCCTCTGCAGGCCCTCGTGCACGCCCGGAAAAATCACGGTGTGCCTGCCGTTCACTTCGGTGTAACAGCGCTCGTAGATCGGAAGCGCGCGCGCGAGGAGCCTCTCATCCACGCGTCCCTCGAGCCCGCCGGCAAGCGCGCGCTCGACCAGCTTTGGTATGCCCTTGCCGACGAAAGTGCGTATGAGCGCCGGCTCTAACACGGGCCGCGCGAGCTCGCGCAGCATCCGGTTCGCCGCCTCCGCGAGATCGGGGATGGTGTCGGCGAGCGTGCCGTCGAGGTCGATCATCACGGCCTTGACGCGCAGCGGGAAGCGTTGCGGGCGGATGTCCTATACCCTGGCGAGCTCAGCGCGCATCGCGCCGATCGTGGCCTTGTAGTCCCGCGTGCTGAAAATCGCCGAGCCCGCGACGAAGGTGTCCGCGCCGGCGCGCGCGATCTCGTTAATGTTCTCCACCTTCACTCCCCCGTCCACCTCGAGCCAGATGTCGCGCCCGCTCGCGGCGATGCGCGCGCGCGCGGCGGCGAGCTTCTTCAGGGCCTCCGGGATGAACTTCTGGCCGCCATATCCCGGATTGACCGACATGATGAGAACCAGGTCGAGCCGGTCGATGACGTGGTCGAGGTGCGAGAGCGGCGTCGCCGGGTTGAACACGAGGCCGGCCTTGCAGCCCTGCTCCTTGATGAGGGCGATGGTGCGGTCGACGTGCTCGGAGGCCTCGGGGTGAAACGAGATGATGTTCGCGCCCGCCTTGGCGAAATCGGGCACGAGGCGGTCCACCGGCTTCACCATCAGGTGAACATCGATCAGCGCCTTCGTGAGCGGCCGAATCGCCTCGCACACCAGCGGACCCACCGTGAGGTTGGGAACATAGTGGTTGTCCATCACGTCGAAGTGCACGAGGTCGGCGCCGGCCGCGATCACCCGCTGCACCTCCTCGCCGAGGCGGGCGAAGTCGGCCGACAGGATGCTGGGAGCGATGCGGTAGCTCTTCGCCATGCGCGCCTTTCGAAAACGCCGGGATTTTACCCGTTCCTGCGCTTGCCTGCCTCCAAGAAATGGTCAACAATCGGCCCATGCCGGAGAAGAAATACGACATCACGGTCGCCGCGCGCACCGCCTTCATTCCGGATCAGTCGGATCTCGACAGCGGCCGCTACGTGTTCGCGTATACCATCACCATCACCAACACCGGGACGCTGCCGGCGCAGCTCGTGAGCCGGCACTGGGTCATCACCGACGCCAACAACCAGGTCCAGGAGGTGCGCGGCCAGGGCGTGGTCGGGGAGCAGCCGTTGCTGCGGCCGAACGAGAGCTTCCAGTACACCAGCGGCACGGCGATCGCGACGCCGGTCGGCACCATGCGCGGCACCTACCAGATGGTCGCGGAAGACGGCGTGCAGTTCGACGCGGCAATACCCGAGTTCACGCTCTCCATGCCGCGCGTGCTGCATTGACGCTCACCGGCGGTCCGGCCCGCCATCCTCCCCGTCGCGACGCTTTCCGCGCGGCCACGTCCACCAGACGATGAATCCGAGCAGCGCGAGCGCAACCCCCGCTTCGAGCAGCAGCAGCAGGAAACCGTCCATCGGGGCAGCCGTCCTATGCCTTTCAACAGGGCGTAATGCAGCACTCTAACGGGTCGCCGTCTCAATACAAGATGCGCGCGCGCGCCCTCGCCCTTTGGGCGATTCTCGCGCTCACGGGCTGCGAGACCCCCCCGCCGCAACCTTCGCTGCCACCGGTCCCGCCCAAGGAGGCTCCACCCATCAGGCCGCCTGCGGTCAGCGAGGCGGGCGCGCCGCGCCAGGCATCGTGGAGCGATCTTCCGGAATGGCAGGCGGAGGACCCGAGCCAGGCGTGGGCGGCGTTCCAGGCGAGCTGCCGCGCGCTCGGAAAATCGGGAGCGTGGCGGGACATTTGCGCCGTAGCCGCGAGCATGAGCAGCCCGGACCGCGAGGCAGCGCGGCGCTTTTTCGAGGTGAACTTCACGCCCTTCCAGCTGCTGCGTGCCGACGGCGGCGACGAGGGGCTGATCACGGGATACTACGAGCCCCAGCTCCGCGGCAGCCGCAGGGCCACACCGCGCTACCGCTACCCCGTTTACGGCGTGCCCGACGACCTGCTGGAGGTCGATCTGGCCGAGGCCTATCCCGAGCTTAAGGGTTTGAGGCTGCGAGGGCGTGTCGACGGCCGGCGCGTCGTGCCCTATTACGATCGCGCGCAGATCGGGCAGGGACGCGCGCCGCTCGCCGGCAGGGAAATCGCGTGGGTGGAGGACGCGGTCGAGCTCTTCTTCCTGCAGGTCCAGGGCTCGGGCCGCATCACGCTCGACAACGGAGAGACGCTGCTCGTGGGTTACGCCGATAACAACGGCCTCCCCTATCGCTCGATTGGCAGGCACCTGGTCGAGCGCGGCGAGCTGCCGCTGGAGAAGGCCTCGATGCAGGGCATCCAGGCATGGGGGCGCGCAAACCCCGATAAGCTGACGGAGCTGCTCAACCACAACGCGCGCTACGTGTTCTTCCGCGAGCTGCCGGCCGGCCTTCCCGGGCCGATCGGCTCGCTCGGCGTGCCGCTGACAGCGCGCCGCAGTGTGGCGGTCGACCCGGGAGTCGTGCCGCTCGGCGCCCCGGTCTACATCGCCACCACCTGGCCGCTCTCGAGCCGGCCGCTCAACCGGCTGATGCTCGCGCAGGACACGGGCAACGCCATCCGCGGCGCCGTGCGGGCGGACTTCTTCTGGGGCCATGGCGACGAAGCGGCGCGCGAGGCCGGCCGCATGAAGCAGCCGCTGAAGATGTGGGTGCTGCTGCCGAACGGCTTCAGGGTTGAGGACCTGGCGAATCGCTGACGCTTTACGGTTCTCGTTCTTCGGCGCCAGGATTCAGGCTCAGCAGGATGCGGCTTCGCACCGGACGGCCATCCTTGCGCGCCGGCACAAAAGAAGTGGCGGCCAGCGTGGCGCGCAGCTCTCCCTCCGCACCACCCGGCTGGGCAGGACCGGCGAAGATGACGTCACGCACTACCCCGTGTTCATCGATCAGGAGCTCCAGCCGCACCTCGCCCGCGCTGGCGCGAGCGGGCCGGCCGATCCGCAGCGGCGCGAGCGGCCTGGGGTAGTCGTCGAGATCCCGCGACGGGTAGTAATTCGGGTCGGGTGGTTCCGGCAGGGCGGATGCCTCGGCACGAACTGCGGCCGAACCGGGCGTGGGGCGAGCGCCGGACATGCTCCCCGAGTCGCCCGCCGGGGGCGGCACCGGCAATTGCGAGCGGCGCGCTTCCGGCGGAGGACTCACCGGGAAATCCGGCACGAGGACCGGCGCCGGCGCAAGCCGCACCGTCATCGGCGCGCTCCCGGCTATGGGCGCCGTGCCCTGCCATGGCAAGTGGGAGAGAGGCGCCGCAAGTAGCATCCAGTGCGCAA
>DATICE010000188.1:0-2181 GCA_035456985.1 Burkholderiales bacterium | reverse complement strand
AGGACCGCATTCCCATGGCAAGCGCCTTATTCACCCCCCTCAAGCTGCGCGGGCTCGAGCTCGCGAATCGCATCATGGTCGGCCCGATGTGCCAGTACAACTCCGACAACGGCACCGCGAACGACTGGCACCTGATGCACCTCGGCCAGTTTTCGCTCGGCGCCGGCGCGCTCGTTATGACGGAGTCCACCCACGTGACCCCCGAGGGACGCATCTCGCTCAAGTGCGCCGGCATGTACTCGGACGAGAACGAGGCGGCGATGAAGCGGGTAATCGACTTCTGCCGGAAGTACGGGGTCGCGAAGCACGGCCTCCAGCTCGGCCACGCGGGACGCAAGGGCTCGACCCTCCCGCCTGCCGCGGGCGGGAAGCCGCTGAAGCCGGAGGAGGGTGCCTACGAGACCATCGCGCCCTCCGCGCTGCCGTATGCGCCGGACTGGCACGTTCCGCGCGCGATGACGAAGGCTGACATCGAGCGCGTGCGCAACGCCTTCGTCGACTCGGTCAAGCGGGCGCTGCGGATCGGCTATGACCTGATCGAGATGCACGCGGGGCACGGCTACCTTATCCACGAGTTCCTGTCGCCGCTCGCGAACCAGCGCAAGGACGACTACGGCGGCAGCCTCGGGAACCGCATGCGCTTTGCCCTCGAGACCTTCGCCGCGATGCGCGCGGCGTGGCCGTCCGACAAGCCCATGGGCGTGCGCATCTCGTCGACCGACTGGGTGGAAGGCGGCTGGAGCCCCGATGAATCCGTCGCGTTCGCCCGCGAGCTGAAGGCGCTCGGTTGCGACTACATCGACTGCTCGAGCGGGGCGCTCGATCCGCGCCAGCAGGTGCCGTTTGCGCCGGGGTTCAACGTTCCGTTCGCGGAGAGGATCCGCAGGGAGGCGGGCATCCCGACCGCCACGGTGGGGCTCATCACCAGCCCGCGCCAGTGCGAGGAGATTATCGCCTCGGGAAGAGCGGATATCGTCTGCCTTGCGCGCGGCGCGATGTGGAACCCGCGCTTCGCGTGGCACGCGGCCGAGGAGCTCGGCGCGGAAGCCCCATACGCGCCCAAGTACATGGCCTGCCATCCCAAGCTGCGGCCCTGGATTTTTCCGAACCGCAAGGCCGCCTGAGCGCGCGGGCCGAGGAGAGCGACATGGCAAAGAAAGCAGCGCAGCCGACGGTGGTCAAGCGGGACTCCATCGACAGCAAGAAGGGCCGGCGCGGCGAGACCCTCGCGGAAGCGATGTCGGGGCATCCCGACCCCGGCCACCGCTGGGAGCGGCCGCTGCAGGCGCCGGGGCGCATGCAGGTGGATTTCGAGGAGCGGGTGGATTTCCGGCGGCTGCACGACTACCGCCTTGCGCGCACGCGCCAGGCGCTCGCGCGCTCGGGGCTGGGGTCGGTGCTCGTCTTCGACCAGTACAACATCCGCTACATCTCCTCCACGGTCATCGGGGAGTGGGCCCGCGACAAGCTGATCCGCTACTGCCTGCTGACCGGTAACGGCGATCCCTACGTGTGGGACTTCGGCTCGGCGGCGCGCCACCACCGGCTCTACTGCCCGTGGCTGCCGACCAACCACTGGCGCGCCGGCAATCCCGGCATGCGCGGGGCGATCCACCCCAAGGTCGGACTCTTCGAGGAGGCCGCGAAGGAGATCAAGGCCCTGCTCGACGAGGAGGGCGTGGGGAAGATGCCGCTCGGCGTGGACATCGTCGAGCCGGGCTTTCTTTTCGCGCTGCAGAAGCTGGGGATCGAAGTGCGCGATTGCCAGCAGATGATGCTCGACGCGCGCGAGATCAAGAGCCACGACGAGATCACGCTCCTCAACATCGCGGCGGCGATGGGCGACGGCGTCTACCAGGACATCTACGAGCAGTTGAAGCCGGGCGTGCGCGAGAACGAGATCGTGGCGATGGCCACCAAGCGGCTCTACGAGATGGGCTCGGATTGCGTGGAGGCGATCAACGCCATTGCCGGGGAGCGCTGCAGCCCGCATCCGCACAACTTCACCGACCGCATGATCCGGCCCGGCGACCAGGCCTATTTCGACATCATCCAGACCTACATGGGCTACAAGACGTGCTACTACCGCACGTTCACGGTCGGCTCGGCGACCGAGGCGCAGCACGACGCCTATCGCATGGCGCGGGAATGGATGGACAGTGCGATCGATCTTCTGCGGCC
>DATICE010000187.1:0-4371 GCA_035456985.1 Burkholderiales bacterium | reverse complement strand
GCATCTCGCGTGCCTCTGCGATCGGCCGGCAGCTCAGGTACTCGAGCACTGCCGGGACGTAGTCCGGCAGCTCGTTCTCCGCAAGATGGAACCCCGCGCGTTCGTAGACGCGCCCGAGATCCACCATCGCCTGCCCGCGCTCGCGCGAATCGCCATGCACGTGCTCGAAAAGGTGCAGCGAGGTCGCGCGCCCGCGGTCGAAGAGCGCGACGTAGCGCTCCTCCTGCTCGTAGGGATCCGCGCGCCGGAGTTCTGCAATCAGGTCCACCAGGCGCTGCTTCTGGGCTGCTCCGATGAGACGCGACGACTCCAGGACGCCGGATATTTCCGGAAGCGCCTCGATCAAGTCGCGGCCGGGATAGGTAAGCAATGCCCCGAGGGCGCGGAAGGTGATCATCTCAGTAGTCCACCGCGTTCTCGGGCGTCTTCGCGGCGATGGTCTTGAGCGGAATCACCTTCTTGCCCGCCATCTTGCCGCCGAAGAGGCTTCCCGGCGTCTCGCCGTCGGAGCAGGAATTGCCGAACGAGAACCCGCACTCGCCGCGCAGCTGGTAGGCGTTCTCCGCGTACTCGCGGTGCGTGGTCGGGATGACGAAGCGGTCCTCGTAGTTCGCGATCGAGAGGTAGCGGTGCATGTCCTGCACGGTCTGCACCGACAGGCCGACCTGCTCGAGCAGCTTCAGGTTGTCGCGCCGCTCGAGCTGGCGCTCGCGGTAGAACGCGCGCATCGCGAGCATGCGCTCGAGCGCGCGGATGACCGGCTCCTCGTCGCCCGCGGTGAGGAGATTCGCGAGATAGCGCACCGGGATGCGCAGGCTTCTCACGTCGGGGATCGCGCCGAACTCACCAATGTGGCCGGCGTTCGCCGCCGACTGGATGGGCGAGAGCGGCGGCACGTACCACACCATAGGCAGCGTGCGGTACTCCGGATGCAGGGGAAACGCGATCTTCCATTCCATGGCGAGCTTCCAAGCCGGGGAGATCTTCGCGGCTTCCAGCCACGCTTCCGGCACGCCGTCGCGCCGCGCCTGCTTCTGCACTTCCACGGCGTTCGGGTCGAGGAAGATCCCGAGCTGGGCCTTGTAGAGATCCTTCGGGCTCTCCACGGAGGCCGCGCTCTCGATGCGGTCGGCGTCGTAGAGCAACACGCCGAGGTAGCGGATGCGCCCCACGCAGGTCTCGGAGCACACCGTGGGCTGGCCGGCCTCGATGCGCGGGTAGCAGAAGATGCACTTCTCCGCCTTGCCGGTGGACCAGTTGTAGTAGATCTTCTTGTAGGGGCAGCCCGACACGCACATGCGCCAGCCGCGGCACTTGTCCTGGTCGATCAGCACGATGCCGTCCTCCTCGCGCTTGTAGATCGACCCCGAGGGACAGGAGGCGACGCACGAAGGATTCAGGCAGTGCTCGCACAGCCGCGGCAGGTACATCATGAAGGTGTTCTCGAACTGGCCGTAGATGTCCTTCTGGATGTGCTCGAAATTGGCGTCCTGCGAGCGCTTCGCGAATTCGCCGCCGAGGATCTCCTCCCAGTTCGGGCCCCACTCGATTTTCTCCATGCGCTGCCCGGTGATGACCGAGATCGGGCGCGCGACCGGCGCCGTCGGCATTTCGGGCGCGGTCTGCAGGTGCTCGTAGTCGAAGGTGAACGGCTCGTAGTAGTCGTCGATCTGCGGCAGGTGGGGATTGGCGAAGATCTTCATCAACAGCCCCAGCCGCCCGCCCTGCTTCGGCACGATCCTGCCGTTCGACTTGCGCTCCCAGCCGCCCTTCCAGCGCTCCTGGTTCTCCCAGTCCTTGGGGTAGCCGATGCCGGGCTTGGTCTCCACGTTGTTGAACCACGCGTACTCCATGCCGAGGCGCGAGGTCCACACGTTCTTGCAGGTGACGGAGCAGGTGTGGCACCCGATGCACTTGTCGAGGTTCAGCACCATCGCGATCTGTGCGCGTATCTTCATGGCCGTCCTCCTCACTTCGCGGCCGCGGCCGACGGGACGTCCATCCAGTCGACCTTGGCCATCTTGCGCACGATCACGAACTCGTCGCGGTTCGAGCCGACGGTGCCGTGGTAGTTGAACCCGTACGAGAGCTGCGCGTAGCCGCCGATCATGTGCGTGGGCTTCACCACCGCGCGCGTCACCGAGTTGTGGATGCCGCCGCGATGCCCGGTCACCTCCGACCCCGGCACGTTCACGATCTTCTCCTGCGCGTGATACATGAGGCACATGCCCTCGTTCACGCGCTGGCTTACCACCGCGCGCGCGGCGATGGCGCCATTCACGTTGTAGAGCTCGATCCAGTCGTTGTCCTCGATGCCCACTTTCTTCGCGTCCGTCTCCGACAGCCAGACGATCGGGCCGCCGCGCGAAAGCGTCAGCATCAGCAGGTTGTCGGTGTAGGTCGAGTGGATGCCCCACTTCTGGTGCGGCGTGATGAAGTTCAACACCACCTCGGGATTGCCGTTGGGGCGCTTGCCCATCATCGGCGCAACCGCGCGCGTGTCCACCGGCGGCCGGTAGACGCACAGCGCCTCGCCGAAATCGCGCATCCACAGGTGGTCCTGGTAGAACTGCTGCCGGCCGGTCAGGGTGCGCCACGGAATCAGCTCGTGCACGTTGGTGTAGCCCGAGTTGTAGCTCACGTGCTCGCTTTCGATGCCGGACCACGTGGGCGAGCTGATGATCTTGCGCGGCTGCGCCTGCACGTCGCGGAAGCGGATCCTCTCGTCCTCGCGGGTCTCGGCGAGGTGCAGGTGGTCGCGCCCGGTGATCTTTCCGAGCGCCTGCCACGCCTTGACCGCGACGGCGCCGTTGGTCTCAGGCGCGAGCGAGAGGATCACTTCCGACGCGTCGATATCAGTCTCGATGCGGGGCAGTCCCTTCGTGGGACCGTCCTCGGTCACGGCATAGTTGAGCCCGGCGAGCGCATCCACTTCCTTCCCGGTATCCCAGTTGATGCCCTTGCCGCCGTTGCCGAGCTTCTTCATGAGCGGCCCGAGCGCGGTGAAACGCCGGTAGACGTTGGGATAGTCGCGCTCGACCACCGCGACCAAGGGCGCGGTCTTGCCGGGAACGAGGTCGCACTCGCCCTTCTTCCAGTCTTTCACGTCGAGCGGCTGCGCCAGCTCGGCCGGCGTGTCGTGCATGAGCGGCACGAGGACGACGTCCTTCTCCACGCCGAGGTGGCCGGCCGCGATCTCCGCGAACTTCTTCGCGATGCCCTTATAGATGTCCCAATCGCTTCGCGTGAGCCACACCGGGTCAACCGCCGCCGACAGTGGATGGATGAAGGGATGCATGTCGGAGGTGTTGAGATCGTTCTTCTCGTACCACGTCGCCGTCGGCAGCACGACGTCCGAGTAGAGGCAGGTGGTGGACATCCGGAAATCGAGCGTTACCAGCAGGTCGAGCTTGCCTTCCGGCGCCGGGTCGCGCCAGACAACCTCCTGCGGCTTCGCCCCGCCGGTCGCGCCGAGGTCCGCGCCCTGCACGCCGTGCTGGGCGCCGACGAAGTGCTTGAGGAAGTACTCGTGGCCCTTGCCCGAGGAACCGAGCAGGTTCGAGCGCCAGACGAACAGATTGCGCGGGAAATTGACCGGATTGTCGGGGTCCTCGCACGAGAGCTTGAGCGAGCCGTCCTTCAGCTTCTTCGCGACGTAGTCCTTCGGCTCCATGCCGGCGGCCGCGGCATCCTTCGCCACCTGCAGCGGATTGGCGGCGAGCTGGGGCGCGGACGGTAGCCAGCCCATGCGCTCGGCGCGCACGTTGAAATCGATGAGGCTTCCCGGATAGCGCGCGGCGTCGGCGAGCGGCGACAGGATCTCGGGCACCTTCAGCTGCTCGTAGCGCCACTGGTCGGTGTGGTTGTAGAAGAACGAGGTGGAATTCATCTGCCGCGGTGGCCGCGCCCAGTCGAGCGCGAACGCAAGCGCGGTCCATCCCGTCTGCGGCCGCAGCTTCTCCTGACCCACGTAGTGCGCCCAGCCGCCGCCGGACTGGCCCACGCACCCGCACAGCATCAGCATGTTGATGCACGCGCGGTAGTTCATGTCCTGGTGATACCAGTGGTTCATCGCCGCGCCGATGATGATCATGGAGCGGCCCTTCGTCTTCTCCGCGGTTTCCGCGAACTGGCGGGCCACCGTGATCGCCTGCTCGCTCTTCACCCCGGTGATCGCCTCCTGCCACTTCGGCGTGTAGGGCACGTCGTCCTCGAGCGATTTCGCGCAGTTGCCGCCGAGCCCGCGGTCGACGCCGTAATTCGCGCACACCAGGTCGAACACCGTGGCGACGTACGCTTCGCCGTCGGCGAGCTTCACCTTCTTCACCGGGACGTTGCGCACGAGAACATCGGTTTTCTGGTCGTTCGAGC
>DATICE010000186.1:0-10877 GCA_035456985.1 Burkholderiales bacterium | reverse complement strand
GCGCCCAAAGACCCAAGCATGGCACAGCGCTTCCGCGCGCGTCCGCGTTGACTGGGCGGTTAGTGGTCACGTCTCTTCATCCTCGACGCTCTGGCCGTTAGAAACTCTTTGTATAGCTCGTCAAAACCGAGAACCTTGAGGTTTTTCAGAATGAGGTCGTAATCACTATATGCACTATGATTTTCTACGTCTGCGAGAAAGCGAACAATGCTTCTTCGTTGGCTGGGTGTGCGCGCATTGAGAGCGACCGCGAGCGCCTTGGTATTTGCTGCACCCCAGCCCGCCAATTGGTGCTGGAGAATTCCAAGCGCATCTGCATCCCATTTGGCTCCAGCCGCAACTCCAAACCAGATAGCCAACACCTCGTTTGGGTATTTCCTCTGCAACTCTTGCAGCAGTTGCAGATGCTCGTCATGCGTAGGATATAGCTCGTCAAGATTTTCCCCGTAGAACGTGGCGCGAAACGCCAGGTAGCTTGAGGGAAACGCGGCTAAGTATGCTTTTTCGGATTCGGCGCTAGGGCTGGCTTTAACTGCCTTTCGCATTTGTTCAAGGCGAGCAGACTGAGCGGAGACAGCCGCTTCGCCAGACGTTGCCCCGAGAACTAGCGCGAGTGCTAGCCCCGCACGTACGATGTCCATGTGACCACTAACAGGTATTAGTTGTCCGAAAAGTCGGTTTGTATCGCGTCATTCTGTGCCGGTGCTTGTCATCCTTCAATGGGATCAAGCCGTTATCGCAGGTAGCGTCTAAAAAACACTGACTTGCGAGGAGCGACCATGGCCACACAAGCCCTGCCGTGCCCACAGCCCGAGCGCCCCAAGCTGTTGGATCGGGTGCGGGATGCCATCCGCCGCCGTCACTACAGCTACCGCACCGAGGAAACCTACATCCACTGGATCAAGCGCTTCATCTTCTTTCACCAGAAGCGCCATCCCGATGACATGGGCGAGGCCGAGGTCACGGCCTTCCTCAACCATCTGTCGCGCGAACGCAAGGTGGCCGCGTCCACTCAGAACCAGGCGCTTTCGGCGATCGTGTTCCTCTACAAGGAAGCGCTGGGGCGCCCCCTGGGATGGCTCGAAGGGCTGGAGTGGGCGAGGCGGCCGAGCCGTGTCCCGACAGTCCTCACGGCCGGGGAAGTGCAACGGCTCCTCGCCCACCTCGAAGGCACCAAGTGGATCATGGCCAGCTTGCTCTATGGCGCTGGTCTCCGGCTGCGCGAATGTCTCAAGCTCAGGGTCAAAGACATCGATTTCGAGTATCGCCAGATCATCGTGCGCGACGGCAAGGGCGCTAAGGACCGTGTGACCGTTTTGCCTGCAACTCTGGTCGAGCCGCTCAAGCAGCACCTGGTCCGGGTGAGAGCGCTCCACGAGAAGGATTTGGCCGCCGGCTACGGTGATGTCGAGCTGCCCGACGCGCTGCAGCGCAAGTATCCCCGCGCGGGATACGAATGGGGTTGGAAGTTCGTGTTTCCCTCCTACAAGATTTCCACCGATCCGCGCACCGGCGTCATGCGGCGCCATCACGTGTTCGAGAACTTCGTGGCGCGCGCGGTGAAGGAGGCGGCGCGCTCGGCGGGCATCGCGAAGCACGTGAGCAGCCACACGCTCCGGCATTCATTCGCGACGCACCTCCTCGAGAACGGCTATGACATCCGGACTGTCCAGGAATTGCTCGGCCACGACAGCGTGGAAACGACAATGGTCTACACCCATGTCATGAACAAAGGCGGGCGCGGCGTGAAGAGCCCGCTCGATTCCAGCGGTGGCCAACCGCACGTCGCGCGGGATGCCGGGGCGAGCTACTCGATCTAGGCCGGCGCGCGCGGGCGCCAGCGGCCGGAGTCCACCAGCGCGAGAAACTCGTCCGTGAGGCGATTGAACATGTCCGGCTCCTCGACGTTTACCGCGTGGCCGGTCCCCGGCACCACGGTCAACCGCGCCGCGCGGCACACGCGCTTGATGAAGATCCCGGGCTCCAGGCAATTGTTGTCCTCGTCGCCCGAGATGATGTGGGTCGGCACCTTCATCCGGCTCAAGCCGCGCTTCAGGCTGTAAATGGTCGGCCGCCGCGCTTGCACGCCGCGCAGCGTGTTGGCCGAGCCGAGCGCGGAGTGGCCCGCGAACTCCTCGCAGAATTCTCGGAACGCGCGCGGATCCTTGTTCTGCAGTTGCACCCGCGCCGGGCCGATCTGATAGACCGTGATCGCTTCCGGCGTGCCGAGCTCCTCGAACCGCCGCGCCAGCACTTCGGTATCGCGCAGAAATTGCGCGCGCTTGTCGGGGTCCGAGCCATAGCCCGCGCCGATTACCGTGAGCGAGCGTGCCATCCCCGCATGGCGCAGCCCGAAGTGCAGCGTCGCGTAGCCGCCCATCGAGCAGCCGACGATATGCGCCTTGCGGATGCCGAGGGCGCGCATCACGTTGGCGATGTCGTCGGCGGCGATCACCTGCGAATACTGCGATGGCGAGGCCGGCACGTCCGAAGGCGGATAGCCGCGCGCGTTGAAGGCGATGCAGCGATAACGGCGGCTGAAGTAGCGCAACTGCGGCTCCCAGCTGCGCAGGTCGTGCGAGAACTCGTGCACGAACACGACCGGAAAGCCGTTCCCGGCTTCCTCGTAGTAGAGCTGCACGCCCCTGGAATCTACGAACGGCATCAGGCCTTCCTCGCCATCGTCGAGGGATTCAGCGATCTCGGATCGCGCGGGCGCCACCGGCCGGAATCGACGAGGTTCAGGAAATCCTCCGTGATGCGGTTAAAGTAGTCCGGCTCCTCGACGCTCACGAGATGGCCGGTAGCCCGCACGACGGTGAGCCGCGCTGCGGGACAGACGCGCTTGATGAACACCGCCGGTCCGAGCGCGCCGTCGTCCTCGTCGCCGACGACCAGGTGGGTCGGCACCTTCATGCGCGCGAAGCGGCTTCCCAGGCTGTAGAGCGTCGGGCGACGCGATTGGATTCCGCGCAGCGTCAGCGCGTGGCCGAGCGCGGAGCCCTCGACGAAATGCCTCCAGAATTCGCGGCAGCCGCGCGGGTCCTTGATCGCGAGCTGGATGCGGTGCGGAGCATGCTGGACGACCCGGGCGACAGCCTTCATGCCCTGCTCCAGGAACCGGCGTTCCAGGGCCGACCGCTCGCGCAGGAACTGCTTGCGCTTTCCCGGATCGGAGCCCGCACCTGCGCCGATCGCGGTGATTGACAGCGCGCGGCGGGGGTGGCGGAGCCCGAACTGAAGCGTCGCGTAAGCGCCCATCGAACAGCCGATCACGTGCGCTCTTCCAATGCCGAGCCGCCGCGTCACGTTGGCGATATCGTCGGCCGCGATCACGTGGGAGTACTTCGAAGCCGAAGCGGGCACATCGGACGGCGGATAGCCGCGCGCATTGAAGGCGATGCAGCGGTAGCGGCGGCTGAAGTGCCGCATCTGCGCCTCCCAGCTGCGCAAATCGCCCGAGAACTCGTGCACGAACACGATGGGCACGCCCTTGCCCGCTTCCTCGTAGTACAGCTTTACTCCATTCGAGACGGCGTATGGCAACGTTATCTCCTGTGCAAGATCCCGTCACGCAGCATCATGTCACGAATCTTCACGTCACGCCGCATCACGTCACGCCTTTCCGGTTCCCGAGTTCCGCCTGGTGGACGATGCGGATGCCGGCGAGCACCACGAGCGCGCCCCCGATCTCGATCCATCCCAGGGTCTCGCCGAGCAGGACCCACGCAAGGGCGGCTGCGATGACCGGCTGCGCGAGAAGCCCGACGGAAGAGAAGGTCGCCGGCAAATGCGCCATCGCATAGGCGATCAGGCTCTGGCCCGCTACCTGCGAAATCAGCGCTAGCCCGGCGAGCTTGGCCCAGCCCGCCGCCGAGTGCGGCAGGATCTGCTCGCCGGATGCGAGCGCGAGCGGCAGCAGCGCGACGGTGGTGACGAGTGCGGTCCACGCCATGATGACAGCGGTCGCCGAACGGGCCCGCGCCCGCGTGACGGTGAGCTGGTATGCGCCGTAGAACATCGCTGTTACCACGCCCAGAAAGTCCCCGAGCACGGCCCCGCCGCCCGCGCGAAAATCGCCGCCAAGCAGTACCGCCACGCCGGCAAGTGCCGCCGCCAGCCCCGCCAGGAACAGCGGCGTTGGCCGCCTGCCCCAGAGCAGCCAGACGGCGAGCGTGACGAAGATGGGCGCGAGATTGGCGAGGAGCGTGGCGTTGGCCACCGAGGTGAGCACGATGGACCAGTGCCACACCGCGAGGTCGCCGGCGAAGAAGAGCCCGGCGGCGATGATCAGGCGGCGCTCGGCCGCGAATTCCGCGACGTGGCCGCCGCGGCTCGCAAGCACCGACCACGTCCAGAGGACAGGCAGCGCCAGCGCGACGCGCCAGAACGCGGTTGCGACCGGTCCGGTTTCGCTTACCTTGACGAACAGCGCCGAGGAGGCGATTGCCGCGGCGCCAATGAGCAGGGCGGCGACGGCGACCCCGCGCCGGGAGTCCTCGGGAGATGAGGCGGTCGATTCCAAGCAAATTTTCCGGCGCGGCTACCTGCCGGAAAATCGGGGCTTGCGCTTCTCGATGAAGGCGCGCATGCCCTCTTTCTGGTCCTGTGACGAGAACAGGATCTGCGAAGACTTGGCTTCCAGCGCGAGCGCGCTCGAGAGCGGCGCGTCCATTCCCGCGAGCACCGCCTCCTTCGCGAGCTGCACCGCCAGCGGCGGCAGCGCCGCGATCTGCCGCGCGAGGTCGATCGCCCGCCCCTCCACCTCGGGATCGGGCACCACTTCGCTCGCGAGCCCCATCTCGAGCGCTTCGCGCGCCGAGAACAGCTCCCCGGTGAGGATGTACTTCATGGCCTTGTACTTGCCTACGGCGCGGGTCAGGCGCTGCGTCGCGCCCCCGCCGGGAATGATGCCGATATTGACCTCGGGCTGCCCGAAGCGGGCGGACTCGCCGGCGACGATGATGTCGCAGGTCATGGCGAGCTCGCAGCCGCCGCCGAGCGCGTAGCCGCTCACCGCCGCAATCACCGGCTTCGGGCAGGAAGCGATCGCGCGCCACAGCTTGTGCACGCCGCGCTGCAGCGCCTCGATGGTGCCGAGATCGACCATCTCCTTGATGTCGGCGCCGGCGGCGAAGCTCTTCTCGCTGCCGGTCAGCACGATGGCGCGCGTCGTCGTGTCCTCGCCGCATTCCGCCAGATACTTCGCGAGGAGCTTCCGCACCTCGAGGTTCAGCGCGTTGCGCGCCTCGGGGCGGTTGATGCGCAACAGCACCACCGCCTCGGCGGGGCGCTCCAGCAGGACGAGGTCAGCCATGGCTCATTGCTTCGCGAGACCGAGGTCCACCAGCACGGAGCGCATCGCGGCGTAAGTCTCGTCGAGGTCCTTGCTGAACGCCGCGCCGGTCAGGAAATCGTTCGACCAGTAGTTCTTCCGGAGATCGGCCTGCCATTCCGGGGCCTCGCTCGCCTTGCGCAACGCGCCTTCCCAGAACGCGACCTGCTCCGCGCTCAATCCCTTCGGCGCCACGATGCCGCGGAAGCCGCCGTATACCAGGTTGATGCCGAGCTCGTTCCAGGTGGGGACATCGGCGAGCGCGTCGCCGAAGCGCCGCGGCGCGGCGACGCCGACGACGCGCATGCGGCCAGCGGCCACGTGGCCGGCAGCATTACCGCCGGCGGTCGTCACGAGGTCGATGTGGCCGCCGAGCAGGTTGGTGATGGCCTCCGACGATCCCTTGTAGGCGACCGCTTTGAGATCGCGCGCGTTGCCGCCGATCGCCTTCATCAAGAGCCCCGCGGCGATGTGGTTGTGGCTTCCCAGCGCGGTCGCGAAACCGATCGCCACCGACTGCGGGTCCTTCCTCAGCCGCTCGACGAGGTCCTTGCCATCCTTGATGGAGGAGTTGGCATTTACCGCGAAGACGACGTAATCGTTGAAGAGCGACGCGATGGGCGTGAAATCCTTGTGATAAATCTTGCTCCTGCCCGTGATGTGGTTGGTGAGCAGTGCTGTCGTGCCGACGAGCAGGATATGGGGATCGCCCGGCCGCTGGGCGACGTAGGTGAACGCGATGCTGCTGCCGCCACCCGGCCGGTTGACGACGGATACCGAGGTGCTCAACAGCTTCATATCCACGAGTGCCCGCTCCACTGTGCGCGCGGTCTTGTCGTTGCTGCCGCCAGGCGCGGAGCCGACGACGATCTCAACGTTGCGCTGCGGGCTCCAGGACTGGGCAAGCGCGCTCGCGCTTGCCGCGAGCAGTACGCATCCCACAATAGAGTACGGTGCTTTCATCATTCCTCCTTCGATTATTGGAATCCTTGGGTCGGATCACCATTCTAAGTGGCGCGCACCGCGGGCGCCAGCGGCCTGCCGCGGCGCGATGCCGGCGGCCATGAACTCGTCTATCTGACTTCGTTCACCAGCGGCTCGCCGCGCTGCCAGCGGCCCAGGTTGTCGAGAAAGGCCGCCAGCACCCGCTCGTCGTTTCCCGCCGCTGCAGCGCAATCGTGGGGCGTGATGAGCACGTTGGGCAGGTCCCACAACGGCGACTCCGGCGGCAGCGGCTCGGTCTCGAACACGTCGAGGTACGCACCCGCCAGGTGACCGCTCTCCAGCGCCGCGATCAGCGCCTGCTCGGCGACGATCTCCCCGCGCGCGACGTTGATGATGCGCGCGCCCCGCGGCAGCGTGGCGATCATGCGGGCGTCGACGAAGCCGCGCGTCTCGGGTGTGAGCGGGCAGGCGATGACGAGCCAGTCGCAGCGTGGAAGCAGGCCCGGAAGCGCAGCCGGCGGGTGCAGCTCGTCCACCGGGTCCTCCGCACGGCGCGGGCTGCGGCGCACGCCGATTACCCTGAGCCCGAGCACTCGTGCAAGCCGCGCGATCTCCGTCCCGATGTTGCCGAGCCCGAGGACGATCGCGGTCTGCCCCCGCAGGTCGCGCGGGGGGTTCTTGCGCTCCGGGTTCCACTGGCGGCTCCGTTGCGCGACGAGCCAGCGCGGGAAGCCGCGCGCGAGCGCGAGCAGACCCATGATGGCGGTCTGCGCGATCGGCCCGGCGGTCGATCCGGAGGACGTCGTCAGGCGCACGCCGCGCTTGAGCATCTCGGCGTAGATCGGGTGATCCACGCCGGCATTAAATACGTGCAGCCACCTGAGTTGCGGCGCCTTGCGCGCCGCTGAAAAAAACTGGCGCGAGTAGTCGGGGAAGACGTCGCCGGAGAAGAACGCAGCCTCGACGCGCCCGCACTCCGCGGCGGACAGGCGCGCCCCAGGGTCGGCGGGCAGCGCGATGAGCTCGGTGCGGAAACCGGTGCGCGCCGCCGCTTCGGCGATTCGGGCGCCGTGAGCGGCGTGCAGTTGGTGCGATACGAGTACGGCGGTCACGTGCGGAACTCCCCAGAACACGGCGCGAGCTTGCAGGATTGGCGCCGACTTTTTGCGGCCATTTTACCTGCTCTGCTAAGATGCGCCCCTGGTCGAAGTCAGCCGTCAGTCGTCACGCAATTCAGGAGAAGGGCCATCGACACTCTCGAACTCGCGCGCCAGTTGATCGCGCGCCGCTCGGTGACGCCGCAGGACGCCGGCTGTCTCGACATCATTGCCGCGCGCCTCGCGCCGCTCGGCTTCCGCTGCGAGCGCATCGGCTCAAACGGGGTGGACAATCTGTGGGCGCGGCGCGGCAGCCGCGCGCCGCTCGTCTGCTTTGCCGGCCACACCGACGTGGTGCCGACCGGACCGCTCGAGCACTGGACGAGCGACCCCTTCACGCCCACGTTGCGCGACGGCGTGCTCTACGGCCGCGGCGCCTCCGACATGAAGTCCTCGCTCGCCGCATTCGTCGCGGCGATCGAAGCGTTCGTCGGCGAGCACCCGCGCCATGAGGGCTCGATCGCGGTGCTGTTCACCTCCGACGAGGAAGGGCCCGCGGTGGACGGCACCGTGCGGGTAGTGGAGGCGCTGCGGGACCGTGGCGAGAAGCTCGACTATTGCGTCGTCGGCGAGCCGACCAGCGAGGCGTTCCTGGGCGACGTGATCAAGAACGGCCGCCGCGGCTCGCTCTCGGGGAATCTGGTCGTGAAGGGCGTGCAGGGCCACGTCGCCTATCCTCACCTGGCGAAGAACCCGGTGCATGAGTTCGGAGCCGCGCTCGCCGAGCTCGCGCGCACGCAATGGGACGAGGGCAACGAGCACTTCCCGCCCACCACCTGGCAGGTATCCAACATCAATGCCGGAACCGGGGCGGGGAACGTGATCCCCGGCGAGCTGCACGTGAAGTTCAACTTCCGCTTCTCCACCGCGAGCACGCTGGAATCGCTGCAGACGCGCGTCGTCGGCATCCTCGACCGGCACGGCCTCAAGTACGACCTCGAGTGGCGCTACGACGGACGGCCGTTCCTGACGAAACCCGGGGATCTCGTCGAAGCCGTGGCGCGGGCGATCAAGTCCGTCACTGGCGTCGATACCAAGCTCTCGACCGCCGGCGGCACCTCCGACGGCCGCTTCATCGCCGATATCTGCCCGCAGGTCATCGAGTTCGGCCCGACCAATGCGTCGATCCACAAGGTCAACGAGTGCATCCGCGTGGACGACGTCGAGCCCCTGCGCCGCGTTTATCAGCAGATTCTGACGAACCTGCTGGTAAAGTGACCGCATGCGAAGCGACAACCTTTATGAGCTGCCGAAGGACCTGCCGGAGCCGCAGGACGACGGCGCGTGCGATCACCTGGCCGGGATGAAGCTGCCATCGGTCGCGCTCCCCTCCACGCGCGGCCGGACGGTGGACCTGTCGAGCCTCAAGGGCGCGACGGTCCTCTATATCTATCCGCGCACCGGTCGGCCCGACCAGGAAGTGCCGACAGGATGGAACGAAATCCCCGGCGCGCGCGGCTGCACGCCGCAGTCGTGCGCGTTTCGCGATCACTACGAGGAGTTGAAGCGCGCCGGCGCGACGCAGGTGTTCGGCTTGAGCACGCAGGCCACCGCTTACCAGCGCGAGGCGGTGGAGCGATTGCACCTGCCGTTCGAGCTGTTGTCGGACGAGAAGCTTGACTTGGCGCGGGCGTTCGGGCTGCCGACCTTCGAGGTGGACGGGATGACGCTGATCAAGCGGGTGACGCTGATTCTGCGCGGCGGCGTGATCGCGAAGGTGTTCTACCCGGTGTTCCCGCCCGACCGAAACGCGAGCGATGTCCTCGAGTGGCTCACGCGAAACAGATAGACACGATCACTTTCCGCGCGCGCCGCTAGATCACGCCGCGCTTCTTCAAGTCGTCGATTGCGGCGGCGGCGTAGCCGTACTCTTCCAGTATCTCCCGCGTGTGCTCGCCGGAATCGGGCGCGTATCTGTGCATGTGCGCCGGAGTCCGCGAGAGATTGACCCCCTGGCCGACTACGTCCTGCCGCCCAAGCTGGGGATGCACGAGCGGCTGCGCCATGTTGAGCGCCTGCACCTGGGGATCGGCAAACATCTTGTCGATCGTGTAGATCGGGCCGCACGGGACCCCCGCCTCGTTGAGGAGCTCGATCCATTCGGCGGAAGTGCGCTTGACGGTGCGCTTTTCGATCTCGGCATTGAGCGCGACGCGGTTCTTGGAGCGCAGCCGGTATTCGTTGAAATCCGGGTGAGTGGCGAGTTCCGGCGCGCCCAGGGCATTGCACAGGCGCTCGTAGAGCTTTCCCGACGCCGCGATGTTGATGTAGCCGTCCGCGGTCTTGAACATGCCGGTGGGGATGGCGGTGGGATGGTCGTTGCCGGCTTGCGGCGGAATCTCGTGCGCGATCAGCCAGCGCGCGGCCTGGAAATCAAGCATTGCGATCAGCGCCTGCAGGAGCGAGGTGTTCACCCACTGGCCCTGGCCCGAATGCTCGCGCTCGAGCAGCGCGAGCACGATGCCGAACGCGCAGTAAATGCCCGCGCTCGAATCGGAAATGGCGATACCCACGCGCACCGGGCCCTGGCCCGGAAGTCCCGTGACCGACATCAATCCGCCCATGCCCTGCACCACGTGGTCGAGCCCCGGCCGGTCGCGGTAAGGGCCCTCCTGGCCGAAGCCGGAGATGCTGGCGTAGACGAGGCGCGGGTTGATCTTCTTCAAGGTCTCGTAGTCGATGCCGAGGCGGTGCTTCACGCGCGGGCGGAAGTTCTCGACCACGACGTCCGCCCGCTCGGCGAGACGCTTGAAGATCGCGAGGCCTTCCGGCGTCTTGAGGTTCAACGTAAGGCTGCGCTTGTTGCGCTGCAGGTTCTGGAAGTCCGAGCCGTGGCGCCGGTCCCACGGCCCGCTGCCGTCGCTCCATGCCTTCGGGTCCTCGATCTTGATCACGTTCGCGCCCCAGTCCGCGAGCTGGCGCACCGCGGTCGGCCCGGAGCGGGCGCTGGTCAGGTCGAGCACGATGTAGCGGGAGAGCGGCAGTTTCGGGTCGGCCATATCTACGAGGGATGAGGGCGGAAGGTTGGGGGATGAGGGAAATTTTAGCCGGCGACGCGGGCGGAAACGCGCTCGTCCGGCGCGAGGTCCACGTTCTTCTCGGTTTCCAGCTTCCACAGGCGGTGGAGCAAGTCGCGGGCCGTGGCGTCTCCCACCACGGGCGTCGTCAGCTCCAAAAACTTCTCGTTCAACTCCGCGTCCGTGAGCGGCATCTCGGGGTCGCCCTTGCGCGTCGGCTGGAAGTGGGCGAGCTTGCGGCCGTCGGCGAGCTCGATCTCGACCCTCGCCGCGCGCTGGCGGGGGAATGCCCTGGAGAGCTCGGCGTCAGCCACGCACTCGATTCGCTGCATCAAGGACCGCACTTCGGGGTCGCCGAGCCGTTGCGGATCGAACGCGTTCAGGCGCACGCTGCCGTGCACCAGCGCGTGGGCGACCGTGTAC
>DATICE010000185.1:0-8717 GCA_035456985.1 Burkholderiales bacterium | reverse complement strand
AGGGACGACGTAGCCCGGCTGCGCGAGCCAGCGGCGGCGCAGCGCCCTACCCGTGAACAACCCGGTCAGGAAACCAACCGCCGCGCCCATCAATAGGGTATCGGTGCCGAGCGTCCGAAGGTAGCGCGGCTCGATGCTTTGCGCCTGCGCGATGTAGCGGGCCTCCTGCTCTCCGCCACCGGTGCGCCACCTCAACTCCACGGCTTGCCGCGATTCGGGCGCATCCGAAACAGTGAACGACGCTTCGCCGGCGTCGCCGATCGTGACGCTCGCGGCGCGCTGGGGCAGGAGCAGGCTCGCCGCGGGGCGCTTCTCGACCACGCTCTGCCACTCGCTCCACAACACTACCAAGTAGTTCCGTGGATCCGGGCGCTCGCGGTCACCATCATAGGCGATCACCGGGAATCGCGCCGGGGGCGTCTCACCCTGCGCGTGCTGCCATGCCGACGCCTGCGAGATGAAATAGCTCGTGAACGCCGTCACCAGCAGGAACACCACCAGCTCAGTCGCCAGCACGGCGGCGCGAAGGACTGTCGGATTCATTCGCTCGTTTCCATTTTCGCGGCCCCCGATTATGCCAGTTCACCGAAGGCCTCACGCACGGCCGTGACGCGGGCCTTCACGTCGGGGAGCTTCAGCTCGATACGCAGCTTGTCCTGCCCTGCGAGGCGGTAGTGCTTCTTCTGCCGCACGAGATCGAGCACCCTGGCCGGCTCGATCGGGGGCTTTGCGACGAACTGCAGCTGGATCGCCGTTTCGGCTGCATCGACGCGCGCGATGCCGAGTGGTTGCCCGAGGACGCGCAGGCGATGGCAATCGATCAGCGCCCGCGCGGGCTCGGGAGGAAGGCCGAAACGGTCGATCAGCTCCTCGCGGAGCCGCTCGAGCGCCTCCAGGGTCTCGCAGTTGGCGAGCCGCTTGTAGAGCACCAGCCGCTCGTGCACATCGCTCACGTAGTCCGCCGGCAGCAGCGCCGGGACGTGCAGATTGATCTCGGCGGTGACAGCGAGCGGCGCCGCGAGATCGGGCTCGCGCCCGTTCTTGAGCGAGCGCACCGCCGCATCGAGCATGCGCACGTAGAGGCTGAACCCGACCTCCTGCATCTCGCCGCTCTGGGATTCGCCGAGCACTTCGCCCGCCCCGCGAATCTCGAGATCGTGCATCGCGAGGAAGAAGCCGGAACCGAGCTCCTCCATCATCTGGATCGCATCGAGGCGCTTTCTCGCCTGCGCGGTGATGCCGCCTTCGTCGGGCAGCAGCAGGTAGGCGTAGGCCTGGTGGTGCGAGCGGCCCACGCGCCCCCGCAGCTGGTGCAGTTGCGCGAGCCCGAACTTGTCGGCCCGGTTGATGATGATGGTGTTGGCGGTGGGCACATCGATCCCGGTCTCGATGATGGTGGTGCAGAGGAGCACGTTGAAGCGCTGCTGGTAGAAGTCGCGCATCACGTGCTCGAGCTCGCGCTCGCGCATCTGGCCGTGCGCCACGCGGATGCGCGCCTCGGGCAGGAGCTTCCCGATTGATTCCTCGACGTGGCGGATGGTGTCGATGTCGTTGTGCAGGAAATAGATCTGGCCGCCGCGCTTCAGCTCCCGCAGCGCCGCCTCGCGGATGAGCGGGCGGCTGTGGCGCGCGACGAAGGTCTTGATCGCGAGCCGCCGCTCGGGGGCGGTGGCGATCACCGAGAAGTCGCGCAGCCCTTCCAGCGCCATCGCCAGCGTGCGCGGGATCGGCGTCGCGGTGAGCGTGAGGACGTCCACTTCCGCACGCAGCGCCTTCAGCCGCTCCTTCTGCGTCACGCCGAAGCGGTGCTCCTCGTCGATGATGACAAGCCCGAGCTGCTTGAATTTCACGTCGCGGGAAAGCAGCTTATGGGTTCCGATTGCGATGTCGATGCGGCCGTCGGCAAGGCCCGAGAGCGCGCCGGCGGTTTCCTTCCCGGTGCGGAAACGCGAGAGCTCGGCAATCCTGACCGGCCAGTCGGCGAAGCGGTCGGAAAAGGTATTGAAGTGCTGCTCGGCGAGCAGCGTCGTCGGCACCAGCACCGCGACCTGTCTTCCGTCGGCGACCGCGACATAGGCGGCGCGCAGCGCAACTTCCGTCTTTCCGAAGCCGACGTCGCCGCAGATCAGGCGGTCCATCGGCTTGCCGTTCCTGAGGTCGTCGAGCACGGCGCTGATCGCTGCCGCCTGGTCGGGCGTCGCCTCGAACGGAAAGCCCTCGGCGAAGGCCTCGTAGTCGTGGCCCTTCAACTGGAACGCATATCCCTCGCGCGCAGCGCGCCGGGCGTAGAGCGCGAGCAGTTCCGCCGCGGTATCCCGCACCTGCTTCGCGGCCTTGCGCTTTGCCTTATCCCACTGGCCGCTGCCGAGATGGTGCAGCGGCGCGGCCTCCGCGGGCGCGCCGCTGTAGCGGGAAACGAGGTGCAGGCTCGAAACCGGAACGTAGAGCTTGTCGCCGCCGGCGTATTCGAGGGTGAGGAACTCGGTCTTGCCGTCGCCGAGATCGAGGGTCATGAGACCGGTGAAGCGGCCGATGCCGTGGCTCTCGTGCACGACCGGGTCTCCGGACTTGATCTCGGAGAGGTCACGCAGCATGCCCTCCGGGGAGGCGCGCTGCGCGGCCTCGCGTCCGCGCGCCGGCCGCGCCTGCTGGGCGTAGAGCTCGTTTTCAGTGACGACGGCAAGTTGCGGCTCGGCCAGCGCGAAACCACGGTGCAGCGGGCCTAAGCCCAGCATGAATCGCTCGGTTGCGTCACAGAAGCCCGCGAAATCCTCCGCGACCGCCGGCTTCAGGCCGTGCTCGCCGAAGTACTCGAGCAGCGTCTCGCGCCGGCCCGGGCTCTCCGCCAGCACTAGCACGCGACCTTCGAACGCGGCGGTGAACGAGCGCAGACGATGCAGCGGATCATCCGCGCGGCGCTCCACGGCCAGGGGCGGAAGCGTGGCGGTGACCGTAGTTTCAGGTTTCAGGTTTAAGATTTCAGGTTGCCGGTCTTCCGAACTTGAAACTTGAAACTTGGAACTTGAAACCATTTCCAGTTCGACGCGCGCGTAAGGCTTGATCGATCCGAAGAACTGGTCCACGGTCAGGAACAGCTCGTGCGGCGGCAGGGCGGGGCGGTCATGGTCGCCGCGCAGCACCGTGTAGCGCGCGTGCGTGTCGCTCCAGAACTGCTCGATGGCGCCCTGCAGGCCGGGCTGCACGCACAGCAGCGTGTCCTGCGGCAGGTAATCGGTGATGACGGCCGTCTTCTCGAAGAACAGCGGCAGGTAGTACTCGATGCCGGCGGCCACCACGCCCTTCGAGACGTCCTTGTAGACGCGGCTGCGCGACGGATCGCCTTCGAAGGCCTCGCGGAAGCTGCGCCGGAACCGCGTCTGGGCCTCCTCGTCCAGCGGGAACTCGCGCGCCGGCAGCAGCCGTATCTCGTTCACCTTGTAGATCGAGCGCTGGCTGTCGACGTCGAAGCTGCGGAGGCTCTCCACCACGTCGTCGTCGAGCTCGATGCGGTAGGGGACCGCGCTGCCCATGGGAAAGAGATCGATCAGGCCGCCTCGCACGCAATACTCGCCGGGCGCCACGACCTGCGTTACATGTGCGTATCCCGCGGTGACCAACTGGCTGCGCAATTCGGCTGGCGCGAGCCGCGTGCCCTGCTTGAAGTAGAACGAGCGCGCGGCCAGGTACTCGACGGGGGCGAGCCGGTAGAGCGCAGTCGTGGCCGGGACAATGACCGCGTCGAAGGCGCGCTGCATGAGCTGGTAGAGCGTCGCGAGTCGTTCCGAGACCAGATCCTGGTGCGGAGACAGCTGGTCGTAGGGCAGCGTTTCCCAGTCGGGGAGCAGGTGAGCGCGGATTCCCGGAGCAAAATACGGCATCTCTACCAGAAGGCGCTGCGCATCCTGGGCGGTCGCGGTGAAGACGGCGAGCGGCCGGCCCGCGCGCGCGAGCTCGGCGAGCAACAGCGCATCTGAGGAGCCGTGAAGAGGCGGCGTACGCACACGGTTCCCCGCCGCAGGTAGCTGGGTAGGGATGAGCATGGAAAAACAACGTTATTATACCGGCACTTAACGTCTCAGCCGGTCGTCAAGGAGCACGGAAATGCGAAGCAACTACGATCTCATCGTCATCGGCGGCGGCAGCGGCGGAATCGCCATGGCAAATCGCGCCGCTTCGTATGGCGCGAAGGTGGCCTTGATCGAAGCGGGGAGGCTCGGCGGAACGTGCGTGAACGTCGGCTGCGTGCCGAAGAAGATCATGTGGAACGCGGCTTCCATCGCGCACGTGATCCACGAGGCCGGCGATTACGGCTACACGGTGAAGATCGAGCGCTTCGATTGGGGCGCCCTCAAGCAAAGCCGGGACGACTACGTGGCATGGCTGAACGGCCGTTACCAGGCCGGGCTCGAGAAGAACGGCGTCGAGTGGATACGCGGCCGTGCGTGCTTTGATGGGCCGCGCACGGTCGCCGTGAACGCTGCCCGGGTCGAGGCGCCGAATATCGCGATCGCGACCGGCGGCCGGCCGATCATCCCGACCTGGAAGGGTGCCGAGCTGGGCATCACGTCAGACGGCTTCTTCGAGCTTCCGCGGCAGCCCCGGCGCGTCGCCATCGTCGGCGCAGGCTACGTTGCGGTGGAGCTCGCGGGGGTGTTCCGCGCGCTGGGGTCCGAGGTCGCGGTGCTCATGCGGCGCTCGAGCGTGCTGATGAGCTTCGATGAGCTGCTGCGCGAAGCGGTCATGCGCGAGATGACGGCGGACGGAATCGAGATTCATACGAATACTCACGTGCGCGAAGCAGTGCGTGAGACCTCCGGGATCACTCTTCGGCGCATGGAGGGGGCGGACCTGAAGGGGTTCGACTGTATCCTCTGGGCGGTGGGCCGCAAGCCGGTCACGGATGACCTGAACCTCGCCGCAGCGGGCGTGAAGACCGACGCGGCGCGGCATGTCATCACCGATGAATGGCAGAACAGCAATGTTCCCGGCATATACGCCGTCGGTGATGTAACCGGGAGGGAAGCGCTGACGCCAGTCGCGATTGCCGCCGGACGCCGCCTCGCCGACCGCCTGTTCGGTGGCCAGCCGCAGCGCAAGCTCGTCTACGAGAACATCCCGACGGTGATTTTCAGCCATCCGCCGATCGGCACCGTCGGCCTGACGGAGGATCAGGCGCGCAGCCGCTTCGGCGATGCGGTCAAGGTCTACCGCACCGAGTTCACACCGCTCTTCCACGCGTTCACGCGGCGCAAGGTGAAGTCTGTGATGAAGCTCGTGACCACGGGCAAGGAGGAGCGAATCGTGGGATGTCACACGTTCGGTCCGGGCGCGGACGAGATGCTGCAGGGATTCGCCGTGGCGGTGCGCATGGGGGCGACCAAGCGCGATTTCGACGACACCGTCGCGATACACCCTACGAGCGCGGAAGAGCTGGTGACGATGCGCTAATTAGTCAGGAGTGACACCGAGGTCGCGGCCGGGTCCTGTCGGAACGGCCGGCGCCTTCCCGATTCTCCGGGCGCAATCTGGCAATTGATTCGGGGCGTTGCGCTGTCTTGAGTCAGTACCAGTACTCGGAGAATCGGATCAGCCACCGGCCATTCCGCCACCCGGCCGCGGCTGGCGCACCCGTAGTGCTGGAATGGGCCCGCTCGACCGCCCCCCACCGCCCGCCCTGTTTCGCCGACGTACGCCAGCGAAGACAACGGATTATTTCCAATCCTGCTAAATCACATTATTCAGCGCGTGTGGATCAACAGATGGCGTAAGAGAGCCTGGTTACGACGAAGCAGTTATTCGACGTTAACGCCGCACTCAGCGGCCGACGTGCGAGCATCGCGAGCATCGGGTCCGCTGGAGTGCGAGGTTGGGCAGGCCCGCGCAAGGCGTGATCGCGCTCCGTAGCCTACTCGATCACCTGGTCGGCCCGGAGAAGCAGCGATTGGGGGAGTGTCACCCCCAGTGCCTTTGCGGTCCTGAGGTTCACCACCAGCTCGAAGCGCGTCGGCCGTTCGATCGGCAGGTCGCCCGGCCGGGCGCCCTTGAGGATCTTGTCCACGTGGGTGGCCAACCGCCGGATCACCGCCGGGATGTTCGGACCGTAGGTCATGAGGCCACCCGCCTCAGCGAAGGACCCCCACATGGAGACCGCGGGCAGGCGCCGCTCCCGGAGGAACTCCGCGATGCGCTTCGCGTTGAGGTTGATCATCCGCGCGGGGACGACCATGACCGCGTCGGCGCCGCCAGCCGCCACGGCGCGGAGGGCGGCGTCGAGCTCTTCTGTCGTCCGGGCCTCGACAGACTGGAGCGTGATGCCGAGGGACCGCGCCGCCGGTTCGAGCTCCCTGACCTCCAAGTCCACGTGGGTCGGGTCCCAGAGGACCGCCACCCGGCTCGCGCGAGGGAGGAGTTCTTTGAGGAGCGCTAGGCGCTTGCCCGCCAGCTCGGAGGAAATAAATGTCGCGCCCGTCATGTTGCCGCCGGGCCGGCTAAGACTCGTGACCAGTCCGATCTCCACCGGATCCTCGCTCACGGCCGCGACAAGCGGCGTTGGGGCGACGATATTCTTCACGAGCCGGGCGACGTCTGTCCCGACTGTCACGATGACGTCCACTTTCGACCCGACCAAGTCGCGCGCGAGGTCGGGCAGCCGCTCGGGATGGCCTTCGGCATAACGGATCAGCAAAACCATGTTCTGCCCTTCGACCCAGCCCAGCTCTGTCAAGCCTGCGACGACCGCCCCCTCTGGAAACGCCGCGGGGCGCGGGCTCCCGTAGACGAGCAGGCCAACCTGGGGAAGTCGCTTCGCCTGCTGGGCCTCGACAGCAAGCGCAGATCCTAGTAGTGCCGCCATGATGGCTCCTGCCGCCGCTATCTCTGCTAATCGCACCAACGGGTCCACCTCCCGGCAAGACAGTATCGTTGCAGCCGCCACCCATCTGCCCAACGTATAGTGAACTTCCGAAACGCCGTCTATTATGGCACTACCGCTCGCCGGCACCGCACTTTCAACGAGTTACGTTGCGGCACGCGGCCAATCTTGTCGCGGCACGCAGGAATATCGAAATAGGCTGCGTGGCCTTTCAGGCTAGCAAATCGGGACGCACACAATTGTTTTCGCTGACGTGCGTTAGCGGAACAGGGCGGGCGGTGTGGGCGGTCTAGCGGGCCCCCTCCACTCCGTGGGACCAAAGCTGCAGCCGCGGCCGGGTGGCGGAGTGGCCGGTGACTGATCCGATGCTCCCGGAACTGGTACTGACTCAGGGCAACACGACAGCCAAGTTCTATGCCTACCTGTGCCCGGGAGAATCGGGAAGGTGCCGGCCGTTCCGACAGGACCCGGTCAGCGGCTGCGATCTTTCACGCCCAGCGCAGGCCGCTCGCACGCACGACCAGAATCGCGGCGAAGGGCAGCAGCAGCGCGATGGCGACCTGAACGATCAGCAGCTCGCCAAGCTGCCCGTAGTCGGCGGCAGTTTGCACGGCGCCAGTCGCGGAGTCCTTGACCTCGCGGCTCACGGTGTAGAGCTGGTTGAGATACTTCGTGCCGAGCTGGGAGGCGGACAGCGCGAGATTGGTGAACGAGGCCATGATCGCGAAGTAGGTGGCCTTGAGGTTCCGCGGCGCCGAGTTCGCGATCCAGGCGAGCATCGGGATCATCGCGATCTGGCCGAGGGGCGACTCGAGCGCCGTATTGACGAGCACGATGAAGCGCGCGTCCACCACGCCGCCCGTGATCGAGGCCGTCCAGTGGTGGAGCCCGTAGTAGAGCCCGACGATGGGCAGGGACAGCACCATGCCGACGATGGTCAGAAAGCCCACCACGTAAGCGATCGAGCGCACGGCCATGAAGCGGCGGAAGATGAACATTCCGAACAGCGTCAGCACGCTCGCGATGAGCGAGAGCACCGCGAGGAAGCGCTGGTCGAATTTCAGGACGTCGATCATCCACCAGGTCACACCCTCGCCCGGGCCGGGAATCGCGCGGAAAACGAAGATGACGGCCGCCGTGCCGATCAGGGTCGCGCGCGCCTCCGGCTCGAGCTCGCGCGTGAGCTTCGCGATGAGGAACAGGACGATCGCGAGCGACCCCGTGAAAATCACTTCCTGGTTGTAGGCGAAGTTGCCCAGTCCCAAGCCGAGAGTGAATACGACAAAGAGCAGGCTGCCGCCGAGGATCCACCAGTTCGGCGCGGGGGGTTCCCCGGGCGCGCCGAGGAGCCGGCGCGCCTGCGCCCGGTCCACGCCTTGCGCGACCAGGCGGCGCAGGTCTCTGTGCCACAGCAGCCACGCCAGCGCGACACCAGCGACTGAGACGAACGGGATCACCAGTGCCGTCAGGTAGATCTGGCGGTAGACCGCGATCTTCTCGGCCTCCGACAGCCTCTCGACGCCCGTGAAGAGATAGAGATTGATCGCGGCCACCAGCGCGAGGCCGCCGATCAACGCGACGCGCCCCAGCGTCTGCATCGTGGTGTTCATCAGCTTGCGGGCTTCCTGGGGGATGGGCCTGCCGTTCTCGTCCACGCGCGGCACGGCCTCCACGGTCATCGCGTCTGCGACGACGTCCTGGATGACATAGCCGACCGGGGAGAGCAGCGCCGCGAGCACAAACCAGGCCTCCGCCGGCATCACCGCGACCATCGCGGCGCGGTCGGTGAGGAGCCCCACCATGATGAGAAGGCTCGCGGCGATAAGACCCGCCCCGAGAAACACCA